>NZ_JAINZW010000030.1 GCF_020026895.1 Novilysobacter selenitireducens
CGTGTGCTCCGAAGTTGGTCGAAATTGATACTTGGCTTGCAAGTCCGTAAAAGGCTGCAAGAAGAGTACGGAGGCGCCGAGAATAAGGTTGATGAAGCCGAAGCTCCTCAGGTGAGTTCGGCTCCCGTGGCTCGTACCTCCGTGACACTTCGTCAGGAAATGCCCCCAGAAGGCGGCTTTCTAACTGAATACGATGGCGTCATAGAGCACTTTGACCTACCGAAAACACGCATTATCCATTATTCCAATGGCGATGCTGCGCCACAAGAGGTAGACGACGCACCGCCACTGCC
>NZ_JAINZW010000031.1 GCF_020026895.1 Novilysobacter selenitireducens
ATCACCCGGTCCACGTCCGACCACGCCGGCACCCACGACATCGACCCCGCCGTCCACGGCATCCACATCGCCTGCATTGCCGCGTCCCACCTCGACCACGTAGCGGATGCGCGGCACCGTCAGCGAGGTCTCGGCGACGTTGGTGGCCAGCACTATGCGCCGCTGCGGCCCCGGGTTGACCTTTCCAGACTTATTGGAGATTGGAAACCGCTGGCAAGGGAGGTGAGCACGACGGCCAGCACCGGCAGCTCGGCCCCGGCAACGACAATCGAGGTCGCTGAGTCGGGGCCAG
>NZ_JAINZW010000032.1 GCF_020026895.1 Novilysobacter selenitireducens
AATGCTCTAAGAATGAGTCTTCCCCTCTGTGCATCGCCCCTCGCATCATAAATAGATAGCCTTTTTTATCGTCCTCGCTCCAGGAGAGAAACCCTGGCGGAATATTCAACACATGGTTCAGCGTCACGTCAAGTTTGAAATCGTTGAACGCGAGCCAATCCCAACAGAAATCGCTCTCGACGAATGAGACGGGAAACGCCGTCTCAAGTCGCGTTTGCATGTCCAGCATCTTGTCCAAATTGTATCCACATCGCCGGGCCATTCGGGCGAGCCCTTCGTCCTGCCAACTTGA
>NZ_JAINZW010000033.1 GCF_020026895.1 Novilysobacter selenitireducens
GTCCAAAAACGAGTGGGATTGCCCAGTTTGGGCACCGAATGGCAAACAGTCTCCGAGTAAACGTCGATTGTTGAGCAGTCGGGTCTAGGTCTATTGGATTGGAATAGTGCCGAGGGAGAGAGAGAAGTGAGAAGATGCGAGAACGATGTAGTGATGACGAGGACAAGGGTGATGATAGAAAAGCATGTTGTTGCAACCATTGGGGCCCAGACAAGACTAGATAGAGAGCACTTCTACGGAGGAATCGAGGGGTTTGGTAGGACTGGGAAAGGGATGATTGGAAATAGGAGAA
>NZ_JAINZW010000034.1 GCF_020026895.1 Novilysobacter selenitireducens
CCGACGTTGGATTTCCTCGCTCGACTCTCGACGCAAAGATTGAGGGAGCTGTACGTGCGGTGTCACTGCAGAACATCATCAATAGACGTGTATCACATCTTCTCAGCACCGTGCATGCAGAAGGTCACCTCACTCGGCTGGCGCTGTCCAGCACCCAAAGAACGCCCCTCGGACGAATTATGGGCTGACACGAGGATCTTACCCAACCTCGCTGGTTTATTCCCAGACAAAGAGAGCGGGATCATGGAGATTGTGCATGCTCGACCAGTGAAGAGGCTGGATTTCCGATTCT
>NZ_JAINZW010000035.1 GCF_020026895.1 Novilysobacter selenitireducens
TTCTGTTTGCAGCGTATCCACGGTATCGTGTGCGTGGTCTCCAAAGGCGTTGTGCGTGTGTGAGGATGGGGCGTACGAGTCCGGCCGGTCCTGGATCATGTCTTCGTCGAGCGACGCGGTCGAGTCCCAAGCGCGTTTGCTATAGTCTGAAGGTGTCTCTGAACGAGCCACAGAGTAGGTAGACTCGACGCGATCGCCATCCTCGGCCTGGTTCCATGCACGTTGACTGTAAAGCACTGGTTTCCGTTGTTAGCTAGCACGCCGACGTATAGGAAGCGAAAATCAGAGAGAA
>NZ_JAINZW010000036.1 GCF_020026895.1 Novilysobacter selenitireducens
AAAAGGCCCGCCTGCACCGCCGCGCCGCCTAGCTGGCCGGCCGCATTGGCGGCGCCCTGCCCGTATTGCGACCCGACGACCGCGTCGCCGACGCGCTCTGGCCGCCGCCTCCGGCAACATCGGCCTGAACGGCCATTCCCGAGAACCGTTCGAGCCCTCTTCGTCCAGGCGATCGCCGAAGATGGACACGGTGTTCGGCGACGGCCGCCACAGGTCAGGTCGTCGCCGTCCACCGCGGTACCGATGCGCTCGCGCATGCCGGCCAGGCCGTTCCCTTCGCGCAGCGGGCCAC
>NZ_JAINZW010000037.1 GCF_020026895.1 Novilysobacter selenitireducens
AGGAGGCGCGTGGCAAAGTACTAGAGCACTCAGATATTGGCCACCTCGCATTACTTCGGGAAATCACACTGCTACAAGTGGAGTTTCATCATTCAGGAGTCAGTGTAGTCAACGCGGGAGGTCGCAGTGGACGTATGACGCTCTCAACTCGCTCAGCGGCGAGACGGCACTTCGATTAGCGTTTTTTTCCTCGTTAAAGTTCGACGGGCACCAGGCCAACGACGATTCAAGTGTTGGGGGAACGTTAGCCTGCGCTTGAGATCTGAGAATCAAAGTACCCCCAATGAAACCA
>NZ_JAINZW010000038.1 GCF_020026895.1 Novilysobacter selenitireducens
GAGAACGGCAAAAAAAAATACTCTATCGCAACGGCAAATGGTCTGGTATCGGAGCAGCTGCCGGTCTAGGCGAGATGCGGTTAGCGTGGACCGGACACTGAGGAACGTAAACCCGGCGGTATTGTTCTGCCTCAGGCATGCAGTGACGGTACACAGCTGAGTCAGCGGCGCCACCTCAGGCGCCGACGCTAAACTGAAACATCTCGTAGGCAGTTAAGGATAGCCACCTTAGCTCGCCATGGCTAAGGTAGCTGCCGCTAGCTCAACCAGCATCTGGCTGACAATCCCCCCT
>NZ_JAINZW010000039.1 GCF_020026895.1 Novilysobacter selenitireducens
GCCTTGTTCAATGCGGTATTATAGAGGTCGTTGATGATCAGTTCCGGTGGGCCCAATAGTCGTTTTCGGTGGAAGCAATACACGAACACAGGCAGGTCCTCTTCAATGGAGGTGTGCATGAGAAGAGTGTCTCTTTTCTCCTCGAAAAACTCGATGAGCTCTTTTTGCAGTGGAGAGTCGGGCTCCAGGTGCTCAGGTTCCGGTTGATAGAGCGTCGAAAGGAGACCAAAAAGAGGTCTCTCCGACGCTTTCTTGTTGAGGAGAGGACGAATAAAGTGTGCTCGTAGGATG
>NZ_JAINZW010000003.1 GCF_020026895.1 Novilysobacter selenitireducens
GGCTTCAGCCGCGAAGCCCGGTGGCCCGGACCCACCATTGACCCTGTAGGAGCGACTCACGTCGCTCCTACAACGATCACGAAACAACACGGCGACCGGGCTTCGCGGCTGAAGCCGCTCCTACAGAGGCATGCAATCCTGGCTTCGCGGCTGAAGCCGCTCCTGCAGAAGCTGGCATGCGGCGTGGCACATGCCTTGCCTCCACTCCGGCATGGCACTGCACTTCTCCCTGCTGAAATCGATCCGGTGGCCCGCATGCATCGCGCTGCTGGTCCTCGCAGTCATAGGTGCGAACGCACACGCCGCCGACTTCACACCGCCCGACGCCATCCGCGATGCCGCGCTCGCCGCCGTCGGCGCGGATGCGTCCACCGCCGAGGCCACCGTCGACAGCCGCCTGCGCATGGCCGCCTGCATGCAGCCGCTGCAGGCGGTGCCGGTCAGCCGCCGCAGCGTGCAGGTGCGCTGCACGGATGCGCCAGGATGGCAGATGTTCGTCCCCGTGCGCGTGCGCGACGTGCGTGAGGTGGCGGTGCTCAGGGATTCCGTGAAGGCAGGCCAGCCGATTACTGCCGACGACATCACCGTGCAGCGGCGCGACATGGCCGATGCGCAGGGGTCGGGGTTCGCCGACCCGGCCGAGCTTGTCGGGCAGATCGCGCGGCACGGCCTGGCGCCGGGCGATGCGCCCACGCGCGAGGACGTTGCTGCAGGCGAACTGCTGCGACGTGGCGACCCGGTCGTGCTGCTGTCGCGCATCGGCGGGGTCGAGGTTCGCGTGGCCGGCCGCGTGCTCGGCCAGCCGGGCGCCGGCGGCACGGTATCGGTGGAGAACACCGAATCGCGCCGCGTCGTGCGGGGCCGGGTTGTCGGGGCCGGGGTGGTGGAGGTGCGATGACCTCGCCCCGATCGCGGCCGTTTCCGGCCGGGCCACCGCGCAGGCCGCGCGGTGCCGCGGCCGTTCATGTTTGCTCTAAAGTTCCCGGTGGGGCGGCCGTTAGCGTGGTCGACCGAGTCACCAGGAGCGTGAAATGACCCACAAGATCGATGGCGGACTGCCTCCCTCGCGGCCGGCGGACCTGGCCACGACCGGACCGGCGCAGCGCGCGGGCGAAGACCGCACGAAGCCGGTAACGGCACCGACCGCGGCTGACACCATGCGGCTGACCGGCGAAGCCGCCGGCCTGCAGGCACTGCAGCGCGAGCTGGGCTCGGCCCCGGCCGGGCTCGACGTCGCCCGCGTCAACGAGATCCGCGCGGCGATCGCCGATGGCAACTACCGCGTGGATCCCCAGCAGATCGCCACCCGGATGCTGGACCTCGAGAACGCCCTGACCCAGTGAGTGCCCCCATGCACCAGGCCGCCATGAACCGTTCATTGTCCACCTCCGCCGTGTCGCCGCACCCCGAAGCGGTGCACCCGGCGGTGGTGGCCGATGCCCTGGACAGCCTGGAGCAGGCGCTGCAGGCCGAACGCCGCGCGCTGCTGGAGCACGACGTCGATGCGCTGCTCAACTCGACCCAGGCCAAGCTGGTGGCGCTGCGCCGGGTCGAGTCGCAACCGCTGCAAGGCCATGCCAGCGACCGCGTGGCGATGCTGAGCGAACTCAACCGCGCCAACAGCGTGCTGCTCTCGCGGCGCCGGCGTGAAGTGACCTGGGCCCTGCGACACCTGGGCCGCGTGGAGTCCACCGGCGTGTACGATGCCGCTGGACATGCGGGCGCCCGCCCGCAAGCACGCTGCCTCGGTATCGGATGAACGACCCCCGGACTCCGCTTCCCACCTCGAACACCCCCCCTGCCGACCGCGCTGCCTGGAGCGATGACATGCTCTGGGCGCTGGACGTGGCCGACACCGCGGTGCTGCTGGTCTCGCCCGACGGCGGACTGACCCACAGCAACCAGCGTGCACGCGCGCTGGCCGCGCTGCTCCACCCCGACACCCCCGATCCCGACCCCGCGCGCCTGCTGGCCTGCGTGCCGGACGCGGCGTGGGAGGTCGCCGGCCACGAGGGCCGCTGGATCGGCGAGATCGAGACGCGCGATGCCTCGCGCGTGTTGGAGGTCAAGGTATTCAGCAGCGTCGCGGGGCAGCCGTGGCGCCGCTATGTGGTGATGAGCGACGTGACCGCCCGCGCCGCGCGCGAGAGCGAACTGCAGCGCCGCCACGACGAACTGCAGCGCACCTACAGCCGCCTGGCGGGTGCGCAGGAGCAACTGCTGCAGTCCGAGAAGATGGCGTCGATCGGCCAGCTCGCCGCCGGCGTCGCGCACGAGATCAACAACCCCATCGGCTACGTGCACTCCAACCTGGGCACGCTGCAGGAGTACATCGGTTCGCTGTTCGCGCTGGTGGAGGCCTACCAGGGGGCGCTGGATTCGCCCGATCCCGTTGCCAGCCGCGCGTCCATGCAGGCGATGCGCGAGCGACTGGACCTGGACTTCATCACCGGCGACCTGCCGCAGCTGCTGGAGGAGTCGCGCGAGGGCATCGAGCGCGTCACCAAGATCGTGCAGGACCTCAAGGAGTTCTCGCACGTCGGCCGCAACGAGTCGATGCGCCCGTCCGACCTGCTCAAGGGCCTGGAGTCCACGCTCAACATCGTGTGGAACGACCTCAAGTACAAGGTGCGCGTGGAGAAGCACTACGGCGAGCTGCCGCCGGTGGAATGCCACCTCTCGGAGATCAACCAGGTCTTCATGAACCTGTTGATCAACGCCGGCCAGGCCATCGAGGACCGCGGCACGATCCTGCTGGCCACCGGCGTGGACGGCGACGAGGCGTGGGTGAGCGTCGCCGACAGCGGCTGCGGCATCCCCGAGGACGTGCAGGCGCGCATCTTCGACCCGTTCTATACGACCAAGCCGATCGGCCGCGGCACCGGCCTGGGGCTGGCGATCGCCTACCGTATCGTCGCCAAGCACCACGGCCGCATCGAACTCAACAGCCGCCCCGGCGCGGGCAGCACGTTCCGCGTGGTGCTGCCGGTGCGGCAGCCGGCGGCCGATGCGTCGCCCGCATCCGCGGCCCTGTAGGAGCGGCTTCAGCCGCGATGGGTGCGGTCGGCCTTTTGTAGGAGCGACGTGAGTCGCGACCGCGCAGCTCCGGATACCTGCACGGGTCGCGACTTGCGTCGCTCCTACACTCGTGTTGGAGATCTGTTCGCGGCTGAAGCCGCTCCTACAACGGCATGGTGACGGTCAGTACACCGCTTCGCCCGCGGCACGGCGCTCCCACGTGCGGAACGCGGCCTGGATGTGCTCGCGCAACTCGTCGTCGTTCCACGGCTTGGTGAGGAAGCGATAGATCGCGCCGTGGTTGATGGCTTCGGTAATGGTGGCCAGGTCGGTGTAGCCCGACAGCACCATGCGGATGGTGTCCGGATACAGGTCGCGCACGCGGGCGAGGAACTCGGTGCCGCTCATGTCGGCCATGCGCTGGTCGGAGACGATGACCTGCGCGCTGTTGCTGGCCAGCAGGTCGAAGGCCTCGCTGACGCTGTTGGCCGTCAGGATGTTGTAGCCGTCGCGGCGGAACAGCCGCACCAGCGAGCGCAGCACGTTCTCCTCGTCGTCCAGCAGCAGCAGGGTGCGCTCGGGCCGCGTGGCGGCAAACGCACCGGGAAGCAGGAAGCGCTTGCGCACCAGGTCGCCCATGTCCTCGGCCGGCAGCGGCTGGCTGAAGAGGTAGCCCTGGAAGAAGTCGCAGTGGCTGCGGCGCAGGAAGCCCAGCTCGGCCTCGCTTTCCACGCCCTTGGCCGTGACCTTCATGCCCAGCTGGTGGCCCATCGCGATGATGCCGCGCACGATGGCGGCGCTGCGCGGGTCGCTGGCGACGTTGCGGATGAAACTGCGGTCGATCTTGAGCCGGTCCAGCGGGTACTGCGCCAGCGCGGCGAAGCTGAGGCCACCCAGGCCGAAGTCCTGCACCGTGAGCGTCGAGCCCAGCCCGCGCAGGCCCACCAGCGTGTCGTAGACCTGGTGCGCGTCCATGGCCAGCACGCTTTCGGACACTTCGAACTCAAGCGCATCGCCGGGCAGGTCGAAGCCGTGCAGCAGCTCGCCGATGCGGTCCACGCAATCGGGCTGCGCCAGCAGCGCGCCCGACAGGTGCACCGAGATCGACAGGTAGTCCAGCCCCTGCGCGCGCCAGCGCGCGACCTGCGAGACCGCCGACTCGGCGACCCAGATGCCCAGCCGCGCCGACAGGCCGACGCGTTCGACTTCCTCGAGGAACCGGCTCGGCCGCAGCAGTCCGTGACCGGCGGTGTCCCAGCGCAGCAGTGCACCGAACCCGCACAAGCCGCCGTCGTGTGCATTGATCAGCGGCTGGTAGAACAGTTTGAGCTCGCTGTTGTCGAGCGCCTCGACAAAGCGCTCGGCGAAACCCTCGTTGCCGCCCGGCCGCTCGGGCATGGCGGTGTACAGGCCGATGCTGTTGAGGCCTTCCTCCTTGACCTGGCGCAAAGCTTCCTCGGCCTTGGCCAGCAGCGACGCCGCGTTCTGCGCATGGTCGGGGAAGATCGCGATGCCGATGGAAAGCGTCATCGGCAGCGTGTAGGGCGGGATCGACAGTGGCGTCTCGAACGCGTCGCGCAGCAGCTCGGCCAGCGCGGCGCCGTCGAGTTCGCCGGGTCGGTAGCCGATGCCCATGACGAACTCGTCGCTGCCCAGCCGCCATAGCCAGCCGTCGCGCGGCATCGCCTTGCGCAGGCGCTGGGCGATGGCGGCCAGCGCCTGGTCGCCGATTTGCTCGCCCATGTTGGTGTTGATCGAGCGGAACATGTCCACGTCGATGTGCAGCAGCGCGATGCGGCGCTTGGTGGCACCGGCGGCGGCAATCGCCGTGGACAGGCTGGGCCCGTTGGCGCCCAGCCGGTAGAGCCCGGTGACCGGGTCGACCGCGATGTCGCCGTAATCGTCGTAACGCTGGACCATGGGATCAGCTTACCCGCGGGGCGGGGCGCCTGGACGCCCGCCCGCGATGCGGTGCGCCGTTACTCCACGGCCGGCTTGGGCGCGCTGCCGAAGCCGCCCTCGGCGGACGCGGCCAGGTACGCGAACACCGCGTAGGCGGCGACGTTCTGGGCCACCGCGTCCGGGTCGATCTTGTCGAACGTGTCGTCCGGCGTGTGGTGCAGGTCGAAGTAGTCGGTGCCGTCCTGCGCCAACCATGCCCAGGCCATGCCGCGCTGCGCGAACGGGATCAGGTCCGGGCCCGGGCCGCCCTTGCCGGGGGCGTGCTCGATGCCCAGCGGCGCCAGTGCGGCAGCGATCTGTATTTCGGCCGCGCGTGCGGATTCCGGCGCGCCGGTGGCGAAGGCGTAGACGCGGCCGGCGCCGAAATCGCTCTCGGCGGCAATGACATGGCGGGTGAGATCAGCGGCATGCTTTTCGGCATACGCGCGACCGCCCAGCAGGCCCTGTTCCTCGTTGGCGAAGGCGACCACGCGGATGCTGCGCGCCGGGTGGCGGGGCAGGTCGCCGATGAGCTTGGCGGCGGCCATCGTGATGCCTACGCCGGCGGCATCGTCCACCGCGCCGGTGCCCAGGTCCCACGAATCCAGGTGCGCGCCGATCAGCACGACTTCTTCCGGCGTCTCGGAGCCGGTGATCTCCCCGATCACGTTGTGCGACGTCGCCTCGCCGTCCCAGCCGCAGTCCAGTGCCATGTGCACGCGCTGCGGGCCGAGCGCGAGCAGGCGGCTGAGCTGCTGGGCATCCGGTACCGACAGCGCGGCCGACGGGATCGGGGTCAGGCCTTCGTCGAAGCGGGTGATGCCGGTGTGCGGCTGGCGGTGCGAGTCGGTGCCGGCCGAACGCATCAGGAACCCGGCCGCGCCGGCGCGGATCGCCGCCGAAGGGCCGGTGCTGCGCACGCGCGAGCCGGGGCCGTAGCCGCTGCCGTCGCGGGCGCGTTTCATTTCATAGTCGACGAAGGCGATCTTGCCGGCCAGCGAGCCGGCGGGCGCCGCTTCCAGCGCGGCCAGGTCGGCAAAGCGCACGACCTCGCCCTCGACGGTGCCGGCCGGGCTGCCGCCCAGTGCGGTCAGGGTGAGTGGCTGCGCGTTGTCGCCCAGCACCCGGGCGGACTCGCTGCGGCGGATCCACTTGGGAAACGTCACCGGCTCCAGCCACACCTTGTCGAAACCCAGCTCGCGGAACTTCGCCTCGGCCCACTTCACCGCACGGGCGTCGGCCTCGCTGCCGGCCATGCGCGGGCCGACCTCGGTCGTCAGCGATTCGATGACCTCATAGCCCAGCCGGCTGGCCAGCGCGGCTTCGCGCAGCTGCGGCGCGATGGCCAGTGCCTCGTCGGGGATCCGCGTCACGGACGTTTCCTGCGCAGGCACGCGGGCCGGCTGCAGGGTGATCAACAAGGTGGCGGCGGTTGCCCACAACGGTGCACGCATTCGTGACTCCAAGCCTGGAAAAGACGAAGCCGCGAGGGTAGCAACTCGCGGCTTGGTCTTGGCGTGCCTCAAGTCACGCGACGGGCGCCGGCTTTACGGCGCGCTCTCTATGGCGTGCGCTGCTTCAGCGAATCGCGGATCTCGCGCAGCAGCAGGATGTCCTCGCTCGGCGGGGCCGGCGTGTCGGCCTTGGGCGGGCGCATGCGGTTGTAGCTGCGCACGATCAGGAAGATCACGAACGCAATCAGGACGAAATCGATGATGGTCTGGATGAACGCGCCGTAGGTAATCACCGGTGCGGCGGCTTCCTGCGCGGCGGCCAGCGTCGCGTAGTCGTTGCCGTCCAGCGACACGAACAGCTGCGAGAAATCCACGCCGCCCATCGCCATGCCCACCATCGGCATGATGATGCCGTCCACCAGCGCGGTGACGATCTTGCCGAACGCCGCGCCGATCACCACGGCGACCGCCAGGTCCAGCACGTTGCCGCGCGCGATGAACGCCTTGAACTCGTCGACCATGCTCATGGGTGCCTCCTGCCTTGGACTGGGGCGGACTATACCGCCCGGCGCCGGCATATCGCGGGACAGGCAATCGCCGCTTGGCAGGCGACTACCCGGTGATCTGCCCGCGCAGCTCCACTACGCCATCCAGGGACGCGACGAACGCATCGCCCGGCTGCAGCGGCCCCACGCCGGCCGGCGTGCCCATGAACACCAGGTCGCCGGCGCGCAGTGCATACAGGCGCGACAGTTCGTGCAGGATCTCGGGCACGTCCCAGATGAGGTCGGAGAACGCGCCGTGCTGGCGGCGCTCGCCGTTGACGTGCAGCGTCAGCGTGCGCTCCGCAAGGTCGCCCACCTCGGCGGCCGGCACCAGCTCGCTGACCGGTGCGGCGTTGTCGAACGCCTTGCCGGTGTCCCACGGCAGGCCCTTGGCCTTGGCGGCGGCCTGCAGGTCGCGTCGGGTCAGGTCCAGGCCGATGCCGTAGGCGTGCACCAGCGGTGCGGCGACCTTCGCGTCGAGCACGCCGGGCGGTGCGTCCTGGCCCAGCGCGACGACGAGCTCGACTTCGTGGTGCAGGTCCTGCGTGCCGGGCGGGTAGGGCACGTCGCCGCCCGGCACCACCGCATCGGCCGGCTTGAGGAAGAACACGGGTTGGCCGCGCTCGTCCTTGCTGGCCGGCGCCGTGGCGCCCATCTCGCGGGCGTGGTCGGCGAAGTTGCGACCCACGCAGTACACGCGCCGGACCGGGAAGTGCCCGCCGCCACGAACGGGAATGCGCACGGGCGTCGGCGCCGGGATGACGTCGGCCATGGAAGCTCCTCGAATGGGTGTGCGCCGGCGTGGCCGGCGATGCAGTGAAGTGCGGCGGTCAGCGGCGCGCGGCGCGGCGATCGTCCAGCGAGGCACGGTCGACCACGCGGTACTCGCCATCGACGACATGCCGGTTGGCGTCGCGCGCCACCGGGGTTGTGCGGCTGCGCCACAGCTTGTAGAGCAGGCCGGCGGCGATCATCGCCGCACCGACCACGACACCGAACACCACCATCACCGCGAGCAACGCCAGCCCGACCAGGCCGAACGCGATGCGCACCAACGGGTGGCGCGGCTTGCGCGGCTCGAAGGCGTGGCGGACGCGCGACTGGAACTGGGCGTGATCGAAGCGGAAGGCGTGGGCGAACATGTCGTGCGGCGTGTCTACAATCCGGCGGGGCACCGAGTATCGCGATGCAGGCCAGCGAGGTTGTAATGGATTCGTTAAATCCAAGTGAAGGCGCTGAGGCGCGTGTGGCGCTGGTCACGCTTGATCGGTTGCCCAATGGCGGTTTCGCGGAAGTCGAAGCGGTGATCGACGGCGACGCGGAGTCGCTGGTGCTGTACCGCGACGGTGACTCCGTGCGCGCGTGGCTCAACATCTGCCCCCATGCCGGCCGCCGCCTGGACTGGGCGCCCGGCCAGTTCCTCAAGAGCCGCGAGGGCCTGCTGGTGTGCGCCGCCCACGGCGCGAGTTTCCAGCTGGCCGACGGCGTCTGCGTCGCCGGGCCTTGCCGGGGCGAGGCATTGCGCCCGGTGCCGGTGGACGTGCGCGATGGCGCGGTGTGGCTGGCAGCGGCGACGTAGCCCGGACGCGGGCCCCGGGTTTCAGAACAGGTCGACCCAGAACATCAGGTTGACCATGCCCACGGCGACCACCGTGTAGATCAGCGACAGCGGCCCGCCGATGCGCCAGAGCTCCTTGCCCGAATAGCCCGCCGGGCCGCTGATCATCGAGATGACCGGGTTGGATGCGGTCATGAAGTTGTTGGAGGCCGACAGCGCGACGATCAGCGCGAACGCGGTCGGGTCGCCGCCCGCGGCCAGCGCCAGGTTCACGGCGAGCGGCACCATCACGATGGTCGCGCCGACGTGGCTGATGACCAGCGAGAACAGCGTGGTCAGCAGGCCCAGCGCCACCTCCAGCAGCCAGACCGGCGTGCCTTCCGGCAACTGCTCGATGCTGTGGCCGGCCACCCACGCCGCCGCGCCGGAGGAGTCCATCGCCCAGCCCAGCGGGATCAGGCAGGCCATCAGGAAGATGGTCTTCCAGTTGATGGCCGAGTACGCCTCGTCGATGTGGATGACGCCGGCCACCAGCATGCCGGCCACGCCCGTCATCAGGGCGATCGACACCGGCAGGCGCGAGGACAGCGCCAGTAGCATCGCCACGGCGAAGATGCCCAGCGCGATCTTGAGCTTGTGCGGGCGCTGTTCGCCCTTGGGGTAGTCGGTGACCACGACCAGGTTCTTGCCGGCAGCCGCGCGCGCCAGGTCGGTCCAGATGCTGTGCAGCACCAGCATGTCGCCCGAGCGCAGCGGTACGTCGCGCACGTTCTCGCGCATCACAGACTTGTCGCGGTTGATCGCCAGCAGGCTGACGCCCAGCTGCTTGCGCAGTTCCAGCTCGCGCCCCGTCTTGCCGATGAAATTGGAGGTGGGCGGGATCACCGCCTCGGAAATGCCTGCGCGGCTGGGGTTGAACAGGTCGCCGAAGTTGCGCAGGCGGGAGGTCATGCGCAGGAAGTGGTTCTGCGCGAAGTCGCCCACCTGCTGCTTGCCGCCCATCACGCCCAGCACGCTGCCGACCCAGATGCGGGTGTCGGCCGGCGGTGCCAGGCGCGATTCGTTGTTGCTCTTGAGCGCCAGCAGCAGCGGCGCACCGTGCAGCGCCTCGGCCTCGCCCAGCGACATACCCACCAGCGGGCTGTCGGCGGTGACGGTCAGCTCGTAGACATCGCCCTCGATGCCGTAGGCGTTGGCGAAGTAGCTCTGCGTGCGCGCCGGCGTGGCGCCCTTGCCGTCGTCGCGCTCGAGCTTCTTGCCGAAGAAGTGGAAGTACGCCAAGGACGCACCCAGCAGCGCCAGGCCGATCGGCAGCGGCGCGAACATCGCCAGCGGCTCCAGCGTGGCCGCGCCCGAGGGCAGGTTGCTGTTGGCCGCCAGCAACAGGTCGTTGAGCAGGATCAGCGGAGAGTTGCCGACCATCGTCAGGCCGCCGCCCATGACGATCGCCGCGGCGATCGGCAGCAGCAGCCGCGGCAGCGACAGGCCGGTGCGCGAGGACAGGCGCGAGGCGACGGGCAGGTACAGCGCCATCACCGCCGGGTTCTGCATGAAGGAAGAGTTGAGACCGGCGACCGCGCCCGTCAGCAGCATCAGTCGCTGCTCGATGCCGTGCGCGCGCCGCAGCAGCCAGCCGGCCAGGCGATTAAGTGCGCCGGTGCGGTCCAGGCCCGCGCCCAGGATCATCGTGGCGATGATGCTCATCACCGCGTTGGACGAGAAGCCGTTGAAGATTTCCTCCGGCGCGACCAGGCCCGACAGGCCCAGCAGCACCAGCACCACCAGCGCGACCACGTCGGCGCGGATGCGCTCGAACAGGAACATCACCATCGTGAAGCCGACCAGCCCGAGGACCAGCTTCATGTCGGTGGTGAGCGCGAGCGCGGTGTCCATCAGTGCGCCGGCGGCCGGGCGTGCGGCGCGGTGGCGGGGTGGGGAAGAGCTGCGACGTCAGCGGCACGCGTGGGCTGGCACGGGGTCGACAGACGGACGCCGGACGCGGGCATCGTGCGGATCGAAACGGCGTACCTGCTCCTCACCAGCTCCCGGCTCCCGGTCCTAGACCCTGTCGTACAGCAGGTCCCACACGCCGTGGCCGAGCTTCTGGCCGCGGGTCTCGAAGTGCGTCTGCGGGCGCCAGTCCGGCCGCGGTACCGCACCGCGCGGCCCTGCCCGGTTGGCGATGCCGGGCGTGGCGTCCAGGACGTCCCACATGTGCTCGGCATACTCCTGCCAATCGGTCGCAAGGTGCAAGCGCCCATCCGGCGCCAGCTTGCGTACCAGCAGCGTGGCGAACTCCGGCTGCACCAGCCGCCGCTTGTGGTGGCGCTTCTTGTGCCACGGGTCCGGGAAATAGATGCGGATCTCGTCGAGGCTGCCGTCGGCCACCTCGTTCGTGAGCACCTCGACGGCGTCGTGGTGGAACACCCGCACGTTGCGCGCGTCGTCCTCGGCCAGCGCGTTGAGGAGACGGCCGACACCGGGCGCGTGCACTTCGATGCCGACGTGGTCGCGCGCGGGGTCGCGCGCGGCCGAGTACCGCAGTGCCTCGCCGTTGCCGAAGCCGATCTCGACGATGCGCGGCGCGCTGCGGCCAAAGGCGGCATCGAAGTCGCGCGGCGTGCCGCGGCTTCCAGAAGGCATGTAGTCCAGCCCGAACCGCGGCCACTGCTCGTCGAACGCGCGCTGCTGCGCGGGCGTGAACCGCCCCTGCCGCAACACGAAGCTGCGCACCTGGCGGTGGCCTTCGGTCACGGTGAAGGGCTTGGGCGGCACCTTGCCCGGCCTGGACTCGTCTGCGGCGTCGTCGCTCATCGTGGAAGCCGGCCTGTCAGCCGATCAGCCCATCGACCGGGCTGGACGCACTCGCATAGCGCTTGCGCGGGATGCGGCCGGCCTTGAACGCGGCGTGGCCGGCCTCCACCGCCAGCTTCATCGCATGTGCCATCAGCACCGGATCCTTCGCGCCGGCGATCGCGGTGTTCATCAGCACGCCGTCGCAACCCAGCTCCATTGCGATGGCGGCATCCGACGCGGTGCCCACGCCGGCGTCGACGATGATCGGCACCTTCGCGTTCTCGACGATCTCGATCAGGTTGTATTTGTTCTGCACGCCCAGGCCCGAGCCGATCGGCGCGGCCAGCGGCATGACCGCCACGCAGCCGATGTCCTCCAGGCGCTTGGCCAGGATCGGGTCGTCGGAGGTGTAGACCATCACGTCGAAGCCGTCCTTCACCAGCGTTTCGGCCGCGGCGATGGTGGCGACCACATCGGGGAACAATGTCTTCTGGTCGCCCAGCACCTCGAGCTTCACCAGCGTGTGGCCGTCCAGCAGTTCGCGCGCCAGGCGGCAGGTGCGCACGGCATCGTCGGCGGTGTAGCAGCCGGCGGTGTTGGGCAGGATGGTGAAGCGGTCCGGCGGCAGCACGTCGAGCAGGTTGGGCTCGCCCGGGTTCTGGCCGATGTTCGTGCGGCGGATGGCGACGGTGACGATTTCCGCGCCCGCGGCCTCGGTGGCGCGGCGGGTTTCGTCCAGGTCCTTGAACTTGCCGGTGCCGGTGAGCAGGCGCGAGGCGTAGGGCTTGCCTGCGATGACGAGGGGTTCGGGGGCGTGTGGCGTGGTCATCGCGCCATTATTGCATCGCGATACGACACGTGGGCCGCGATGGAGCAGCGAGTGTGGCGCGCGCTCAGCCGCCGGCAGTGCCAGCGTGCGGCACGTGCTCAGCCGCCTCCGAGCGCGTGCACGATCTCGACGCGATCGCCGTCCGCCAGGGGATGCTCGCCGTGGCGGCCGCGCGGAACGATCTCGCCGTTGACCTCGACGGCCACACGGCGCTGGGCCAGGCCCTCCATTTCGAGCAGGGCGGCGATGGTGCAGGCGGCCTCGAGCGCGCGGGCTTCGCCGTTGAGTGTGATGTCCATGCGCGCATTGTCGGCAAGTGCGCGCCGCGGTGCCACTTGGGGCGTTGCCGCGGTGCCGTGCGGTTCCTGCAGGCACGGGATGCGGCGGTGCGCCTTGTCCGCGTGCGCCGGGCGTGGTTCGATGCGCGCCATCCGCGGGCGTATGCCCGCCGGACCGCCTCTTCCCATCGCTCATCGCAAGGACGATCCATGAACCGACCCGTTCGTACCGCGCTGGCTGCGGCCCTCGCGCTCGCCACCGCGCCCGCCTTCGCCCAGACCTACTCGCAGACGATCTTCTTCGGCGACAGCCTCACCGACTCCGGCCACTTCCGTCCGGTCCTGATCCAGGTCGCGGGTCCGCAGGCCGCGATCCTGGGCCGCTTCACCACCAACCCGGGGCTGGTGTGGTCCGAGCAACTGGCCGACTTCTACGCCGCGGCCGCCGTCAGCGCCAACCAGGGCGGCAGCAACTACGCCGTCGGCGGTGCGCGCACCGGTACCGATACCGCCAGTCAGCTGGGCCCGGTGCCGTCGGTGCAGACGCAGGTCGCCAGCTACCTGGCCGCCACCGGCGGGCAGGCCGACGCCGACGCGCTCTACGCGGTGTGGGGCGGCGCCAACGACGTGTTTGCTGCGGTCGGCACCGCGGGCGCGGGTGGCGACCCGGCGCCGGTGATCGGCCAGGCCGTGGCCGCGCAGGTCGGTGCGATCGGCACGCTGCAGGCGGCTGGCGCGCGCTACGTGCTGGTACCCACCGTGCCCGATATCGGCCTGACGCCGGGTTTCCGCGCACAGGGCCCGGCCGCGCAGGCCGGCGGTACGCAACTGTCGATGGCCTACAACGACGCCCTGTTCGGCGGGCTGGCGCAGGCCGGCCTGCGGGTCATCCCGCTCGATACCTTCAGCCTGTTCCAGGAGGTCGTGGCGAACCCGGCCGAGTTCGGTTTCACCAACATCACCGGCACCGCGTGCCAGCCGCAGATCACCGCACAGTCGATCACCTGCAACCCGGGCACCTACGTGACGCCCACCGCGGCCGACGATTACGCGTTCGCCGACGGCGTGCACCCGACCGCCAACGCCCACACGATCATTGCCGACTACGCCGCCTCCGTCCTGGAAGGACCGCGGCAGGTGGCGATGCTGCCGCACGCCCAGCAACTGGCCGGCCGTACCCGCAGCGACCGGGTCGCGGCGCAGTGGCGCGGTGGCTCCACGGGTGAGCCCGGACTGCGTGCCTGGGCCGACCTGCGCGGCGACTACCAGAAGTTCGACGAAGGCACCGGCGCGATGGTCGACGGCGAGGGCGGCGGTGCCGGACTGCTGGCCGGCCTGGGCTGGAGCAGCGGCGACTTCCACGTCGGCGGCTTCCTGGGCGCCGGCTCGCAGACGCTGAAGTGGGGCCAGGGCAGGGGCGAGTTCTCCTTCGACGACACCACGCTGGGTGCCTACGCCGGTTGGCGTGGCGGCAACGGCTGGGTGGGCGTGCAGGCCAGCACCAGCCAGGGCGACTACGACACCGAGCGCCGCGTCGACCTCGGCCCGGCCACGCGTGTGCACCGCGCCTCGGCCGACGGCGACAACCTGACGGTGGCGCTGGATGCCGGCTGGCGCTTCGACCACGGCACCCTCAGCCACGGTCCGGTGCTGTCGCTGGTATCGCAGCGCATCGACATCGACGCGATGGCCGAGGACCAGGCGGACCTGTCGACCTCGCTGGCGTACCCGCAGCGCGAGATCGATTCGCTGGTCGGCAGCGTCGGCTGGCAGGTCGCCCTGCAGATGGGCGAGCACTTCGCGCCGTACGCACGCCTGACGTGGGACCGCGAGTTCGAGGATCACGACGAAGAGGCCTTCGCGCAGCTGCAGTCGATGCCGGGCACCGCGCCGTACGCGGTGCCGGGGCTGGAGCTGGACGAGGACTACGGCACGGTGATGCTGGGTGCGCGCACCACGCTGTTCGGGTTGGACGCCGATGCCGGCCTGGCCGGCTCGGTGGCGCGCAACGGCACCGACAGCGTCGGCGTGTTCCTCAACGTCGGGCGCGGTTTCTGACGCCGGCCACCGGCCTGTGCGGGCGCGTTGCCAGTAGGGGCGCGCCGGCATAGACTTCCGGTCGCGCGGGTGTAGTTCAATGGTAGAACTTCAGCTTCCCAAGCTGATAGCGTGGGTTCGATTCCCATCACCCGCTCCATCTTGCGGCGGCTCCGTCCTTCGGGACCGGGCCGCCGTTTTCGTTGGGCCTTCGCCCCGGTGCGCCCATCGCGCCACGCGACCCGATCAACCCACACAGGCCACCGCCGCATGACGCAGGGTGCACCCGAACGGATCGTCCTGGGCTGGCGCGAGTGGGTTGCGTTGCCCGGGCTAGGGCTGCCCTGGGTCCGCGCGAAGGTCGATAGCGGCGCGCGCAGTTGCGCCTTGCACGTCGACGCGCACTGGCGCTTCACCGAAGGGGGCGCGCCGTGGGTGGGCTTCCGGGTGGCACCGGGCACGGGTGTGCCGATCGAATCGATTGCACCGGTGCTGGAAGAGCGCGAAGTGACCGACTCGGGCGGCCATCGCAGCCGCCGGGTGTTCCTCCGCACGACGATGCGCCTGGCGGGCATGGAGCGCGAGATCGACATCAACCTTTCGGACCGCCGCGGCATGCGCTTCCCCATGCTGCTTGGCCGTACCGCGATGGCCGGTGCGTTCATGGTGGACCCGTCACGTTCGTTCCTGCATGGCCGCCCGTCCGGCGGCGTCGTTCACTCCCTGAAGAAGCCTCGATGAAGCTCGCGATCCTGTCGCGTAACACCAAGCTGTACTCCACGCGCCGGCTGGTGGAGGCCGCGCGCGAACGCCGCCACAGCGTGCGCGTGCTGGACCCGTTGCGCTGCTACATGCGCATCGATTCGGATGGCTTCCGGATGCACTACAAGGGCGTCGAGATTGCCGGCTACCACGCGGTGATCCCGCGCGTGGGGGCATCGATCACACGCTACGGGTCGGCGGTGCTGCGGCAGTTCGAACTGATGGGCACCTTCACCCCCAACCCGTCCGACGCGGTGCTGCGTGCACGCGACAAGCTGCGCAGCCACCAGATGCTCGCGGCGCAGGGCATCGGCCTGCCGGCCACGGTGTTCGGCGACAACCCCGACGACACCGCCGACCTGCTGTCGATGCTGGGCCCGCCCCCGCACGTCATCAAGCTCAACGAAGGCACCCAGGGTGCGGGCGTGATGCTGACGGAGAAGCTGTCGGCGTCGAAGGGCGTGATCGAGGCGCTGCGGGGCCTGTACGCGCAGTTCCTCGTGCAGGAGTTCGTGGCCGAGGCCAAGGGCGCGGACCTGCGCTGTTTCGTGGTGGGCGGCAAGGTGGTTGCGGCGATGAAGCGGCAGGCGCCGAAGGGCGACTTCCGCTCCAACCTCCACCGCGGCGGGCGCGCCAAGGGCGTGAAGGCGACGGCGGCCGAGCAGGACGTCGCCATCCGGGCCGCGCGCGTGCTGGGGCTGGGCGTGGCCGGTGTCGACCTGATCCGGTCCGCGCGCGGGCCGCTGGTGCTGGAAGTGAATGCCTCGCCGGGCCTGGAGGGCATCGAGGACGCCACCGGGGTCGACGTGGCGGGGGAGATCGTCGATTACGTCGCCTTGCGCTACAAGCGCATCGCCGCCAAGCGCGCCGCGACCAAGGCCTGACGGGTGTCCGCAGTCGCGGCCTGTGCTTCAAAAGGCATTGAAAATCAAAGGCTTGAAGTGGGCGATTGAGTGAATAGCGTTTCCTTAACGTCGCACTTAACGGTGGTTTAATCGCCCCCCGCGTAGCGTTGTCCGGACCGCAGCACTGCAGGGCTTGCCCGGGAACTCCCGGGGTCCGGCAGTTTCGGTATCGGGGCAACACCCTTTTGGCCCAGGCGCGCGGCCCGCGCCTGGGTTTTTTGTGGGTGGCGGTCGGGCGTCCACCCCTCGCGGTGGTGGATGGGCCAGCCTGCGGATGTGTCCAAAACGCCCAGGCTCCGCCGCTCTGGCAGAATCCGGGCGTGGGCCGGTCCGCACGCCACGTCGACCCGAACCTTGCCACGCTGCCGCGGTCGAATCCCCCACCCAGGAACCCCCAATGCGCATCCTCGTCATCGAAGACAACCAGGACATCGCCGCCAACCTCGGGGATTTCCTCGAAGACCGCGGCCACACCGTCGACTTCGCCGCCGACGGCATCACCGGCCTGCACCTGGCGGTGGTCCATGACTTCGACGCGATCGTGCTCGACCTCAACCTGCCCGGGCTGGACGGCCTGGAGGTCTGCCGCAAGCTGCGCAACGAGGCGCGCAAGCAGACGCCGGTGCTGATGCTGACCGCGCGCGATTCGCTGGACAACAAGTTGGCCGGGTTCGACTCGGGCGCCGACGACTACCTGATCAAGCCGTTCGCGCTGCAGGAGGTTGAAGTCCGCCTCAATGCACTGTCGCGCCGCGGCAAGGGCGTGCAGACGCGGGTGCTCAACGCCGCCGACCTCGAGTACAACCTCGACACGCTGGAAGTGCGCCGCCAGGGCAAGCTGCTGCAGCTCAACCCGACCGCTCTGAAGATCCTCCAGGCGCTGATGGAAGCCAGCCCGGCCGTGGTCACCCGGCAGGAACTGGAGACGCGCGTCTGGGGCGAGGAGCTGCCCGACTCCGACAGCCTGCGCGTGCACATCCACGGCCTGCGGGCGGTGGTCGACAAGCCGTTCGAGACCCCGTTGATCCAGACGCGCCACGGCATCGGGTACCGCATTGCCGAAATCGAAAATGCCGGAAGCTGAAGGCGCGCCCGGCGTCGCCGTGCATCCCATGGGGCGTCGCCGTCCGCGTTACCGGCGGCAGCTGCGCAGCCGCATCATCCTGGCGTTCGTGCTGCTGGGCTTCGGCCTGACCGCACTGTTCGCGTTCGCCACCAACTGGACCCGGAACCGGGTTGAGACGCAGTTGGTGGAGGACGTGATGAACAAGAACATCGACGAGTACGCGCGCCAGTACTACTCGGCGCCGGACCGCAATCCTGAGATCCAGGTGCAGCAGATGTTCGCGCGGCATGTGCGGCGCGAGCGTTTCGAGGAACTGCGGCAGGAGGAGCCGGACTGGTACGAACTGTCCGACGGCATCCACAACATCAGCGGCACCGACGAGAACGGCGAGACGTTCGCCTACAAGCTGGCCGTAAGAAAGACGCCGGACGAGTGGTTTTTCCTCGCCTACGACATGACGCAGGCCCGCCGCGGCGAGGAGCAGTTCAACCGCGCCATCTTCAGCTCGGTGGTGGTGTTCACCCTGCTGTCGCTGCTGGTGGGCTGGTGGGCGGCATCGCGCGTGATGAGCCCGGTGTCGGAACTGGCGCGGCGGCTGAAGCTGTCGGGGCGCAGCGCGCAACCCGAAGCCCTCGCCGCGCACTTCCCGGACGACGAGGTCGGCCAGCTGGCCGAGGCGCTGGATGATTACGCCGAGCGGCTGACCGACGTGGTGCAGCGCGACCGCGAATTCAATGCCGACGTCAGCCACGAGCTGCGCACGCCGTTGGCGGTGATCAAGGGCGCGGTGGAGTTGCTGCTGTCGCGGCCCGACGTGGACGACAAGACCCGCAGCCGGTTGCTGCGCATCCAGCGTGCCGAGCAGCAGTGCACCGACCTGATCAGCGCCTTGTTGTTGCTGTCGCGCAACGAGCGCGGGCACGGCGCCTCCGACGTGGCCAAGGTCGCCGAGCAGCTGCTGGACGTGCACCGCGCACAGGTCGTCGGCAAGACGCTGGAGTTGCGCATGGAAGGCGAGCGCGGGCTGGTGGTCGACGCACCGGAGGCCGCGGTGGCCGTCGCACTCGGCAACCTGATCGGCAACGCGGTGAAGTACACCAAGTCGGGCGAGGTCATCGTGCGCCTGCACGCGGACCACGTGGAAGTGATCGACTCCGGCCCCGGCCTCAGCGCCGAGGATGCGGCCAAGTTGTTCGAACGCGGCTACCGGGGCACCCACGCCGGCCACTCGCAGGGCGGCGGCATCGGCCTGTCGATCGTGCGCCGCCTGTGCGCCCTGTACGGATGGAACGTGCGCGTGGCGCCGGGCAAGGTGCAGGGCGTGGTCGCGACCCTGACGTTTTCCGACGCCCCGACGACGTAGCAACGGCTTCAGCGGGATCTACCCGTTTCCACTCGGAGCCGCGTGACCGATCGCCGCGGCGAGTCAGGTCGTTGCAGGACCCGACATGGCGGCCGGTGCATCAGGCTTCCAGGGGCTCCAGCCAGCCGTGCCGATCCGGCGTCGTGCCGTCGAACAGACCGAAGAACAGGTCCTGGATGCGACGCGTCACCGGCCCCGGCTTGCCGGCACCGACCGCGCGGCCGTCGACCGACCGGATCGGCGTGATCTCCGCGGCCGTGCCGCACATGAAGAGCTCATCGCACAGGTAGAGGTATTCGCGCGGCAGGTCGCGTTCCACCACGTCGATCCCCGCGTCGCGGGCCAAGTGGATGATCGAGTTGCGCGTGATGCCGTTGAGCAGCGCCGCACTGACCGGCGTGGTGTGCAGTGCGCCGTCGATGACCAGGAACAGGTTCTCGCCCGCGCCTTCGCTCAGCAGGCCGGTGGAGGCCAGCGCGATGCCCTCGCCGAAGCCCAGGCGCCGCGCCTCGCGCGCCACCAGCTGGCCCGACAGGTAGTTGCCGCCCGCCTTGGCGCCGGCGGGAATGGTGTTGGGCGCGAAGCGCTGCCAACTGGAGACGCAGGCGTCGATGCCGTCGTCCAGCACGCCCTCACCCAGGTACGGGCCCATGTGCCAGGCCGCCACCGCCATGTCCGTCGGTGTGTCGGCCGAAAGCCCGAAACCACCCAGGCCGCGGAACGCCACGGGGCGCAGGTAGGCCTGCGACAGCCCGTTGCGCAGCACGACTTCGCGGCAGGCGGCGTTGATCTCGTCCACCGAGTACGGCATCGCCATTTCGTAGATGCGGGCCGACGCCAGCAGGCGCCGGTTGTGGTCGGTCAGGCGGAAGATCGCCGGACCCGACGGGGTCTGGTAACAGCGGATACCCTCGAACACGGACGAACCGTAATGCAGCGCATGCGCCATGACATGCGTGGTGGCCTCGGCCCAGCGCTTGATCGCACCGTTGTGCCAGATCCATTCGGGGTATTGCATGCGGGCGGTTCCGTCGGTCATCGGCCGCGTATTGTGCCTGCGCGATGCCGCGGGTGGATGTGCCGCGCGGAGGGATGGCAACCGGAGGCCTCAGCCCTTGATCCACCAGCAGCCCAGGTGGCGCTGCAGGCCGAACGTGGTGCTCGACGGCGTGCTGCCATTGGCGAGGGTCTGCTCGACGCGCAGGCCGATCGGCTGCTGGCGCACGCTGGCCTGCGGGTAGTAGAACCCGTCCAGCCCCTCGGGCGTCATCGGCATCACCGGGATAATGTCGACCAGAGGGCGTTGGGTAATGGCATCCAGCCGGTCGAGGATCGAATATCCGGTACGGCCCGACATACCCGCCCAGTGGTAGACGGCGGCGAGCCGGTTCGCGTCCTGACCGTCAATGGCCGTGGTCATCTCGTAGACGAGGTCCTGAAGGTTGCGGGCGCAACCGCCCTGGTGCAGGCGGACCGAGGGCGATGTCCGATGAGCGGCCCGTTTCTGTTCCACCGCGCCGATGTCGCTGCATTGGCGATCCGTAAAGACCGGCGTTCCACTGGGATCGATGCACTCTCGTACCTGCGCCGAGGCGATTGCGCCTGAGGCGTGGATCGTGCCGATCACGACGAGTAGGGCGGCGCCCAAGACGGCGCGGCGATAGGAAAATGGGACCGCCATTGGCGCAGCCTAATGGCGTGAGCGCAGCGTGAAAAGTGCAGGAGTCACGACCGCGCTCAACGAATCACAATGACGCGGGTCTGCATGGGAGCGTGTGACGGGGCGTGTGACCGGGAATGGTTGACTTGAAACCTTGATGCGTCAGAAGCGGACGAAGTAGCAGCCCTGGTGCTGATGGACGTCGAAGTCGACGACGGTTCGCGATGCGCCGGGGCCGAAGCTGAGCTGCATGATGCCCGCAGCGCCGCTGCTCGACAGCGGGGCGCTGGCATCGGCGTACGAACCAAACCCGCCGATCTGCGCGTTGAAGTACTGCGCGTGCACCAAGGGCTGCGAGGTCAGGCGGTCGAGCCGCTCCATCGTGGCTTGGCCCTGGGCATTGCTCATGCCGGTCCAGTGATAGCTTTCCGCGACCCGGTTGACGTCGCCCAGTGCCAGCGCGCCTTGCAGGTCCATGGACAGCTGCGTCGCGGACCGGGCGCACCCACTGGCAGGGGAGCGTCGACCGACGGCGCTGGCCGTCGCGATGGAGGTATCCGCGTAAACGGCCGAATCCCCACCGGACGCCACATCCTCGCGGGCCAGTCGCGTCAGCAGTTCGCCCGACATTGGCGTTGGCTGCGCGCCGAACATTCCGCACGGCTTGTCGGTATAGACCGTGGTGCCATCCGGCGCCTGACAACGCTGGATACCGTTGGCCGCCGCATTGACGGCAGGGGCTACCGGCAGCGCGGCAAGGGACAGGACGAGGGCGGAGGCGAGTACGGAGCGCGTGTTCATAGCGGGGTATTGCGCATTCGGGGGGTGTGCGCATGGTCCCCGCGGAACCGTCAAAAGCTTGTGGGAAAAGGGCTCCGTGACTGAACCCCACTGCAACTCAGCGCAATCGCTCCAGCACGTTTAGCGTGGGTTTGGCCAAGTTGAGCGTGTAGAAGTGGAGGCCCGGCGCGCCGCCGTCGATCAGGCGCCGGCAGAGCTGCGCGACCACTTCGGCACCGAACGCGCGGATGCTCTGGACGTCGTCGGCATAGGCCAGCATGCGCTGCATGACCCAGCGCGGGATCTCCGCGCCGCAGAGGTCTGAGAAGCGGCGGATCTGGCTGAAGTTCGCGATCGGCATGATGCCCGGCACGATCGGGATGTCGATGCCGGCACCGCGCACATCATCGACGAAGCGGAAATACGCATCCGCGTTGTAGAAGTATTGCGTGATCGCCCCATTCGCACCGGCGTCGACCTTGCGCTTGAAGTGGGCGAGGTCGGCATGCGCGTCACGCGCCTGCGGGTGCATTTCCGGATAGGCGGCGACCTCGATGTGGAAGTGGTCGCCGGTTTCGTTGCGGATGAACTCCACCAGCTCGTTGGCGTAGCGCAGGTCGCCCGGGCTCACCATGCCCGAGGGCAGGTCGCCGCGCAGGGTGACGAGCCGCTTGGCACCCAGGGCGCGATACAGCTTGAGCAGCCCACGGATCTCCTCGCGCGAGCCGCCCATGCAGGTGATGTGGGGCGCCGCGGGCAGGTCGTGCTCGCGCTTGAGGCGCTGGATGGTTTCGGGCGTATGGCTCAGGGTCGACCCGCCGGCACCGAAGGTGACGCTGACGTACTCGGGCGATTCGCGCTTGAGCCGGGCCACGCTCTTGTCCAGCTGTGAGCGCTGTTCGTCGGTCTTGGGCGGGTAGAACTCGAAGCTGATCGGCGTCATTCGTGGCACGCGCGGCGGATGGGCTGCGTGCAATGTATCGCTTCATCGGGATGAATGTAAGAGATTCGTCGTGCCGATCCTGATTTCTGTAGGGGCGGCTTCAGCGGCGAACGGGTCTGGTGGACCCGCGGGATAGGCCATCGCGGCTGAAGCCGCTCCTACAAGGACGCTTCAGGGCCGCAAAAAGAAACGGGCGCCGAAGCGCCCGTTTCCTTGCAGCCGAACCCCGCCACCGATCAGTAGCGGTAGTGCTCCGGCTTGTACGGACCCTCGACCGGCACGCCGAGGTAGTCGGCCTGGTCCTTCGTGAGCGTGGTCAGCTTCACGCCGATCTTCTCCAGGTGCAGGCGCGCGACCTCCTCGTCGAGCTTCTTGGGCAGCAGGTAGACCTGCTTTCCGTAGTCGTCCTTGTTGGCCCACAGGTCGATCTGCGCCAGCGTCTGGTTGGCGAAGGAGTTGGACATCACGAAGCTGGGGTGCCCGGTGGCGCAGCCCAGGTTCACCAGGCGGCCTTCGGCCAGCAGGAAGATGCTGTTGCCATTGGCGAAGGTGAACTTGTCCACCTGCGGCTTGATGTTCGTCTTCTCCACGCCCTTGAGCGCGTACAGCGCGTCGACCTGGATCTCGTTGTCGAAGTGGCCGATGTTGCAGACGATCGCCTGGTCCTTCATCGCCTGCATGTGCTCGACGGTGATGATGTCCTTGTTGCCGGTGGTGGTGACGTAGATGTCGCCACGGCCCAGCGTGCTCTCGATGGTGTTGACTTCGAAGCCTTCCATCGATGCCTGCAGCGCGCAGATCGGGTCGATCTCGGTCACCACCACGCGCGCACCGTAGGCCCGCAGCGAGTGCGCCGAACCCTTGCCGACGTCCCCGTAGCCGCACACCACGGCCACCTTGCCGGCGAGCATTACGTCCATCGCGCGCTTGAGGCCGTCGGCCAGCGACTCGCGGCAGCCGTAGAGGTTGTCGAACTTGGACTTGGTCACCGAGTCGTTGACGTTGATCGCCGGCACCAGCAGCTTGCCGGCCTCGGCCAGCTGGTAGAGGCGGTGAACGCCGGTGGTGGTTTCCTCGGACACGCCCTTCCAGTCGCGCACGACGGTGGTCCAGAAATCCGGACGTTCGGCATGCACGCGCTTGAGCAGGTTCTTGATGACCTGCTCCTCGTGGCTGGATGCCTTGCCGTCGACCCAGCTGCTGTCGCCCTGCTCGAGCTCGTAGCCCTTGTGGATCAGCAGCGTCACGTCGCCGCCGTCGTCCACCACCAACTGCGGGCCGAGGAAGCCGCCCTTGCCGTCGGGGAAGCTCAGCGCCTCCAGGGTGCAATCCCAGTACTCCTCCAGCGTCTCGCCCTTCCAGGCGAACACCGGGGTGCCGGTGGCGGCGATCGCCGCGGCGGCATGGTCCTGGGTGGAGAAGATGTTGCACGACGCCCAGCGCACGTCGCCGCCGATGTCCTTCAGCGTCTCGATCAGCACCGCCGTCTGGATGGTCATGTGCAGCGAGCCGGTCACGCGCACGCCCTTGAGCGGCGCCTCGGACGCGTACTTGCGGCGGATGGACATCAGGCCAGGCATCTCGTGCTCGGCGATGTCGATTTCCTTGCGGCCCCAGTCGGCCAGCGAGATGTCGGCGATCTTGTAGTCGCCATCCTGGGAGAAGGTCTTGGGTACTGCGTTCATTGGAAAGCTCCGGTCATGGCCGGCCCGATGCGGGCGGGCGTGAAAGCAACCGGGCGCCGTTGGTGCGTGGAACCTCGCCGAGCCTGGCCGTCGGCTGACGGTCGCAGCGCCCCTCGGCGGGGCAGGGTCGTGATTTTACGTCCGCCGGCCGCGCGGTGGCAGGCCGGAAACGTGAACGGGCCGTTCTGGACGGCCCGTCCTTGCATGGGGCCGTTCAAGACGGCCCGTCCTTGCATGGGGCCGTTCAAGACGGCCCCATCGTGTTGACCGCACGCCTCGCAGATCGAGCGAGGCGTGCAAGGCCAGTCCTACAGCTTGGCCGCCTTGCGCAGCTCGTCGGCGCGGTCGGTCTTCTCCCAAGAGAAGGCCGTGGCCTTCTGGGTGACGCCGGCGCCGTCGATGTAGCTGACGTCCTGCGGCTTGCGGCCGAAGTGGCCGTAGGCCGCGGTGGAGCGGTAGATCGGGTGGATCAGGTCGAGCATCTTGACGATGCCGTACGGGCGCAGGTCGAAGTGCTTGCGGATCAGTTTCTCGATCTTGTCGTCGCTGATCTTGCCGGTGCCGAAGGTGGTGACCGAGATCGAGGTCGGCTCGGCCACGCCGATCGCGTAGCTCAGCTGCACTTCGCACTTGTCGGCCAGGCCGGCGGCCACGACGTTCTTGGCGACGTAGCGCGCGGCATAGGCGGCCGAACGGTCGACCTTGGACGGGTCCTTGCCCGAGAACGCACCGCCACCGTGGCGGGCCATGCCGCCGTAGGTGTCGACGATGATCTTGCGGCCGGTCAAGCCGCAGTCGCCCACCGGGCCGCCGATCACGAAGATGCCGGTCGGGTTGATGTGGATCTTGTTCTTGGGCAGCGACTCCATCCACTTCTTCGGCAGCACCGGCTTCAGGATGTACTCGCGCACCGCCTCGACCAGGTCCTTCTGCTTGACGCCCGGGTCATGCTGCGTCGACAGCACCACGGCGTCGAGGCCGACGATCTGGTTGGCGTTGTCGTAGCGCAGGGTCACCTGGCTCTTGGCGTCCGGGCGCAGCCACGGCAGCGGCGAATTCTTCTTCTTGCGGATCTTGGCCTGCTGCTCGACCAGCCGGTGGCTGTAGTAGATGGGCGCAGGCATGAACTCCGGCGCCTCGTTGCAGGCGTAGCCGAACATCAGGCCCTGGTCGCCCGCGCCCTGTTCCTCCGGCTTCTTCTGCTTCTTCTGGCTGCCGTCCACGCCGGCGGCGATGTCGGGCGACTGCTTGCCGAGCATGTTGATGATGGCGCAGGTGTGGCCGTCGAAGCCGACGTCGGAATTGTCGTAGCCGATCTCGTTGATCACGCCACGCGCCAGCGACTCGATGTCGACCCATGCCGAGGTGGTGACCTCGCCGGCGACGATCGCCGCGCCCGTCTTCACCAGCGTTTCGCAAGCCACGCGTGCGCGCTTGTCCTGGGTCAGGATCGCGTCCAGCACGGCGTCGGAGATCTGGTCGGCGATCTTGTCCGGATGGCCTTCGGAAACGGATTCGGAGGTGAACAGGTAGCTGGACATCGGCGTCTATATCCTTGCATCGGGATAAAAGGATGGGCGCGCATGATACAGGTTCGGCCCGCGGGTCGCATCGCCGGTCGATTCTGGGTGACAGCGGGTTTGCACGCGGTTAAGGCGTCGAGGCTGGCGGCAGGTGTCGCGGCGGCTGGGTAGCATGCGCCGATGGATTCGATCACCCAGATGCTCCTTGGCGCGGCGGTCACCGCCGCCATCGCGCCCCCCGGACACCGCCGCGCAGCGCTGCTGGCGGGCGCCGCACTGGGCACGCTGCCCGACCTGGACGTGCTGCCCATTGCGTTGCTCACGGACAACCCCGTCGAGCGGATGACCTGGCACCGCGGGCTCACCCATTCGCTGCTGGTACTGCCACTGGTTGCGTGGGCGATATGGGCGTGGTTCCGGTCACGCGGCGGGCGCGTCACGGAGGCACCGCGGCGATGGTTCTGGGCGATCCAGCTGGCGCTCTTGACGCACCCGCTGCTGGACGCGTTCACCGTCTACGGCACCCAACTGCTGTGGCCGCTGCCGGTGCGGCCCGTGATGTGGTCGAGCGTGTTCATCATCGATCCGCTGTACACGGTTTGGCTGCTTCTGGCCTGCGCAGCGGCGTGCTGGGCCGGACCGCGCCGGGTCGCGGGTCATGCACTGGCGGCGGGGCTGGCGCTCAGTTCGCTGTACCTGGGCGCCTCGCTGGGCGCGAAAGCGATGGTCGAGCGGGAGGCATCGCGGTCGCTGGCGTCGCTCGGCCTGGCCGATGCGCCGCGCTTCAGCGTGCCGATGCCGTTCAACATCCTGCTGTGGCGCGTGGTGGCGATGACGCCGGACGGTTTCGTCGAGGGCGAACGCTCGCTGGCGGCCGACCATGGCCCCATGGCGTTCCGGCGCTACCGTTCGGACGTGGACGCGCTGCGCGATGTCGAGGCCCTGCCGGCCGTACGCGAACTGGCCTGGTTCAACCACGGCTTCATGAAGGCCGAGCGGCGCCAAGGGCATCTGGTGCTGTCGGACCTGCGCATGGGGGCGGAGCCGGACTACACGTTCCGTTTCGCCGTAGCCGAGGGCGGGTCCGGCGCGTGGCGTGCAATTCCGCCCGAGCAGATGGAGTGGCCGTGGGAATCGCGCCGTCAGCTGGCGGGGCTTTGGCAGCGGATTTGGGAAGCGCCGACTCATCCCGGCGCCGCCGCGACGAACGCCGCGACGCCGGGTCATTAGCGTTACAACGCGGATGCCATGCCGGAGTCGGCAGTCAGCGCGACGGCCGGCTGGTCCTGTGGTACCTGCAGCGACAGGCCGGCGACCAGCCGCTCGAACTGCGCCTGGCCGATGGCCGCCTTGATGCGGGCCGCACTTCTCTCGTAGTTCGCACGATATTCGGCATACGGGGTGCGGTTGCCGAGCACCATGCGCACCTTGCGCTCGCTGAGGCCGCTTTCCCGGGCCACGTATTCGATCTGTGCCTCGCTGGCCAGGGCCGGGGCCGTGGCGAGAAGGGCGGCGGTGCACAGACTGGTTGCCACGATTGCAATCCTGCCTTTCATCGGAGCCTCCCGATCGGTAGTGGCCGGGGCGGGGGACGGCCCGTTGTCGTCCCGTGGGGGCGCCCCGGCATTGCCAATGGTCCCCCCGCGCGCAGGCAGGCGCATCGGCCGAAGGCCGGGGTGACTTCCGACGCCGTTTCCGGGCACGGTCCTTGCCGGCCCGAGTCGCCCCGCCGTTAGTCAGTAAACGACCGCGCGTGCCTGCACGAACGAATAGAAGAACACCGCATCCGGGTCGTTCTGTACCTGGCGCATTTCCGCGCGCACGCCGTCCACGGTGGCCTGGTCGACCTTGCCCTCGGAAACCAACTGCTCGGCGGCCGAAAGCATCAGCTCCTCCCAGAACGCGATCATCGCCTTGCGCCGCGCCGGCTCGCGGTTGTCGAAGTGGAAGGTCTTGATCTCGGTGGTGACGTCCCGGTAGCCGCCCGCCAGCAGCAGGTTGCCGAGCTTGGCGCCCACGAAGGGGTCGCCGCCACTGTCGATCTGGAAGTCGTTGAACGCCATCCAGTAGCGCCACACATTGGGCGAGTAGGGGTCGAGCAGGAACGAAGCGTTCATCACCTCGGTCACGTAGACCACCGACCCGGGCGACAGCACGCGGCGCACTTCGCTCAGCACGCGGGCGGGCGAGGGTACGTGTTCGAGCACCCAGCACAGGAACGCGGCATCGAAGCTGCGCGGCTCGAACGGGAGGTCGGTCGCGTCGGCCTGTTGGATGGCGTAGCGCCCCTCCAGCCAGGGCATGGCGCCGAGGTTGGCGCGCGCCGCCTCGATCTGCACGTCGTTGAGGTCGACGCAGGTGGCGTGCAGGTCGGGGAAGCGCCGCAGCAGGATCTCGGTCTGCGCGCCCACGCCGCTGCCGACTTCCAGCAGACGCTTGGCGCCGGTGTAGTCGATGTTGCGGAAGATGGTCGACTCGGCGAGCCGGGCCTGCTTGACCAGGCGCGCCTGCTCGGTCGCCGAGAAACCGTGGAGGTAGGGGAAGTCGGTGGCGGAGCGGTCCGGGTCGCTCATGGCGTGTGCTCGGCAGGGTGGGGTCAGGCGGCGACCGGGAGGTCGGGTGCGACGCCGGCGATCAGCGCGTCGAAGTAATCGCGGGTGACCTGAAGCTGTGCATGGGTGGTTTCCGCGCGGTTGACCACGGCGCGGAATGCCGCCCGCTGTTCTTCGGAATGTTCGGGGCGGTCCTTTGCGTACCAGCCCAGGTGCTTGCGGGCGATGCGTACGCCGGAGACCTCACCGTAAAACGAATGCAGGTGTTGCAGGTGGCCGAGCAGGATGTCGCGGATCTCGGACAGCGTCGGCGGCGGCAATGCCTCACCCGTGGCCAGGTAATGGGCAATCTCGCGGAAGATCCACGGCCGTCCCTGCGCGGCGCGTCCGACCAGCACCGCGTCGCAGCCCGTGTGCGTAAGGACGGCCTCGGCCTTGCGCGGGGAATCGATGTCGCCGTTGGCCATGACCGGGATCGACAGCGCCGCCTTGACCTGCGCGATCGTGTCGTACTCGGCGGTACCGGTGTACTGCTGGTCGCGCGTGCGGCCGTGCACGGCGAGTGCGGCGATGCCGGCATCCTCCGCGATGCGCGCGATCTCCAGTGCATTGCGCCGGTCGGCCGCCCAGCCGGTGCGGATCTTCAACGTCACCGGCACGTCCACCGCATCCACGACGGCGCGCAGGATGTCGGCCACCAGCGCCGGCTCGCGCATCAGCGCCGACCCCGCCCACGCATTGCAGACTTTCTTGGCCGGGCAGCCCATGTTGATGTCGATGATCTGCGCACCCTGGTCGACGTTGTGGCGCGCGGCATCGGCCATCACCGAAGGCACGGTGCCGGCGATCTGCACGCTGATCGGGTCGGGCTCGCCCGCATGGTCCATGCGGTGGCGCGACTTGGCGGTGTTCCAGAAGCGCGGATCGGAGGTGGTCATTTCCGACACCGCCAGCCCCGCACCCAGCTGCTTGCACAGCTGCCGGAACGGCTTGTCGGTGACCCCGGCCATCGGTGCCAGGACCACGCGGGGCTCGATGAGGAAGGGGCCGATGCGCATGGCGCTATTTTAGCGGCCGCTGGTCAGGCCTGCCCGACCCGCCGGCGACGCCACCAGAAGAGCGCTCCCGTTACCAGCAGGAACGACGGCAGCAGGCCGCCGAGGAACGTGAGCCAGCGCGCGGCAGTCCCGCCGACGGCGCCGATGTGCAGCGGGTAGATCGCTTGGTGGACGCGAATGCCGGCGGCGTGCCGAGTGGCATCGATGACCTGGAGCGTACGGTTGCCGAAGGCGTTCGCGTGGATCTCGCTGCGGCCCACGGGATGCCACTCGCCGGCTGCCCGGGCACGGAACACCACGGTCCCGTCGTTCTCCGCGGGAATTGAGATGCGGCTCACCCGTGCGCCGGGCAGCGCGAGATCGACGCGGGCGAGCACGGCATGCCATTCGATGCGGTCCGCCGGCGGCGCATGCGACGCCGCGGGTGCCTGGCCGCCACCCAATAACGCGACGAGCACCGTGCGGAAGCCATTGGAATAGACCATGCCCACGCCGGTCAGCGTCAGCAGCAGGAGCAACGGCGAAAGCAGCGCACCCGCCGACTGGTGGCAACTGCGCCAGCGTCTTGCGGGTGGACTGGAGTGCCAGCGCAGGCTCGAGAGCCACTTGCCCACCTTCGGCCACCACAGGTAGAGGCCGGTGACAAGCAGGCCAAGCGCGATCCAGCCGATCACGCCGAGGATCTCCTTGCCGATGGAACCGGCGAGCAGTTCGACGTGGAATTCGTGCAGCCACAGCAGTGCATCGTCGTGGTGCGAGCGCAGGAGCAGAAGCCGGCCGTCGTCGGGCGCAAAGTACGCCCGCGAGCCGTCCTCGAGGTAGCCCTGCCAGACCGGCAGTTCTCGGCGGGGCAGGTCGAGGGTGCGGAGGCCCCGGGCACGCCACGTATCCACGATGGTTTCGAGCACGGTGCCGTCGGCGACCGGGGCGTGGCCCACGAGCCCCGGGTGTTGCCATTTGAGCAGTGCGACGTGGAAGACGAGCGGTGCGCCGGCCAGCGCGACGAGCGCGAATACCGTGCCCGCGGCCAGCCCGAGCCACAGGTGCAGCCACGCCAACGCCGCCCGCAGGCGGCGTCGGAAGGCCCGGTGCGGCGCGGGAGCGACCGGCGGCATCAGGTGCGCGTCGAGGCCGTCAGAACCGGTGCGACCAGCCCAGCGTCAGCACGCGGCCGCGGCCGGCGACGTAGGTGTCCGCGCGCGGCGTGCTCTGCGAGTAGTACGTGACGTACTGCTCGCCCAGCAGGTTCTCGATGCCGACGTTCAGCGTACCGACCGGCATCGCGAACCGCGCCATCAGGTCGACGAGGGTGTAGCCGTCGAAGTCGGCCACTTCCATCCCCCGGCGGTCGAACGACCGGTCCAGCGCGTGGCTGGCCTGCAGGCGAGTGCTGATCGCGGGCGTCCAGTCGCGCGTCCAGAAGGCGGTCACGCGGTCCGGGCTGACGTTGATGCCCGGCAGGTCGCTGTCGACGTGGTCGTCGCCGTCGCTGTCGTACTCGCCCTCGGTGGCAGCATAGGCCAGGCCGAAGCGGTCGGCGTCACCGGCGCGCACGGCCACGTTGCCCTCGATGCCACGGATCTCGGTGCGCTCGCGCACGACGCTGTAGGTACCGGAGGTGGGGTCGAACGACAGGCGCGACCCGAGCTCGGAGTCGGACCAGTACGCGGCCAGGTGCGCGACCCAGCGGCCGTCGTCGTAGTCCACGCCGATTTCGCGGTTGTCGGCAATGACCGGCGACAGATCCACCAGGGCGTCGACGCGCTGGCCGGGCGTGTTGATCCCGCGCAGCACGCGGCCCACGTCTGCGACGGCGTAGCCCTCGGAATACGAAGCGTATACCTTGAACGCGTCAGTCGAGTCCCACACCGCGCCCACGTTGGGAAGCACCTCGCTCGTGGTCGGGTTGCCACCCTCGACCTGCTGGCTGCCGTAGACGGGCAGGGTGGTGAAGTCGTCGACGCGGAGCTCGCCACGCTCGTAGCGCAGGCCGCCGGTGAGCATGAGGCGGTCGCCGAGGTGCCACTCGGTCTGCACGAACGGAGACCACGATTCGTAGCGCGTCTCGGGAACCCAGTTGAGGTCGCTGACGACCAGCTCCTGGTAAGTCGTGTCGCGCGCCCAGTCCAGGCCGAGGGTCAGGCGCAGGCGGCCGTCGATGAAGTCGCCGCGCGACCACGTCAACTTGCTGCCGACTTTCTCGGACGCGTTCTGCGACTGGTCCCACCAGTTCGGGTCGCGGCCGTCGCCCCAGAAGTCGCCCCAGTCACTGCCGCCGTAGAGCGCGGCGAAGTCGACCCAGTAGGCCTGGGCCTGGAAGTAGCCGCCTGCCATCGCGTTGTCAGTGAAGTCGGCTACCAGCGAGGTGGAGCGGTTGCGCGGGCCCTCACCCTCCGGTGAGCCACGCTCGGACGTCGCCAGCAGGCCGGTCGCCGGATCGCCGTCGACGGTGCGGTAGTCGTGGTTGCCCTGGAGTTCGTAGCGGTTCGCGGTGAACTGCAGGCGGCGCTCGGCATCGATCGTCCAGCCGGCCTTCGCGAACAGGTCGTGGCTGTCGGCGTCCATGAGGTCGCCCTGCACGTCGTTGACGGCGATCGCCCGGCCGTCGGCGTCGTAGTAGAGGCCTTCGCTGGCGTACGACGCCCCCGCGACCAGGTCGAACGCGCCCGACCGGGTGCCGAACACGTAGGACGCGCGGTGGCCGTCACCGTCGTCCTGCGTGGGTAGGGCGGTGCTGGCGGCGATGCTGACGTCGTGGAACGTCTCGCCATCCCGCCGCGGCGCGCGTTTGGTGATGATGTTGATGATGCCGCCGGATGCACCCAGCCCCTGCAGCGCATTCGCGCCGTGGATCACCTCGATCCGCTCGATCATCGCCGGGTCGATCGTGTGGCCGTCGCGCCCGCCTTCGCGGAGCGGCGTTGACTGGGGCACGCCGTCTACCAGGTACAGCGGTTTACGGCCGCGTAGCGTCTCGCCGCTGTTGGTCAGCTTCTGGCGCGATGGCGTGAACGACGGGATCAGGTTCGACAGCACCTGCGAGAGGTCCTGCGTGATCGCCAGCTGCTGTTCGAGCTGCTCGCGGTCGATGATCGTGATGGTGTTCGGGAGCGCGGCCTCGGAGTCGGGGATGCGGCTGGTGCTGGCGGACACCACGACCCGGTCGAGGGTGCTGGCGTCGTCGTCGGCGACGGCGGCCGCTGCCGCTGCGGGCAGGGCGAGGGCGCCGGCGATCGCGCCGGCGAGGAGTCGAAGGTGGGGCATGCGCGGGTCACGTCCTGGTAAGCGCGCGCATGTTAATAAAAACGATTCGCATTAGCAAAAAGTGCCGCGTCCTGGCCGCGTGCGTTGAAGGAAGCCGCGGAGGCAATGCCGCGGGCTTGGGCGAACCCGTGGCTCGGTCAGGTGCGAGGCATCGCCAACGCAGCGCCGAACGCTTCAGTAGAGCGTGCGGCGTACGCGGTGGCGAACTCGACGTGCGTGCGGAACGGCGCAACCGGCGTGCGCGCCAGGGAGCTGCACAGCGAACCGCTGAAGGCGTCGCCCGCGCCGGTTGTATCCACCACCCGCGCGGATGGCGCCGGGACGCGGTAGGCGGCACAGGCGTCGCCCTTCGCATCGGTGTCCGGATGCGACACGAAGCAGCCCGCGGCGCCCAGCGTGATCACGACAGTGCCACGGGGAAGCAACGCCCGGCACCACGCATGCAGGCGCGCGTCGTCAAGCGCCGGAACACGGTCGGGGGCGATGTCCGCAATGCCATGCGTTGCTAGGAGCGCCGCGAATTCGGTCTCGTTGGGTGTGAGCACCCCGGTGCATTCCAACAGCCGCACCGGGACGTCTGCGTTGGCCGGCGCGGGATTGAGTACGGCGAGCGCACCCGACGCCATGGCCCATGCGAGGACCGCGGCCACGGTCTCCATCGGCGTTTCAAGCTGCGCCAACACCACCCGGGGGCCATCTGCGCCAGCCAGCGCCTTGCACGCAAATGCAGGGTCCAGCGCTGCGTTCGCGCCAGCACCGATCACGATGGTGTTCGTGCCCTTCGCGTCTACGTAGATGCCAGCCGTGCCCGTGGGGGCATCAGCGCGGGCGGCGTGCAGTTCTATTCCGTCCGTGTCACACAGCGCCCGGGCTTGGTGCGCGCCTGCATCGTTGCCCAGCGCGCATACGAACACGGTTGCCGCACCGCTGCGACGGGCGGCCACCGCCTGGTTGAAGCCCTTGCCGCCTGGGCCGGTGGAGTACGAGCCGGCGAGCGTGGCGCCGGGCACCGGCAGCGCGTCGACGCGCCAGACGTGGTCGACGTTGAACGACCCGACTACCGCGACCGTGCCCGTCATCGCGCCGGCCTCAGGCGTAGTGGCTGAGTACGCCGGCGATCGTCGCGGTCATCAGCGTGGCGATGGAACCGCCAAGCACCGCGCGCAGACCGAAGCGCGCCAGGTCGGCGCGGCGCTCCGGGGCCAGTCCGCCGATGCCGCCGATCTGGATGGCGATCGAGCTGAAGTTGGCGAAGCCGCACAGAGCGTAGGTGGCGATCAAGCGGCCCTGGTCGGTGAGGGTGACGCCCTCCACGCCGCCACGCAGGATCTCGCCCAGCTGCACATAGGCGACGAACTCGTTCAGCACGACCTTGGTGCCGATCAGGCCGCCGACGGTGTTGGCGTCCTGCCACGGCACGCCGATGGCCCACGCCAGCGGCGAAAGCAGGTAACCGAGCAGCGAGGACAGGTCGGTGGGACGGCCCAGTGCGGCTTCCAGCCCGGTGACCTCGCCCAGCCACACCAGCGGCGCGTTGAGCAGCGCGATCAGGGCGATGAAGGCCAGCAGCATCGCGCCGACATTGAGCGCCAGCTTGAGGCCGTCGCCGGCGCCTGCTGCCGCCGCGTCGATGACGTTGGTGGTGGTCTTCTCCACGTCCATCCGCACCGTGCCCAGCGTCAGCGGCTCGCGGGTCTCGGGGACGAGGATCTTGGCAATGACCAGCGTCGCCGGCGCGGCCATGATGCTGGCGGTGATCAGGTGCTTGGCATAGAACGCCTGCTGCGCGGGATCGCCACCGCCCAGCAGCATCACGTACGCGCCCAGCACGCCGCCGGCGATCGTCGCCATGCCGCCGACCATCAACGTCAGCAACTCGGACTCGGTCATCTTGGCGATGTACGGGCGCACCACCAGCGGCGACTCGGTCTGCCCGATGAAGGCGTTCGCGCACACGCTCAGGGTTTCGGCACCGGACACGCGCATCACCTTGGTGATCACCCAGGCCATGCCCTGGACGATCTTCTGCATGACGCCCAGGTGGTAGAGCACGCTCATGAAGCTGGCGAAGAAGATGATGGTCGGCAGCACCTGGAAGGCGAACACGAAGCCAAATTTCGCCGGGTCGGTGAAGTCGCCGAAGATGAACTTCGCGCCTTCGGTGGTGAAGCCCAGCAGCTTCACGAAGCCGCTCGACAGCGCATCGAACACGCTGGCGCCCCAGGGGGTCAGCAGTACGAACGCGGCGATCACCAGCTGCAGCGCCAGGCCGATGCCGACCAGCTTCCAGTCGACGCCACGGCGGTTGTTGGAAAACAGCCAGGCAAGCCCGATCAGCACGGCCAGGCCGAACAGGCCGAAGGCCATCCGGGTGATTAATTCCACGTCGTTGTCCCCTCGAGGCCGGGTCCGGCCGGCAAATCAGGCCTGGGCCTGCAAAAATATCGGCGCAGCCTAGTGCCGTGGCGCCCGCGCAGCAAGCAGGACTGGGCGGTTCACGTGTTCAGGTTTCCCTCGCCACGACGCGGTCGCGGCCTTCGCGCTTGGCCGTCTGCAGGCGCCGGTCGGCGTTACGCAGCAGAGCCGACAGGTCGTGGCCATCGTTGGGGTAGCCGACAATGCCGGCGCTGAAGGTCAGGTGCACCGGGTCGGCACCGCGTTCGGGTTCGAAGGGTGCCGCCGACACCAGCCGGCGCAGCGCATCGACCCGCTCCCACGCGGTGCCCACCGGCTTGCGCAGGACCAGCACGAACTCCTCGCCGCGCAACCGCACCAGCCACTCGCGCTCGTCGGTGATCCGCGTGATCGTGCCGACTACGTGGCGCAGCGCGCGGTCGCCGGCGCGATGGCCGATCTCGTCGTTGATCCGGCGGAAGTGGTCCATGTTGAGCAGCGCCAGGGTCAGGCTGCCGCCCTCGTGCTCGACCGCGTCCACCAGGTGCGGCATGCGGTGCAGCAGCCAGGTCCGGTTGGGCAGGCCGGTCAGACCGTCGGTACCGGACATCTCGACCAGCCGCTGCAGGCGGTAGACCACCATCGCGGTGATGACGGTAACGATGGCCAGCAGGATCAGGCGTTGCACCTGGTTGCCGACGGTGGGGGTGCCGTAGTCGCTGGAGATCAGGCGTTCGGGTGAGTCCGCGCCCAGCAGCAGCACGGCGACGATCACGCCGTATTGCACCAGCGCCAGACCACCCGCGAACAGCGTGGTGCGGCCGTCATTGCGCAGCGCGGTCAGCAGGATGGCCAGCACGTAGCCGCACCACACCACCACGCTGTTGAGGCCAGCCGGCAGGTGGTGGTTGGCCAGCATCAGCAGGATCAGGCTGGTGGCGGTGACATCGAACGCCGCGGTGGCGAACGGCAGCCACAGAAAGCGGCGACGCCGGCGCGCCAGCACCAGCCAGGTCTGCGCGAACAGGTTGATGAACACCACGCCGGCCAGGCCGATCAGCGTCTCGTCGATCGAACCGCCGCCCAGCGCGTTGGACAGCGGAAGCAACAGCAGCAGGCCGGCAATGACCGCGCGCAGTCGCGCCACCAGCAGTTCGCCGCCGGCGCCGACCTCCAGCATGATCTCGTCGGGCCGCGCCAGCAGCGCCGCCACGACCTCGCCCGGCGTGCGCCGGTGTGCCTGCCTCTCGCCGAGCATCCGCCCCCTCCCGCGTGACCGCGCAGAGAGTAGCGCAGCCACGCCGCCGGGGTTCGACGTCCAGCCCACGCGCATCAGCCCGCGCCGTTGAGCGCCACCCAGACCGCCAGCGCCATGAACACCGCTGCTGCCACCCGGCGCGCGGCCTTCAGCGGCAGGCGCCGGGCGAACCGGCTGCCCAGCATCACCACCGGCACGTTGGCCAGCAGCATGCCCACGGTGGTGCCGGCCACGACTTCCCACAGCGGTTCGTACCGGGTGGCGAGCAGCACCGTGGCCACCTGCGTCTTGTCGCCAATCTCGGCCAGGAAGAACGCAATGAGCGTGGCGACGAACGCGCCGCGCGCGGGCAGCGTCTCACCGTCGTCGAGCGTGTCGGGCTTGAGCGACCACAGCGCGACCGCGGCGAAGCTGGCCGCCACCAGCCACTTCAGTACGTCCGGCTGCAGCCAGGCCGCGACCCACGCGCCGAGCCAAGCAGCCAGTGCATGGTTGAGCAGGGTGGCGATGAGGATGCCGGCGATGATCGCGCCGGGTCGGCGGAAGCGGGCGGCCAGCAAGAGTGCGAGCAGTTGCGTCTTGTCGCCGATCTCCGCCAGCGCGACCACGCCGGTGGACACCAGTGCGGCGGCCATGGGCCAGGAGTCGACCGGTGCGAAGAAGGTGGCGTCGAATACGCCGGTACCTGCGATGGGGTGCATCGTGAAGCTCCGGGGGCCAGGCAGTCGCGTTGCACGCGAAGGCCGACGTCGCGCGGCCTGGCCCCGGCTTTCGCCAGTTGATCGCGCAACGCCTGCCTTCGGTCTTGCCCGGCGGGTGTCCGGCCATCTGGCCCGTGACACTTCCGCTCGCGCGCCATGGCCGGCCGGCCAAGTGTGTTGACGCACGGACCCGCATGAATCGACGCGGCCGGCAATGGGCCGGCACGCTGCGGGTGGGCTACTCCCCGGAGGAAGAGTGCGCGCATTGTAGCGGCGCCGGCGCGCCGGCGCAGCGCCTCGCTACACTCGCGCGCAACGTCACCAAGGAGTCCCGACCATGCAGTACCGCCGCCTCGGAGGCTCCGGCCTGCAACTCTCCGCCCTGTCGTTCGGCGCGTGGGTCACGTTCGGTTCGCAGATCGGCCGGTCGACGGCGCGCGAGCTCGTCGCCACCGCTTGGGACCACGGCATCAACTTCTTCGACAACGCCGAGGGTTACGCCAACGGCGAGGCCGAGCGGGTGATGGGCGACGTGATCGCCGACCTGCGCCTGCCGCGCGATGGCTTCTGCGTGTCCAGCAAGGTGATGTTCGGATCGGCCAGCGACCCGCGGCCCACCCAGAAGGGGCTGTCGCGCAAGCACGTGACCGACGCCTGCCACGCCGCCCTCAAGCGGCTGCGCGTGGAATGCCTGGACCTGTACTACTGCCACCGGCCCGACCCCGAGACGCCGGTCGCCGAAACCGTCTGGGCGATGGACGCGCTGATCCGGCAGGGCAAGGTGCTGTACTGGGGCACGTCGGAGTGGCCGGCGGCGTTGATCCGCGAGGCGCACAAGGTCGCCCGCGCACACCACCTGCATGCGCCGACCATGGAGCAGCCGCAGTACAACCTGCTGCACCGCGAGCGCGTCGAGCTCGAATACGCGCCGCTTTACGCCGAGCTCGGCCTCGGCACCACCACGTTCTCACCGCTCGCGTCGGGACTGCTGACCGGCAAGTACAACGAGGGCGTTCCGGACGATGCCCGGTTGGGACGGGAGGGCTGGCTGCAGCGGATCGTCTTCGGCAGCAGCGACGAGCGCCGGCTCGAGCGCGCGCAGGCGTTCACCGCGCTGGCCGCGGAGCTGGGTGCGCCACCGGCGACGCTGGCCATCGCCTGGTGCCTGCGCAACCCGCATGTCTCCTCGGTGATCCTCGGTGCCAGCCGGCCCGAACAGTTGCTGCAGAACCTGTCCGCGCTGGAGTGGATCGACCGGTTGGGCGAGGGCGACTGGCGCCGGCTCGAAGCGGCGGCGGAGTAGCCGGCGCACGACGCCGGCCTGTAGGAGCGGCTTCAGCCGCAATGCTCTTCCCTTGCAACTCAGGGTAGGAGCCCGGTGGCTTGCGACCCGCCGGGTGGCCGTACCGAACCCAGAGCGACCCACGTGTCCGTTATCGCGGCTGAAGCCGCTCCTACAGTAGGAAGTCTGTAGGAACCTGCCGGCAACAGATGGACTTGCGCGGCGAATGAGAATCATTATCATAAACTGCGAGTCCAGACCGAGCCACGCCCATGTCCATGCGTCCGACCCTCCTGCTCCGGCACACCTCGGGCCGCGCCTCCCGCGTCCCGTCCCTGTCCACGATGCCGTCCTTGCCCGGGCAGGTCGACAGCGGCGCGCTGCTGCGCGGCAGCCGCGAGATCCTCATCCGCCACGGCGGTGAGACCTACCGCCTGCGCCACACCCGCAACGACAAGCTGATCCTGACGAAGTAATCGGACCGCGTTGCGCGGGCGTTCCACTGGAACCGGTGTCTCCAGGGATCCCGCCGGGCCTCCGGCGCCGGGCAAGGACGCCCATCCTCCTCCCATCGCGTGACTGCCAAGCCGCTCGCCGGGCGCGAAAAGCGTCGATGTCGTGGCGATGCGATATCACCCCCGCCAGGCAGGGGTGATGTGTGGAATCAGCACGCTGCCATCCGGTGCAGAGGAGAGGTCAGATCATGCCCACGGGTGACGGCGGGGCAGGTGGCGGGGGTGCGTCGGGCGCCGCCGGCGGCGGCGGCGCGTCCGGTGCGGTGGGCCTGGGTGGCTGAGGCGGCCTGGGCGGGCGCGGCGGCGGCGGTGGAGCAGCGGGCAGCGCGAGTGCGCGGACCGCTTCGGGCACGGTGATGCGGGCGCTGGCTTCGCGGCGGTCGCGAAGGTAGTCGATCTCGACCTGGCTGCCGGCGGCCTTGCCGCGTAGCGCGGCCATCGCATCGCGCGGAGTCGCCACCGCCGTGCCGTCGACCCGGCGGATCACGTCACCCGGTTGCAGGCCGTGGAGTTCGGGGCCGCTGCTGAGCACCAGCACCCCGCGGTCGGTGCCGAAGTAACGGCCCAGCTGTGGATCGACGGAGGCGAGGTTAAGACCGCTCCAGCGGAACGCCTCCCACACCATCGGTGCACGGCAATCGTCGCCTTCGCAGGGCTCGGACAGCCGGATGATCTCCTGGCGGATCTGGGGTGCCACCGCCGCGTGCGCGGCTTCGACCGCCCGGCGTACCTGCGCATGGTCGAACTCGAATTCGAACTCTTTTCCTTCGCCGTGGAACATCGCCAGCGGCGCGCTCAATCGTGGCGTGACGCTGACGCGTGCGCTCTTGCCGTCGCGTTCGTACCCAACCTGCACGGCGCGGTCGACCGAGAGCCCCGACAGCGCGTCGCGCGCGGAGGCCACGCGCTGGTCGGCATCGGCGCCGGCCACGGCCTGACCGTCGATGCTGACCACGCGATCGCCGGTGCGCAGGCCGGCGTCGGCGGCCGCGCTGCCCGGCGTTACGGCGGCCAGGCGCACCCCGCGGGTGTCATCGGCCGACAGCACCACCCCAAGCACCGGCCGACGTTCAAGCCGATGCTCCATCACGCGCTTCATCTCCAGCTGCGTTTCGCCCGACAGCTTGGCGACGCGACGCGCGGCGCGCTCGAGTTCCTCGCGCGCGAGCTGGAGTTCGCGCTCGTCGGCCGGCGGCGCCGGGGTGTCGGCCTGGGCGACGCCGCCCAGCGCAGCGGCAAGGGCAGCGGCAAGCAACGTGGCGTGGATGCGGGGACGGTTCATATGCAGCTCCGGGTGGAAGTGACTTGCGGTTTGTTGAAGGAGAAAGAAGTGGAATGCGGAGCGCTGGGGCCGCCGTGCATCAGTGCACCTGCACCAGCGCGGTGTCGTAGGCCCGTCCTTCGGCCGCAAACCAGCGTTCGGTGGTCTCCAGCCCGGTCAGGTCGCGCAGCGTGTCCACGCGCGCGTCCCACAGGGCGAGGCGTTCGTCGTCGTCGATGGCGTCGCTCGCCAGCACGCTGTCGATCTGCGACAGGCGCGACTGCAGTTGCGCGGCCAGCATGGCGCCCGTGCCGGACCCGACGCGGTCGTCGTGTGCCATCGCGAGCAGTGCCTCTAGCCTTGCCGACTCCTGCTGGATTTCTGCCAGCCGCAGCTGTGGCCGGGTGTCGGCCACGGTGTCTGGATCGACCTGATCTTTGACTAGTGAGGACACCGGCGTGCGGTCCGCCAAGGACGGCGCCGGGGTCGGCTCGACGGATGCGACGCGCGCTTGTGGCTGAGGCTCGGATCCGGCGATGTCGCGTTCGACAGCGGCGATTGCCGGAGCCGCTTCCGCTTCCTCCACTGCCGCTGCCGACGGCGGCGTCGAAACGCGCGCCACGGATTGCGTCGCGGGCAGGGTCGGAGATGGTGACGGCGCGGTGTCGGGCACGGCGTCCATCAGCGCGAGGGGCACTGCGGCCGCAAGCGCCAGGCTGGCCGCGGTGGCCAGCCACACGGGCCACTTCGCGCGCGATGCGGACCCGGGTTGGGTTGAGCCGGGCCGGGCCGGCAGGTGCGCGGCAATCCGGTCCCAGCCTCCAGGTAGCGGCTCGGCCTGCGGCAATGCCGCGAAGGCGGCCGACCAGTCGGCCGGTGCATCGGTATGGTCGCGGGGGCGATCGGCGTCAGGCATGTGCGTGTCCTCCGGCCCGCACGTCGGCGGGCTCGAGCAACTGGCGCAGGCGGCGGCTGCCGCGCGCGAGCTGCGATTTGGAAAAGCTGGCCGTGCGGTTCATCAGCGCGGCAATCTCGTCATGGGTGTAACCCTCGGCGTGGTACAGCCACAGCACGCTCCGGGTGGTGTCGGGCAGCGCGTCCAGCGCGCGCTGCAGCTGCGCGGAATCGGCGGCCGCGGGCGGCGGCGGCGCGTGGTCTTCCAGCCACTCGTCGTTTTCCAGCGCGACGTCGCGCTCGTGCTTGCGGCGGGCGCGCAGCCGCATTAGCGATTCGTTGACCGCGATCTGCCGAAGCCAGCCCCAGAACGGCGCCTGACCCGCGCCATTGCCGCCGCGGAAATCGCCGATCCGGTCGAAGGCCTTGAGCATGGTGTCCTGCAGTACGTCGGCCGCCTCCTCGCGCGCGCCGCCCTGGCTGCCCAGCATCCTCAGCGCCAGGTTGAACACCGGGCGCTCGAAACGCCGGTACAGCTGCTCGAACGCACCGCGCTCGCCGGCCCGCACGCGGGCAAGCAGGGTGTCGGGCACGTCGATGGCGAAGCTTGAAGTGGGCGGCATCTTGATCGTCCAGATGCGGGCGGGCGGGAAACCGTCGCAGCCACCCGGCCAGCCTATACTCCGGCGATCAACCGGGGAGGTTTACTCAATGGAAATGGGGTCGGTTCTGGCGCTGGTGCTGCTGTTCGCGGGCATCGTGCTGCTATTCAAGACGGTGCGCGTGGTGCCGCAGGGCTACGAATGGACGGTCGAGCGGTTCGGCAAGTACACCCACACGATGCAGCCGGGCCTGCACTTCCTGGTGCCGGTGATCTACGGCGTGGGCCGCAAGATCAACGTCATGGAGCAGGTGCTGGACGTGCCCAGCCAGGACGTGATCACCAAGGACAACGCGGTGGTGAAGGTCGACGGCGTGGTGTTCTTCCACGTGCTGGATGCGGCCAAGGCCGCCTATGAAGTCCACAACCTGGAGCTGGCGACGATCGCGCTGGTCCAGACCAACATCCGCACCGTGATCGGTTCGATGGACCTGGACGAATCGCTGTCCAACCGCGAGGCCATCAACGCGCAGCTGCTGGGCGTGGTCGACCAGGCCACCAACCCGTGGGGCATCAAGGTCAACCGCATCGAGATCCGTGACATCCAGCCGCCGCGCGACCTGGTGGACTCGATGGCGCGCCAGATGAAGGCCGAGCGTGACCGTCGCGCCGTGATCCTGGAGGCCGAAGGCCACCGCCAGTCGGAGATCCTGCGCGCCGAAGGCGAGAAGCAGGCGGCGATCCTTGAAGCCGAGGGCGAGAAGGAGGCCGCCTACCGCGAGGCCGAGGCCCGCGAGCGCCTGGCCGAAGCCGAGGCCAACGCGACGCGGATGGTGTCGGACGCGATCTCGGCCGGCAACGTGCAGGCGATCAATTACTTCGTCGCGCAGAAATACATCGAGGCGTTCAAGGCCCTGGCCGAGGCGCCGAACCAGAAGTTCGTGATGATGCCGATGGAGTCGGCCGGCGTGATCGGCTCGCTCGGCGGTATCGCCGAGCTGGCCAAGCAGGCGCTGGACCTACCGCAGGGTGGCAACGCGCCGCGTCCGCCCGCGCAGCCGCCGCGCATGGGGGGCTGAGCCATGCAGTGGGACTGGCAGGCGGTGACGTGGGGAGCAGTGGCGCTGCTGCTGTTCGCGGCCGAGGCGCTGGCACCCGGCGCGTTCATGCTGTGGCTGGGCATCGCCGCGGCCGTGGTGTTCGTGATGGTGCTGGCGATGCCGGGGCTGTCGGTACTGGTTCAGATCACCGCGTTCGTGATCCTCAGCTTCGTTTCCATCCAGGTCTACCGCACGTGGTTTCGCGGCCGCGGGCACGAGCGCCAGAGCGACCGCCCCGACCTCAACCGCCGGGGCCAGCAGCTGGTCGGCTGGGTCGGGCCGCTGGAGCGCGCCATCGTGGATGGGCGCGGCCGGGTCAAGATCGGCGACGCCTTCTATGACGTGGCCGGCCCGGACATGCCGGTGGGCACGGTGGTGCGCGTGGTCTTCATCGACGGGATGACGCTGCGGGTGGAGCCGGCGCACGGCTGACCGGTAGACCCGGGGTGCCGGGTCGGTCGAGCGACCATGCGCATGCGTAGCGTCGAACGAGCGCCGCGGCATCTGGGATAATCGCCGGCCCCACGCATCCAAGGCCGGCCGATGACCCGCAAGACCATCCTCAACGACAGCCACCGCGCGCTCGGCGCCAAGATGGTCGACTTCGGCGGCTGGGACATGCCGATCCACTACGGCTCGCAGATCGAGGAGCACCACCAGGTGCGCCGCGACGCCGGCATGTTCGACGTCAGCCACATGACCGTGGTGGATCTGAAGGGCGCGCGCGTCCGCGAATTCCTCCGCTACCTGCTGGCCAATTCGGTCGACAAGCTCAAGAAGCCGGGCAAGGCGCTGTACACCTGCATGCTCAACGAGGGCGGCGGGGTCATCGACGACCTGATCGTCTACTTCATGGATGAGGCGTTCTTCCGCCTGGTGGTCAACGCCGCCACGCGCGAGAAGGACCTGGAGTGGATCACGGAGCAGGCCAAGACGTTCGACGTCACCGTCACCGAGCGGCCCGACTTCGGCATGGTTGCGGTCCAGGGCCCGGCCGCGCGCGAGAAGGTCATCGGCCTGCTGCGCGAGGCCGACCGCGAGCGCATCGGCAAGCTCGGCAAGTTCGTGGCCGCCGAGGCCAAGCTCGAGGACGGCACCGACCTGTTCATCGCGCGCACCGGCTACACCGGCGAGGACGGCTTCGAGATCGTCGTGGCCGAGGACAGGACGGTCGCACTCTGGGACGTGCTGCTGGGCGCGGGCGTCAAGCCGGCCGGCCTGGGCGCCCGCGACACGCTGCGCCTGGAGGCCGGCATGAACCTCTATGGCCAGGACATGGACGACACCGTGTCGCCGTACGAGGCCGCGCTCGCCTGGACGGTCGCGCTGGACGAGGGCCGCGACTTCATCGGCCGCGACGTTCTGGAACAGCAGAAGGCCAGCGGCGCGCCGCGCCAGATGGTCGCGCTGGTCATGGATGAGAAGGGCGTACTGCGCCACGGCCAGAAGGTGCTGACCCCGCACGGCGAGGGCGAGATCCTGTCGGGCACGTTCTCGCCGACGCTGTCCAAGGCGATCGCCTTTGCGCGCGTGCCGGCTGGCGACCTGCCGCCGGGCAGCGACGGCGTGCGCGTCGACATCCGCGGCCGCGAAGTGCCGGTGCGCGTGGTGCGGTTCCCGTTCGTCCGCGATGGCCAGCCGCAGGAAGGCGTGCTGGCCTGACCCGCCCCCGCCCCCGCGCCCGTTACACTTGCCGCCACCTTTCCCACAGACCCGCACAGCACGGAGCAGCCCCATGAGTGAGATCCCCGGCGACCTGAAGTTCATGAAGTCCCACGAGTGGGCTCGCGTCGAAGGCGACGGCAAGGTGACCGTCGGCATTTCCGACCACGCCCAGGGCCTGCTCGGTGACCTCGTGTACGTGGAGCTGCCGAACGTCGGCGACCGCGTCGAGGCCGGCAACGCCTGTGCGGTGGTGGAGTCGGTCAAGGCCGCCTCTGACGTGTACGCGCCCGTCAGCGGCACCGTCACCGAGGTCAACGCGGCACTCGCCGACAAGCCCGAGACGATCAACGAGGACGCCTACGGCGAAGGGTGGTTGTTCACCCTGGATATCGAGGAGCCCGACCAGCTCAAGGAACTGCTCGGCCCGGACGACTATGCCGAACTGCTCGAGGAAGACGACCACTGAGTTCGTGCTTCCGGATTGATCCCCGACCGGCCGCCCAGTGCGGCCGGTTTTTTTTTTGGGTAGTGCCGGTCGATGCAAACGCGGGTGTGGTGCGTGCAATGAGGCGTGCATCGCTCCGTCGGTTACGCGCGCCGGCGTCGATCGGCCGCGCCCGATGCCTGCGCAATTTTCGCGCAAAACCGCTTGTGCGCCGCGAAAACCGGCGTGCATGTCTGTATCGGCGACTCCCGCGTTGGGTATCCCGACGGGGAAGTTGCCCACCACCGGGGTGGCGAAAAAATAGCCAGCCGATAATGTGGTCAATAATTGTCCAACGCTCTACAGACATTGGAAATAAAGGCCCGTAGCGTTTCCTGTGTTTGCGAAGTGTCCATGCGCCGGGTAATGAAAAACGCACGCGTGGTGCAACGGGCGGGATGCCCGCTTGCGGGTGCGGGACAGGCGCCAGGAAAAAGTCACGCTTGCTTGTTGACACCCAGAAAAGCCGTGATTAGGTTTCGCGCAGCAGACGGATCCCGCGGAAGCGAGTGATACAAGACAACGCGACAACGCGCGGTACGAAATCGAACTCCGCCCGGACATTCAAAACGGTGGACGTGGGCGTTCTGCCCCCTTCGAAAAAGTCCGCCAGCGTCCGGCAGGTCGCGATGGCATCGACGCCCACCGTTCTGCACGATTTCCAATTCCAGACCCGGTTCGCCCATGAGGCGGTCCGGGTTTTTGTTTGCCGCACCGCCCGCTGGGCCGGTGCCGCCACGCCGCATGCGGCGTGGGCACGATCCGCTCCGACGCACCTTTATGCGTCGGCGGTTGGCTGCGGGCTTGCCCGCGGCAATGGTTGTACTGGGCCGTACACCCCGATAGACCACTGACGAGGAGCCATCCCATGGCCATGAAGAAAGCTGCGAAGAAGAAACCCGCCGCCAAGAAGGCGACGAAGAAGGCAGGTGCCAAGAAGGTCGCGAAGAAGTCCGCAGCCAAGAAGGCGACCGCCAAGAAGGCCACCGCCAAGAAGTCCGTGAAGAAGGCCGCCAAGAAGGTTGCCAAGCGTCCGGCCAAGAAGACGGCAAAGAAAGCGGTGAAGAAGACCACCCGCAAGACCGCCGCCAAGAAGGCGACCAAGAAGTCTGCTGCCAAGAAGACGGTGAAGAAGACCGCCAAGCGTCCGGCCAAGAAGGCCGCCGCCAAGAAGACGGTGAAGAAGGCTTCCGCCAAGAAGACCGCCAAGAAGACCGCCAAGCGTCCGGCCAAGAAGGCCGCCGCCAAGAAGACGGTGAAGAAGGCTGCTGCCAAGAAGACCGCCAAGCGTCCGGCCAAGAAGGCCGCCGCCAAGAAGACGGTGAAGAAGGCTGCTGCCAAGAAGCCGGCCCGCAAGGCCGCCAAGCGTCCGTCCAAGAAGGCGGCGCCGACCGCGATGCCGGCCACCCCGGCACCGATGATCTAAGCAAGACCCGATAACGGAACTGCTGTCATCCAGCCCCCTTCCCGCAGCCCAGGCGGGGAGGGGGTTTTTTATGGGCGGATGGATGTCGCCGGCGGCGAGTACCAGCAGTCGGCCAGACACCAACGGAGGCCAGCACTCCGTAAAAGAATGGCGCAGGGAACTGGATTGGTCGGCGTGCTATGGCAACCAAGCAGCCGCTGAGGCTGCTCGAGCCATGCCTATGCCGAGAGCTGCCCGGAGCGCGCCGCCCGGGCAGGCGGACTTGTGTTGGTGTCCGACGTCGCGCGCGGCGATCATTCAAGCGGCTGCTCGCCGCTATCTCCCCACTCGGTGCGGACCTTACTCCGGCGAAGCGGTCGCGCGGCTGGCGTTGCTGCCCGGGTTCTCGCCGGGGCCGTTGTCGTAGTTGGACTGCACGTACAACGTGGCTTCTTCGAAGTCGACATCCAGCCACCGGTCGCCCGAGGGGACGCCGATCGCCTTGTCGAGGATGGTCGGCAGCAGGCCGGCCGGGACCGCACTCTCGCCATTCCACAGCACGGCCACGCCGAAGCCGCGCTCGGGCAGCATCGCGATCGCGCCGCGATACCCCTGCACCGCGCCGCCGTGGTAGACCAGCTGGTGGCCGGAATAGTCGTAGACGCGCCAGCCCAGGCCGTACCCGGCGCTGCTCAGGCGTTCGCGGCGCCACGCGGCACTGCGCATCTCACCCGGCGTCTGCACCAGTGGCGAATGCAGCGTGGCCAGCAGCGGTGCCGGCAACACGTCCGGGCGGTAGCCGGTCTGCGCGATCAACCACTGCGCCATGTCGCTGGCACTGGCATTGACGCCGGCAGCCGGTGCCACTTCGTAGTACGTGGGCTTGGGCGTCACCGACACCCAGCCACCGCGTGTGCGCACATGCGGCCGCGCCCAGCTCGGACTGGCCTGGATCCCTTCCAGGCCGAGGCTGGCGTCGTTCATGCCAAGCGGCTTGAAGATGCGGCGCTGCACGGCCTGCGAGTAGAACGTGCCGGTGGCGGCGAACGCGACGTCACCGATCAGGCTGAAGGCGATGTTCTGGTACCCGTAGCACGTGCCGGGCTGGCAGCTCAGCGGCGCATTGGCCAGGCGACGGGTCAGGGTGCGGTAGTCGACGTACTGCTCGAGGTCGCGGTCCAGGCTGTGGTGCCGCAGGCCGACGCGGTGGCTGAGCACGTCGGCGACGGTGATGCGGTCGGCGGCAGACGGGTCGCGCAGGCGGAAGTCGGGCAGGTACTGCGTGAGCTTGCTGTCCCAGCGAATGGAGCCATCGTTGACCAGGAGGCCGGCCAGCGTACCGGCGAAGCCCTTCGACAGCGACGCCAAGCGGAACACGGTATGCGCATCGACCGGCTCGGCCGCCTGCACGTCGGTGATGCCGTAGCCGCGGGCGGACAGTACGCGGCCGTTGTAGACGATCGCCATCGCCATGCCCGGCACGCGCTGGTCGGCGACCAGTTGCTGGGCGGCCGCCTCAAAGAAGCGCGGATCGAAGTCTTCGGCCAGCGGAATTTCGGGCTGCTTGACCGGGGCGGGCGCCGCGGGCGGCGCGGCATCCAGCGAGGTGGCCGACACCGTCGCCACCGTCGATGCATCGGCACCGGCGCCCGGTGTCTGCGCGGTGGATCCGAGGGTCAGGGTCAGGAGCAGAGTCGTCGCGCCAACACGCCAGTACGCGCGTTGCCGACGGGTCGCGTCGTCTTTCATGGGCTGCAAGGCCTGCGTATGCTGGACTCGCGATCGATCATAACGCCGATTTTCAGGGGATAGGGGAGCAATCATGTTCAGCTTCATGATTTTGCTGGCATTCGTAGCGCTGGTCGTGGCGTGGCTGGTGGCGCTTTACAACGGGTTGGTGCGGTCGCGAAATGCGTACCAGAACGCCTTCGCCCAGATCGACGTGCAACTGCAGCGCCGATTCGACCTGATCCCCAACCTGGTGGAAACCGCCAAGGCCTACCTGACCCACGAGCGCGAGACGCTTGAATCGGTGATTGCCGCCCGTGGTGCGGCCCAGGCGGGGCTCGCGGCGGCCAAGGCCAGCCCGGGCGACCCGGCGGCGATGGCCGAACTGTCCCGCTCGCAAGGGGCGCTCGACGGCATGCTCGGCCGCCTGATGGCGGTGGTGGAGGCCTACCCGGACCTCAAGGCCAACCAGAACATGATGCAGTTGTCGGAAGAGCTGACCAGCACCGAGAACCGCGTGGCGTTCGCGCGGCAGGCCTATAACGATTCGGTCATGGCTTACAACAACAAGCGCGAGGTGTTTCCGTCCAGCCTGGTCGCCGGCAACTTCGGCTTCAAGCCGGCGGCGTTGCTGGACATCCCGGCCGACCGCGCGCAGGTGCGCGAGGCGCCGAAGGTCCAGTTCTGATCCGGGCGGCGTGACGCGTCGCGCGGCGGTGGGGGACCGTCGATGAACTTCTTCGAACACCAGGCACAAGCGCGCCGGGATTCCACGCGTCTGGTCGTGCTGTTCGCGCTGGCGGTGCTGGGCATCGTGGTCGCGGTAAACCTGGTCGTGGCGCTCGTGGCGGGGGCGCGTCCCGGCGTGATGGCGGCGGCCAGCATCGGCACGTTGCTGGTGATTGGGCTGGGCTCGCTCTACCGGATGGCGACGTTGCGCGGTGGTGGCGACGCGGTGGCCCTGCAGCAGGGCGGCGTACCCGTAGCGATGGACGCGACCGATGCCAACGCGCGCCGGCTGTTGAATGTCGTCGAGGAAGTCGCGATCGCCTCGGGCGTGCCGGTGCCGCGGGTGTACGTGCTCGAACACGAAGCGGGCATCAACGCGTTCGCCGCCGGTTACTCGCCGTCCGACGCGGTCATCGCGGTGACCCGCGGCGCGCTGGACCGCTTGAACCGCGACGAGTTGCAAGGCGTGGTCGCGCACGAGTTCAGCCACATCCTCAACGGTGACATGCGGCTCAACATCCGCCTGATGGGGGTGCTGTTCGGCATCCTCATGCTGGGCGTTGTCGGCCGAAAGGTGCTGGTACACGGGGGGCTCGGGTCACGCCGCACCAGCGCCGGACTGCCGATCCTGGCCGGTGCCGTGGTGGCGATGCTGATCGGCTACGTCGGGCTGTTCTTCGGTCGGCTGATCAAGGCCGGCGTCAGCCGCAGCCGCGAGCGGCTGGCCGACGCGTCGGCGGTGCAGTTCACCCGGCAGACGTCGGGCCTGGCGGGCGCGCTCAAGAAGATCGGCGGTCTGCACGATGGCGCACGCATGTCGGACGCCGGCCAGGCCGAAGAGGTCAGCCACATGCTGTTCAGCGATGGCGTCGGCTACGCCGGCCGGACGTTGGGGCGTTGGTTCGCCACGCATCCCGACCTGGTGGAGCGCATCCGCGCGCTGGAGCCCGGCTTCGATGCCGATGAGCTGGAGCGGCTGCAACGCCAGTGGATGGTCACGCCACCGCAGGGCCTGGACGAGGACCTGCGACTCGGCTTGGCGGCGCCGACCCACGGGCCGCTGCCGCCGCCCGGCAGCGAGCGCAGCCTCACGCCGCCGATGGTGGTGGCGCAGGTCGCCCACCCCGGCGCCGACGATTACCGTCGCGCCGACGCCATCGCCGCCGGCTTCCCCGAGGCGCTGCGACGCATGGCCGCCCAGCGCGAGGGCGTGGTGCCGCTGGTGCTCGGCCTGTTGCTCGACGGGGCGTCGGACATTGCCGGTCTACAGCGCACCGAGATCGCCGCGCGCATGGGCGAGGCGGTCGCGGATGCAGTGGAGCGGACGCATCGCCGACACCTCGCCACGTTGCACCCTGCGCTGCGCCTGCCCCTGGCGACGCTGGCGTTCCCGGTGCTCCGGCTGCGACCGCGCCCGGAGCTGGAGCGCTTCATGGACACCGTGCACGCGATGACTTTCGCCGATGGGCGGGTGTCGCTGTTCGAGTACTGCCTCGGCCGCCTGCTGACCGTGCAGGTGCGCGAATCGCTCGACCCGTCGCGGCACGCGCGCACGGGGCGGACCAAGCCGCAGGCGGTGCAGCGCGAGATCGCCCTGTTGCTCGCGGTCGTCGCGCACGCGGGCCATGCGGAGATGGCCCGCGGCCGGCACGCCTATCTGGCGGCGCTGCACCACATGCTGCCCGATGCGCACATCGCCTACGCGCCGCCCGCAGCCGGCGTCACTGCACTGGATGGGGCCTGGGACGCGCTGGACCGGCTCGACCCGCTGGCCAAGCAGCACCTGGTGGAAGCGGTGACGCTGGCGACGTTGCACGACGGACGCATCAGCCTGGCCGAGGCGGAGCTGCTCAGGACCGTGTGCGGCGTGCTGCATTGCCCGCTGCCGCCGACGCTCGAAAGCGTCTGAGGGCTACGACAGCGGCGTGATGCCGCGGATAAGGTCCGACGCACGCTCGGCAATCATCACCGTCGGTGCGTGCGTATTGCCGCCGATCAGCGTCGGCATCACCGACGCGTCGACCACGCGCAGCCCTTCGACGCCGCGGACGCGCAATTGCGGGTCGACGACCGCGTCCGTATCCGACCCCATCCTGCAGGTGCCGACCGGGTGGTAGACGGTGTCGGCCTTGGCGCGGATGAAGTTGACCAGCTCGGCGTCGGTCAGTCCGTCGCGCGCCGGGAAGATCGGCGCGCCGCGCACGGCGTCGAACGCACCCTGCGCCAGCACGTCGCGCGAGACCTTTGCGCATTCCACCATCATGCGGAGGTCGAAGCCCTCCGGGTCGCCGAGGTAGTTCGCCTCGATGCGCGGCTTGTCGGACGCGCGTCCGCTGGCCAGGGTAATGCGGCCCCGGCTGCGGGGCCGCAGCGCGCAGGCATGCACGGTGTAGCCGTCGCCGGGCAGGCGGTGGCGGCCGTGGTCGTCGAGCATGGCCGGCACGAAGTGCAGCTGGATGTCGGGACGCGCGTCGGGTGCCAGCGGCGAGCGCACGAAGGCGCCGGCCTCGGCGATGTTGCTGGTGCCCGGGCCGCGACGCCCGCGCAGGTAGTAGTCGAACGCTACCGGCAGGTCGCCCACGCGGTCGTAGGTCAGCCGCTGCGTGGAATGCCGCAGGGTGCAGATGTCGAGGTGGTCCTGCAGGTTCGCGCCGACCTGGTCGCTGTCGGCCACGACCTCGATGCCGTGCCGGCGCAGCGTTGCCGCCGGGCCGATGCCCGACAGCATCAGCAACTGCGGCGAGTTGATCGCGCCACCGCACAGCAGCACCTCGCGCGCGGCCGGCTGGTGGAACGCGCGGCCGCCGGCGGTATAGACCACTCCGTCCGCACGCGGCGTTCCGCCGGCGCGGCTGAAGGTGATGCGCGAGACATGCGCGCCGGTCACCACCTGCAGGTTGTCGCGCCGCCGCGCCGGCTTGAGGTAGGCCGATGCGGATGACCAGCGCACCCCGTCCTTCTGCGTCACCTGGTAGAGGCCGAACCCGGCTTGCGACGCGCCATTGAAGTCGTCGTTGGCGTCGAAGCCCGCCTGCGTCCCGGCCTCGACGAACATCCGCGACAAGGGGTTGACGTGGCGCAGGTCCGAGACGTGCATCGGCCCGTCGCCGCCGTGCAGCGCGTCCGCTCCCCGCGTGTTGCATTCGGCCCGGCGGAAGTAGGGCAGCACGCTCGACCAGTCCCAGCCGTCCGCGCCCTCAGTAGCCCATCCGTCGTAGTCGGCGGGCACGCCGCGCACGTAGCACATGGCGTTGATCGAACTCGAACCGCCCAGCACCTTGCCGCGTGGCCACCACAGCACGCGGTTGTCGAGGTTCGGCTCCGGTGCGGTGTGGTAATTCCAGTTGACCGACTTGAGGTTGACCAGCTTGGCGATGCCGGCCGGCATGTGGATGTAGGGGTGCCAGTCGCGCGGCCCGGCTTCCAGCAGCAGCACGCTTACATCGGCGTCCTGCGACAACCGGTTGGCCAGTACACAGCCGGCCGAGCCGGCGCCGATGATGATGTAGTCGAACACGTTGTCCGTCCCCGGTGCCCGGAGCCGGGCGCACCCAGCGAGGCTAGTCCAATCCACGGCGCTGGCAATAGCCGGGTTCCAGCGGCGTCCCGGTGGTGGCGGGGCCATCGCCATTGGGCTACCGTGCCGGCCGTCCCGCCGCCCTCGAGCCCGTGCCCATGTCCCACGGCGATGCCGTGTCGCAACCGCTTCCCCGGCCCGCCCGGGTGGGGCCGGACGAGTGGCGCGCAGTCGCAGTCTCGTTCGCCTACTTCTTCTGCGTACTGGCGGCCTACTACGTGGTGCGGCCGGTGCGTGACCAGTTGTCGGCGGCGGTCGGGTCGACGCAGTTGCCGTGGTTCTACGCCGCGACGTTCCTCGCGACCCTCGCATTGACGCCGGTGTTCGGCGCGCTCGTCGCCCGCTACCCCAGGCGCGTGGTCGTGCCGGTGGTGCATGCCTTCTTCATCGCCTGCCTGTTGGGCTTCGTGCCGTTGTTCACCCACCAGGGGCTGCTCGGCCCGCGCGCGCTGGGCACGGTGTTCTTCGTGTGGATCAGCGTGTTCAACCTGTTCATCGTGTCGGTGTTCTGGAGCTTCATGGCCGATGTGTGGGACGACCTGCAGGCGCGCCGGCTGTTTCCGCTGATCGCGCTGGGCGGCACCGCGGGCGCCATTGCCGGGCCGATGCTGACGCGCGCGCTGGTGGGCGTGATCGGTGTAGCGCCGTTGCTGGTCGTATCCGCCGCATTGCTGGCGTTGGCGCTGGCGTGCGTGGCGTGGCTGGGCGGCTGGGCGCGCCTGCACGGCAATCGCCGGCATGACCCGGGGCACGAGTCGGCGGTCGGCGGCGGCATCCTGGACGGATTGCGTCAGGTGTTCGCCAACCCCTTCATGCGCACGATGGCGGTGTTGATGCTGCTGGCCGATTGCATCGGCACGGTCAACTACGCGCTTGTCGTGGACTACTCGGGCGCGACGTTCGATGACGCCATTTCGCGCACCCGCTTCGCCGCCGACCTCGACCTTGCGGCCAACCTGTTGCAGGTGGTGGTGCAGCTGACGCTGACGCGCTGGATGCTGGTGCGCTGGGGTGCAGGGCCCGTCATCGGCGTGTGGGCCACGGCGGTCACCGCTGCACTCGTGCTGGTGGCGGTGTCGGACAACCCGTACGCGCCGGCGATCGGTGCGATGCCGTTGGTGGCGGTCGCGTTGATCGTCGGCCGCGGGCTGGCCTACGGCATGGTCGGCCCGGCCCGCGAGAGCCTGTACACGCGCGTGCCGCGCAACCTGCGTTACAAGGGTAAGAACGCGGTCGACACCGCCGTGTGGCGCTTCGGCGACCTGTCGGTGGCGCTGTCGATGAATGCCCTGCGCAGCGTCGGCGTCGCGGTGCCGGGGCTCGCGGGCCTGGCGGCGCTGGCGGCGGCGACGTCCGGCGTACTCGGCTGGCGACTGGCGCGACGCGTGGAGCGCCCGGCCGATGCGCCGGTTCCCGCGGTGTCGCCGACGTGACCTTCGGCCGATGGCGGCGGGCCGCTCGGGCGCCGAGAGTGCGGGTTCCTTTCGCCGTCCGTGGAGTCGACCGATGCAGATCTCCCGTCGCAATGTATTGATCGCCGGCCTGGCCGGTGCGGTGGCGGCGGGGCTGCCCGCCTGCACTTCGGCGCTGGGGCAGGCGGTGGCGCCATCGCCGCGCAAGCAGGGCCTGGACATCCTGGTACTGGGCGGTACGGGCTTCCTCGGGCCGCACTTCGTGGAGGCCGCGCGCGCGGCCGGCCACCGGCTCACGTTGTTCAACCGTGGCAAGACCAATCCGACGCGCTTCGACGGCGGGCAGTTCGACGACATCGAGCAGCTGCGCGGCGACCGCAAGTCCGACCTGTCTGCCTTGGAAGGCGAGCGCCGCTGGGATGCCGTGCTCGATACGTCGGCCTACATTCCCGGCGATGTCACGCGCTCTGCCGAGTTGTTGGGGCCACGCGTGGGCCAGTACCTGATCGTCTCGACGATCTCGGTCTATGCCGACACCTCGGTCCCGGGCATGGACGAGGATGCGCCGCTGGCGACGATCCCCGACCCGACGGTCACCGAGATCACCGGCGAAACGTACGGGCCACTCAAGGCGCTGTCCGAGCAGGCCGCGCAGCGCGCGATTCCCGGGCGGGTGACCGTCGTGCGCCCGGGCCTGATCGTCGGGCCGGGCGACACCACCGACCGCTTCACCTACTGGCCGGCGCGCGCCGACCGCGGCGGCGAGATCCTCGCCGCGGGCACGCCTGCGGACCCGACGCAGTTCATCGACGTGCGCGACCTGGCGGCATTCCTGTTGCACCTGATCGAGCAGCGCACGTTCGGCGTGTTCAACGCCGATGCGCCGGCCGGATCGCTGACCATGGGCGCGCTGCTGACCACCTGCCAGGACGTGGCACGCGGCCTCAACGATATCCAGTGCATCCGCGCGCCGTGCCCGCAGCCGCCGGGCGCGGTGTCGTCGCTGACCTGGGTGCCGGCCGATTTCCTGGAGGCGCAGGGCGTCAGTCCCTGGCAGGACATGCCGGCCTGGATACCGGCCGAGGGCGAGTACGCCGGCTTCGGTCGCATCGATACCTCCCGCGCGCAGGCGGCGGGCCTTGCGTACCGGCCGCTCGACGCGACCGTGCGGGACACGCTGCTGTGGTGGCGCACGCTCCCCGCCGAGCGGCGCGCGAAACCGAAGGCCGGCCTCGCGCCAGCGCGCGAAGCCGAAGTGCTGGCCGCGTGGCACGCCCGCGACGAAAGCAGCGGCGGATGACGACACGTCATCGGCCCTGGCGGTGGCAGCTGCGCTGGAGCGCGCGCATCCTCGCCGTGCTGGTGGTCGTGTTCCTGGTGTGGGGCTGCGTGTGGGAACCGCGCTCGCTGGTTGCGCGCGACTACGCGTTCGCGCTTCCCGCCTGGCCGGCGGAATGTGATGGCCTGCGTGTCGACGTCATCGCCGACCTGCATACGGGTTCCCCGCACAACGGCCTCGACAAACTGGACCGGCTGGTGGAGCGCCTTGTCGAGAGCGATTCGCAGGCCGTGCTGATGGCCGGCGATTACGTGATCCTCAGCGTGTTCCTCGGCACCTACATCCCGGCCGACGTGATCGCCGAACGCCTGCGCCCGCTGACGGCGCGCAAGCCGGTGTACGCCGTGTTGGGCAACCACGACTGGTGGAAGGACGGCGCGCGGGTACGTGCGGCGTTCGAGTCCGCCGGCGTCACGATGCTGGAGGACCAGGCCACGCCGGCGCGGCTCGCCGGATGCGACCTGTGGGTGGTCGGCGTGGGTGACCTCTGGGAAGCGCCGCACGACATCCGGCGTGCGTTTTCGGGTGTCGCCGGCGAACGGCCCGCGCTGGCCATCACCCATAACCCGAACGTGTTCCCGCAGATGCCCGCGCGCGCCTCGCTGGTGGTGGCCGGCCATACCCACGGAGGCCAGATCGCGTTTCCCGGTATCGGTGCGCCGGGCCTGTGGGGCCAGGTGGACGGGCGCTATCCCAAGGGGCACTTCGTCGAGGACGGCCGCCAGTTGTTCGTCTCGCCCGGTATCGGCACCAGCATCCTGCCGATCCGCTTCGGGGTGCCGCCGGAAATCTCGCGGCTGACGCTGCGCTCGTCCCGCGCGCCGTAGGCCCTCAGGCGAACAACGGCCAGGCGAACAACACGGCACCCAGGACAAATGCAGCCGTCAGCAGGTGTATGGCCGGGTTGTTGATGCGCAGGAAGACGAACTGCTCGACCGTGCGACCCACCCAGAACAGCGCCATGCCGGCCAATACGGCGCGGCCCAGCGGAGTCGAGTGCAGCTCAACCGGGAACGCGAAGCACAACGCCGCGACCATCGCGAACACATAGGTCAGGCGCAGGTTGAGGATCTGGATGACCGCGCGGTCGACCGGTGTCGCGCGCTGCAGGGTGTCCCGCCAGTGGAACAGTCGCCAGAACGCAAGGTGGAACAGCGCGAACGCGAGGCTGTGGATGCCGGCTGACAGGACGATCCATTCGTTCACGAGCCGGTCGCATCGCGGTCGGTCCCGAGCTGGGGCGACAGCCACATCGAGATGCGGGCGCGGAAAACGGGCTCGCCGGCTGCATTCCTGACCTCGACGGCAACCGGGAGTTCGTAGCCGGCGTCGCTTGCCACCGGCTCGACCTCGGGCACCGCCACCGCCGTCATCGTGCCGCGTGCCTTGGCCACGTACTCGACGGTCATTCCCTTCGGAATCCAGCGCATGCCGGGCGGCAGGTTGGCGTCGGTCACCAGGCCGCCGGCCAGCTCGGCCATGTTGCACAGCGCGATGGCATGCACCGTGCCGATGTGGTTGCGCACGCGCCGGCGGTCGCGCATGCGCACCTCGCACCGGCCCGGCTCTAGCACGGTCACCGTGGGCGCGATGGTGCCGAAGTAGGGCGCCTTCAGGCACACCGCGCGCGAAAACAGCCAGCGCCCGGCGGGCCAGCTGGACAGGCGGCGGTAAAGGGTCACGATGCGCGTGGCCATTTCGTGTATCCGTGCGGCATGCAGCGGCAGTCCTGGGGCGCCGGAAACGACAACGGCGGGATAACCCGCCGTCGTCGGTTGTGCCAAGAAGTGCGGCGCGTCAGGCCGCCGCGCGGTCCTGCTCGCGCTGTGGGCGATAGCCGGCCGAGCGCAGTTCCTCGGCCTCGAAGTCGTCCACGCTGATGGCGTCGATGGTCATTTCGCGCAGCTCCTCCAGCAGGACCCGTTCTTCGGCGGTGATCCAGCCCTCGCGCACGCCTTCGTCGAGCTGCGCTGCGAAGCTGAGCGACTCGATGTCTCGCGTCTTCAGGGCCTTGAGGAACTTGCGCTCCACCGGCTCGGCCAGCACCACTTTCTGCAGGTAGCTGTTGATGCGGCCGGCCGGGTTGTTGGCCGTTGGAGTCAGGAAGGCCCCCAGGCCCAGGCGATCGCGCGCCTCGTTCGGAGACATCAGCAGGGACGCGACCTTGTGGCCGAGGCGGTCACTCGGCGGCTGCGCGCGACGGCCCAGCGGGAACACCAGCGCCCACAGCAGCCAACCGACCGGGCGCACCGGGAAGTTGCGCAGCGCGCCCGAGAGCGCCACTTCGATCTTGTGCACGGCGTCGTGGAAGGCCCACGCCAGCAGCGGCTGGTCGGCGGCCGGACGGCCCTGGTCCTCGTAACGCTTGAGCATCGCGCTGGTGATGTAGAGCTGGCTCAGCACATCGCCCAGGCGGCCCGACAGCGACTCCTTGAACTTGAGCTTGCCGCCCAGCAGCAGCATCGAGGTGTCCGCACACAGCGCCAGCACCGCCGAGTAGCGGTTGAGCTTGCGGTAGTAGCGACGGGTGTAGGCGTCGCCCGGTGCGGCGCCGAAGCGGGCCGCGGTCAGGCCGAACCAGAACGAGCGCACGGCGTTGGAAATCGCAAAGCCGATGTGCCCGAACAGGTTGCGGTCGAACTCGCGCAGGCGCTCGTCCGGGTCGGGCAGGGTGGTGGCCTTCATCTCCTTGAGCACCCACGGGTGGCACAGGATGGCGCCCTGCCCGAAGATCATCAGCGAGCGCGTCATGATGTTGGCGCCCTCGACCGTGATCGAGATCGGCGAGGCTTGCCACGAGCGGCCGAGGTAGTTCTTCGGCCCCAGGATGATGCCCTTGCCGCCGTGGATGTCCATGGCGTCCTGGACCAGTTCGCGGCCCATCTCGGTACAGTGGTACTTGGAGATCGTCGACGGCACGGCCGGCAGCTCGCCACGTGCGACCGCCGCCGCCGATGCCTCGGCCAGCGCGGTGATCGTGTAGGCCTTGCCGCCGATGCGGGCCAGCGCCTCTTCGACACCCTCGAAGCGGCCGATCGACAGCCCGAACTGCTTGCGGATGCGCGCGTAGGCGCCGGTTACCAGCGCGCCGATGCGCGAGCCGCCGCTGGCGGTGGACGGCAGGGTGATCGAGCGGCCGATCGACAGGCACTCCACCAGCATCTGCCAGCCCTTGCCGGCGTAGGCTTCGCCACCGATCAGCTGGCTGAGAGGGATGAACACCTCGCGGCCATTGAGCGGGCCGTTCTGGAAGGGGCTGTTGAGCGGGAAGTGGCGGCGCCCGATGTCGATGCCCGGGGTGTCGCGCGGCAGCAGCGCCAGACTGATACCGATGTCGCGCGTGTCGCCCAGCAGGCCGTCCGGGTCGTACATGCGAAAGGCCATGCCGATCAGTGTCGCGACCGGGGCCAGGGTGATGTAGCGCTTGTCGAACGTGAGCTTGACGCCCAGCACGTTGGCGCCGTTCCACTCACCTTTGCAGACGATGCCGAAGTCGGGGATCGAGGTGGCGTCCGAGCCCGCCCACGGGCCGGTCAGCGCAAAGCAGGGCACCTCGCGGCCATCGGCCAAGCGCGGCAGGTAGTGGTCCTTCTGCTCTTGCGTGCCGTAGTGCATCAACAGTTCGGCCGGGCCCAGCGAGTTGGGCACGCCGACGGTCGAACTGACGACCGAGGAGATCGAGGACAGCTTCTCGATGACCTTGTGGTTGCCCAGCGCGGAGAAGCCGAGGCCGCCGTACTCCTTGGGCACGATCATCCCGAAGAATTTGTTCTTCTTGATGAACTCCCACATCTCCGGCGGCAGGTCGGCGCGCACGTGGGTGATGTCCCAGTCGTTCGTCATCCGGCAGAGCTCTTCCACCGGGCCATCCAGGAACGCCTGCTCGTCGGCGCTCAGGGTCGGCTTGGGCTGGTTGAGCAGGACGTTCCAGTCGGGGCGCCCGGAGAACAGCTCGCCCTCGAAACCGACGGTGCCGGCCTCCAGCGCAACGCGTTCGGTTTCCGACAGCGGCGGCAGGATCTTCGTATAGAACTTCAGCAGCGGCGCGGTGATCAGCGGCAGGCGGATCTGCGGGATCAGCAGCGGCACGGCCACCAGCGCGGCGAGCACGCCCGCCACCACCGTGGCCGTGGCATTGGCATCCAGCAGCCAGCAGGCGACCAGCGCGGTGGCGGTCAGCGCCGCCCAGACGGCCAGCCGCCAGCGGTGGTACGCCGAAACCGCGGCGATCGCGATCAGAACGAGGAAGGGTGCAAGGATGCTCATGGACAGACTCCAGGGGCGGGCCGGGTAACGTGGGGCGCAGTCGCCCCCGGACTGGGATTCGACAGGTTAGTAACGGCGGTGTGATGGCCGGGCATTCCCGTGGCGCCGGCATCAACATACGCGTGAGTATGGTAACGTCACGGCCGGCCTGTCAAATCCTGGTCGCGACGCCGGCGCGAAGCCATTCCGCGACGGCGGCAGTCGCGGCCGACGGCCGGCATGCATACCCTTACCGCCCCTTCGGTACGGTTGTTACACTCGCCACCTTATGAGCCCTGCCAGCCCATCCAAGACCGAACGCAATGGCCGCCTGAGCGCGGACGACTGGGCGCAGGCCGCCCTGGACCTGATCGCCGAGCAGGGCGTGGCCGCGGTGGCGGTCGAGCCGCTGGCCCGCCGCCTGGGCGTGACCAAGGGCAGCTTCTACTGGCACTTCCCGTCGCGTGACGCGCTGCTGGTAGCGGCCCTGGAGCGCTGGGAGAAAGTCGAGCAGGAAACCGTCTTCGGCAAGCTGGAGGCGATCCCCGACCCGAGCGAGCGTCTGCGCGCGCTGTTCAACCTCGTCGCGCACGAGTTCAAGTCGCACGTCATCTATTCCGAGCTGCTGAAGGCCTTGGACCACCCGGCCGTGCAGCCGGTGATCGGTCGCGTCTCGGAACGCCGCATGGACTACCTGACCGCCTCGTTCCGCCAGGCCGGGTTGAGCCGGACCGACGCCCAGCACCGGGCACGCCTGGCGTACGCCGCCTATGTCGGTTTCCTGCAACTCAACCTGCAGTTGCACCAGGCGCGCCTGCAACACGATGAATTCGAGGCCTACGTCGAGCACGTGATGGCCACGCTGATTCCCGCGCCCTGAGGCGCCCGGCAGCATCGTTCCCACGCTTTCATTTGTCCCCGGAGTACCGCCGTGAACGCCATTTCCAAAGACGTCGACCGCACTGACATTGCCAAGGGGAGCGACGGTAGCCGGCTCGCCAACCTCAATGAGTGGGTGGCCGAGGTCGCAGCGCTGACGCGGCCCGATCGCATCCACTGGTGTGATGGCAGCGATGCCGAGAACGAGGCGTTGGTCGCGCAGATGCTTGGTGACGGCACGCTCGTGCGCCTCAACGAGCAGACCCACCCCAACAGCTTCCTGCACCGCTCCGACCCGGACGATGTCGCGCGCGTGGAGCACCTGACCTTCGTCTGCACCGATGACCAGAATGACGCCGGCCCCAACAACCACTGGATGGCGCCGGACGAGGCGCACGCCAAGATGGATGCGCTGTTTGACGGCTGCATGGCCGGCCGCACGATGTACGTGATCCCGTACTGCATGGGGCCGATCGACTCGCCGCTGTCGCGTTGCGGCGTGGAAATCACCGACAGCCCGTACGTGGTCGCCAACATGCGGATCATGACGCGCATGGGCGCGCCGGCGCTGGCGCGGATCGAGAAGGAAGGCACCTTCGTGAAGGGGCTGCACTCCACGGGCGAACTCGACCCGGACCGCCGCTTCATCATGCATTTCCCCGAAGAGCTGGCCATCAAGTCCTTCGGCTCCGGCTACGGCGGCAATGCGCTGCTCGGCAAGAAGTGCCATGCGCTGCGCATTGCCAGCCACCAGGCCCGCAGCGAGGGCTGGCTGGCCGAGCACATGCTCATCCTCGGCATCGAGAACCCGCAGGGCGAGACGCACTACATCGCCGCGGCGTTCCCCTCGGCCTGCGGCAAGACCAACCTGGCGATGCTGATCCCGCCGGAAGGCTATCGGAATGCGGGCTGGAAGGTCTGGACAGTCGGCGACGACATCTGCTGGATGCGTCCCGGCAAGGATGGCCGGCTGTATGCGATCAACCCGGAGGCCGGCTTCTTCGGCGTCGCACCCGGCACCTCGAAGAAGTCCAACCCCAATGCGCTGGCGTGCCTGCAGCGCGATGCGATCTTCACCAACGTGGGCGTGACCGCCGACAACCAGCCGTGGTGGGAAGGCCTGGACAACGGTCAGCAGCCGGCCATCGACTGGCGCGGCGAGCCGTATGACCCGGCCAAGCGCCCGGCCGCGCACCCCAACTCGCGCTTCACCGTCAGCGCCAAGGCCTGCCCCAGCTACTCGCCCGAGGCGGAGAACCCGGCCGGCGTGCCGATCAGCGCGATCGTCTTCGGCGGTCGGCGTGCATCCCTCGTGCCGCTGGTGTTCGAGGCTCGTGACTGGACGCACGGTGTCCTCGTGGGCGCCTCGATGGGCTCGGAAACCACGGCCGCGGCGACCGGCGCGGTCGGCGTGATGCGCCGCGACCCGATGGCGATGAAGCCGTTCTGCGGCTACAACTTCGCGGACTACTTCGCACACTGGCTGTCGTTCGACACCCCCGGCGCGAAGCTGCCCAAGGTTTTCCACGTCAACTGGTTCCGCAAGGGCGACGACGGCAAGTTCCTGTGGCCGGGGTTCGGCGACAACCTGCGCGTGCTCGAGTGGATGATCGGGCGGGTCAACGGCACTGCGGGCGCCGTCGAGACGCCGATCGGGGCATTGCCTTCGGCCGACGACCTCAACCTCGACGGCATTGAGCTCGGCGACGAGGCGCTGTGTAAGCTGTTCGGCTATGAGCGCGACGGCTGGAGCGCGGAGTTCCAGGCCATCGGCGACTATCTTGCCGGCTATGGCCCACGGATGCCCCAGGCTCTGGTCGACGAACAGCGGCGCATTGCCGGGTCGTTGGCCTGACGCACCTCCGTCAGGGTTCCAGTGTCGAGTCCGGCGCCTGATGTCGTGATGTACGGCCATCGGCTGCGCCCCGGGGCCGCCGCGCACTGGCAGGCTGCGGTTGTCCGTATGCGTGCATCCGACCTCGCCGGGGCCGTGGCGGAGATGCAGCAGCTGCTCGATGTGCAGCCGGGCTTCGTTCCAGCGGTGCTGCAGCTGTCGATTTGGCTGTTGGCCCAGGACCGCTACCGCGAGGCCCGTTTGCTGGCCCGCCAGGTGGCCTTGTCTCGCCCGGCGTCGCCGGAGCTGGCCTTGCAGGCGATCCGGCTGTTGCGCCGGTTCGAGGACCATGAGCGCGTGCAGCAGGTCGTGCAGGGGGTGGACTGGCGGCAATGTCCGCCGGACCTGCTGCTTACACTTGCCGGTGAGCTGGCACCGATCGCGCTCTATGGCGAGGCCCGGAACGCCTTAATCCTGGCCGAAGCTGGTTTGCCGGCAGGCGACGTGCGGCCGCTCGGCCTGCGCGCAACGCTACAGATGATCGACGGCGATTCGGCAGCGGCTACCGCCTCGTTGCAGCGCGTTGCGAACTCAGGTTCGGGCGATGCTGCGAGGGCGATGTGGCTCCTGTCGATGCAGTCAGGGATGGCCGCTTCCCGGCCCGCCGAGCTGGCACGGCTGGAGCACGCCCTGCATGCCGCAAAGGCCGGCAGTGCGGACGAGGTCTATCTCGCGTACGCAATCCACAATTATCTGCACGCATCCGGAGACCATGGCGCTGCGTGGACGGCGCTGGAACGGGCCTGCAAGGCCAAGCGCATGAGCCTCACCTACGACCCAGCGACGCACCGGGACCTCTTCGGGGCCCTCGAAGCGCTACCGAGGTTCGACGAAGTTCCGCTGGCGACTGGCGCGTCGCAGGTCACGCCGGTATTCGTGGTCGGCATGCACCGGTCGGGAACGACGCTTCTGGAACGGATGCTGGGTGGCCACCCCGACGTTCGCGATGGCGGCGAAAGCTATGCCGTCAGCGCGGCGGTCCGGCATGCAACCGACCACTACTCGCCGCACGTTCTGGATGCCGAGCTCGTGGGCCGCCTTGGCCGCAGTCATTTGGACTTGACCGGCATCCGATACGACCTGTTGGAATACACCCGGTGGCAGGCGCGCGGGCGGCGGTTCCTCACGGAAAAGCTGCCCTCCAACTTCCTGCATCTGGGTGTAATCCTGGCCGCAATGCCGGAGGCGCGGGTCCTGCACATGCGCAGGGATCCAATGGATACCTGCTTCTCGAACCTGCGCACGCTTTTCAGCACGGCAGCCCCCTACAGCTACGACCAGAGCGAACTTGCCGACTACTTCCTCGGCTACCAGGCCCTCATGAAGCACTGGCACGACATGTGGCCCGGGAGGATCCTGGATATTGACTACCAGCAGCTGGTAGATGACCCGGAAGGGGAGGCGGCCCGCATCATGGCGTTCTGCGGTATGGATCCGCACGACGCGGTGCTGCACCCCTCAAGGGAAGGAGGAGCGGTGGCCACCGCCAGTCTTGCCGACGTTCGTTCGGGCATCCAGAAGAACAGAGGCGGCGCCTGGCGCCCTTATGCGGCCCAGCTTGAGCCTCTCCGCGCGGCACTTTCGCGCGCAGCCGGCGGAGCCTGCCTGAACTAGCCGGCGTCCTGTGGAAACCAGCAGTTGAATGCGACGGTGATGCGTTCGTCACTACCGTAGAAGGGCAGTACCTCGTGCTGCAGCCATGAAGGGAACAGGACCAGCTGGCCGGCCCTGAACGGCACGCTCCAGGTGCCGTGGTGGTAGGGCGGTTTGAGCCGCACGTTGCCTGCGTCAGTGAAATAGTTGCTGTAGTGGTGCGGATTGTGGAAGCGAAGGATGCCCGACTCCGGCCGGTCTGGCGGCGTCTCGCCCGGCGCCACGCAGTACACCCCCGACCAAGAGGCCATCGGGTGCGTGTGCAGGATCGTAAAGCCTCCATGGCGGGTTACGTGGAACCACGTGTGCGAGGCGATCCTGAGCTTCTGCACGTCCTCGGCCGAATAACCGTTGAGCTCCTGCACCGTCCGCCCCAGGCAGCCCCATGCGAACTGCCGAAGCTGCTGCACGCAGGTTTCCGGCCAGGCGAAGAAGTTGAATGCGCTCTCGAACACGCCTGGTTGCTGCTTGAGCGATGTGTGCGGATTGGCATGGCGGTCGCCCTCCGCCTCCCGGGCAATGATCAGCGATTTCAGCTCACGGTTGAGTCGTTCGGCGTCGGGATGGAAATCCTGGGCGAAAGGAACGGCGAAGATCGAAGCGATTTCCAGTGGCATGGTTGAAGGCTCGGATGTCGTGTAGGGCGAGCACAAAAAACTACGGCCCCGTGAGGGGCCGTAGCAAGTACTGCGATACCAGCGGTGTGGATCAGAAGCGCTGGGTGTACTTCATGTACAGGAAGCGACCCGGGATTTCATACTGCGGGTCGAAGCTGTTGGCGAAGGTCGACGCGGAACGCGGCGGATCCTTGTCGAACAGGTTGTTGACACCCAGGGTCACGCGGGCGTTCCACGGTGCGTTCCAGAACACGTTGGCATCGTGGTAGGTGACCGATCCCATGCGGTTCTCCGGCGAAGCTACCGGATTGCCGTCTTCATCGTTCACGATGCGGTCCGGGTCCGAGCAGAGCAGCGCCGTGTTGGCAGCGTTGAAGCCCGTGCAGTCCTCGGTCTGGTGCGAGTAGAAGCGCGAGTTCCACGCCGCGCCCCAGTCGCCCATCTCCCAGCGCACGGCCAGGTTCGAGCGGATGCGCCAGTTGTTGTTGCGGTCCGAGTACTCGCCGACCAGGTTGCCACCTTCGCTGACTTCGCCGCGGGTGCCGTCGCCGTCGAAGTCGTACTCGACGCTCGACAGGTAGGTGCTGTCCCAGATGAAGTTGAAGTTGCCGTACGCCGTATCCGGCATGCGGTAACCGACCGTCATGTCGTAACCCTCGACCTCGGCGCTGCCGATGTTGAGGCCCGACGACAGCAGGTCGACGATGGAGCCGTTGGCGCCGCGGGTGATCAGGCCGCAGGCCTGCGCGTCACCGTCGCGGATGCAGCGGTCGGCAATCGCCTGGCCCGACAGGCCGCTGATGGTGTCGTCCAGTTCGATGTTCCACCAGTCGAGCGAAACGTCGAAGCCCTCGATGAACGACGGGTTCCAGACGAAGCCCAGCGTGCGGGACTCGGACTTTTCCGGCTGCAGGTTCGGGTTACCACCGACCGTGATGCGGATCTGCGAGTTGGTCTGGTTGTAGCCGCCCGCCGGCACGCCTGCGGACGTGCAGCGTGCCTGCTGCTCGGCGCTCAGGCCCGGAAAGTTGACGTTGTTGCAGGGGTCGAGCAGGGTCGGGAACGAATCCGCCTCGCCCGCAAACAGCTCGCCGATGGCCGGGGCTCGGAAACCTTCGGCCCAGTTACCGCGCACCAGCAGGTCCGAGATCGGCTTCCACTTGAACCCGAACTTGCTGTTGAGCGTGTCGCCGAAGTTACTGTAGTCCGAATAGCGCGTCGCGACACTGAACTCCAGCAGCTCGGCACCCGGGATGTCGGCCAGCACCGGGATGGCGAACTCGAGGTACGCCTCGTCCAGCGAGTAACCGCCAGCGGTGGCCGTGCGAGCATTGCCGGTGGTGTCGCCGGCGTTGATCAGCGCGTCGGGCTGGTCGTAACCGGACTCCTTGCGGTTTTCCAGGCCGAACGAGAAGGCCAGCGGGCCGCCCGGCAGGTCGAACAGCTCGCCACCGATGCTGCCGTAGTAGGTGCGCTGCTTGTAGCCGAACGAATCTTGGGCCACGAAGGACACGTAGTTCAGCATCTCCGGGGTGATGGTGCCTTCGCCGCCCAGGAAGTTCAGCGGTACACAGCCGTCGATCTGGGTGGAGGCATCGCCCGGGGTGCTGACGCAGATCGGCGTGCCGTCGACGACCATCGACGGGCCGAGGGCGTTCTTCAGCTTGCTGTACTGGAACAGGCCGAACGTGGTGTCGTTCTGCTCGTTCTCGCCGTAGAAGTAGCCCAGGTCCCAGGTGTAGAACCGGTCGCCGACGTCGAAGCTGCCTTCGAACCCACCATTGAACGCGAAGGTATCCACGTCCTGGTTGAACGAACGGCCGCCGGTCTCGGTGACGCGGCGCTGCACCCAGTCGATGTTGCGGCCAAACGGGTTGTAGATGCTGTCTTCGCTGATGACGGTGTCATCCGGGCCGAACGCCGGCGCACCGTTGCCGAAGATCGGGATGATGACCACCGGCATGGCTGCCAGCAGCTGCTCGGAGCGGCGCTGGTTGAACTGGGTCGTGGCACGGAAACGGATGTCGTCCGTGATGTCCAGGCTGCCGTTGGCGAACAGCGAGGTGCGCTCCTGCGGCGTGATCAGGTAGTTGTCAGGCGCGAAGTTGTAGTTGTCGATGCTGCCGCGGTAGGTCGTGTATCCCTCCGGGGCGGTCGGGTTGATCTGCCACAGGCCGTACTCGCCGTTCGGATGCTCGCAGAACTGGGTATCGCCCAGGATGCAGAAGGTGCCGTCCGGGGTGGTGGAGCTGCCGCCGAAGCCCGGCGTCGAGCCGAACACCGGTACCGCGGAGATCTCGCGGTCGCCGGCCATGACCGGATCTTCCTTGACGTAGCCGATGCCGAACATCGCCGACCAGCGGTCGCCACTGGAACCGACGGTGAAGTCGTAGGCCTGGCGGGCGCCGTCGCCCTGCTCGAACTGGCCGTAGTAGGCGTTGGCTTCGGCGCCTTCGAAGTTCTGGCGCAGGATGACGTTGACCACGCCCGCGATGGCGTCGGAGCCATAGATCGCCGAGGCGCCGTCCTTCAGGACTTCGATGCGCTCGACGGCGGCGGTCGGGATGGTGTTCAGGTCGACTGCGCCACCCAGGCCGGTGCCACCGACCCAGCGACGGCCGTTGACCAGCACCAGGGTGCGGTTGGAACCAAGGTTGCGCAGGCTGACGCGGGTCTCGCCGTTGCCGCCGTTGTTGTAGGTGCTGTTGAGGGTCGAGCCGTTCGCCGAGATGTTCTGGATCACATCGCCGACGGAGGTCAGGCCCTGGGCCGCGATTTCCTCGCGGTTGAGCGAAAAGACCGGCTGCGAGGTCTCGATATCGGTGCGCTTGATGCGCGAGCCGGTGACTTCGATACGGTCAAGGGTGGTGGCTTCCTGCTCTTCGGCGTCCTGGGCGAATGCGACGCCCGTGCCGGCAGCAGCGGTTGCGCCCACGACGAGCGCGAAGGAAATCGCGTCGCGGAGCTTGGTGGTCTTCAAGGTCATCTCTCTCTCCAAGTCAGTCTTGGTTTCCCATGGGAACCCGCCGGTGGAGTCAAGTGAGACGCCAAATCCGGCAAGGCCGCGCCGATACTAGCCCCCTCCGGACAAAAATTAAAGTGTTGTTAACAAACAAGAACGCCGCCCTGTTGAGGGCGGCGTTATTCTTTCTAATCAATGGTTTAGGTTCGAATAGACCTGTTCAGGTCCCGTGAAGACCAAAAATCTACAGGTCCTGCTCGTACCGGACATAGGGAACCGTGCCCTCTTCCTTGTCGCCATTGTTGGGCGCAAAGGGGTTCTTGCCGCGGGTCACGACGTTCTCGGCTCCCACCGTGAGCTGGCCGCTCCACGGCGTGCGCCACGTCAGGCCCAGGCCGAGTCCTTCCCACTGTCCGTCCTGCTCGGGCGTATCGACGACACGCCCGATGATGCTGGCCCCGAAGTCGCCGATGTCGGCGCCGACGGTCACGCTCTGCGTGTTCCAGCGATCGTTGAAATGGCTGCTGACGGAGTCGGGCACTTCGCCCGCGGGGATCAGGCGGGCGCGGGCCCACGTGCCGCCGATGGATACGGTGGCTTCGCGGCCGATGTTCTTCTGGCCGTAGACGGTCAGCGTGTTTCCATCCACCTGCTCGCTGCGGCCACTGGGGCTCAGCCAGCTGGGCAGGGTGTCGCGCCCTTCACCTATAGATAGGCCGACACGGTTGCCGTTACGCGACAGGCTGGCGCCCGCCGCCAACTGGCGTGACCCGCCACGGGAGCGGTCGCCGTCGAGCGATGCCAGCATGCAGTGGTTGGCCAGGTTGCCGATGGCGCCTGCCAGGCCGGCCTTGCGATCGCATACCAGGCCGAGCGAGTCGCCAGCGGTCGCACCGAGGTTGGCATCGAGCAGGTTACGGCCTACGCGCCAACGGCCGCCCGCATTGGGGGCAGGTTCGAGCAGCAGGACAGCTTCGAGGTTGCCGCTTGCCCGGTTCCACACGGGCAGGACGGTGCTATCGGTGCGGGCGCTGTTGCCGGATTGCGCGTGCGCGCCGCCGGCCAGCCCGAGGGCCAGCAGGAGGGCAAGCGGCAATTGCAGCGATCGCGTCTTCATTCCGTTGCTCTACGACCCGTCCTGGTCGGCGGAGTTCCCGCCGGGATGAGGCAGGGACTATAGGCGATTTATGTTTATTTAACAATTGCCGCCGGTCGGCGGTACGTCCCCTACTGCACCCGCTCCGGGGCCGACATCTCCTGGCCATGGAGCGTCAGTAGTGTCTCGACTTCCCCCGCGGTAAAGCTGTAACGCTGCCCACAGAATTCGCAACGCACTTCGGCTTGCCCGTCGGCCGCAGCCGCCCGCGCCTCCTCGGGACCCAGCGACGCGAGCATTGCGGAGACGCGCTCACGCGAGCACGAGCACGCGAAGGCCAGCGGTTTGCGACCCAGCAACTCCACACCGTCCTCGTGGAACAGTCGCGTCAGCAACGTATCGCCGGGCAGTTCGAGCAGTTCAACCGGGCCGAGCGTGTCGAACAGCGCGCCCACCCGAAGCCAACCGTCCTCGTCGCCCTCGTCGCCCGGGAGCTTCTGCAGCATGAGTCCCGCCGCCCGGTCCCCGTCAGCCGCCAGCAGTAGGCGGGTGGGGAGCTGTTCGGACTGCTGGAAGTAATCCTCCAGTGCGCCCGCCAGCGTGTCGGACGTGAGCGACACCAGCCCCTGGTAGCGGAGCGGCTCCTGACCCTGCGCGCCGGGACGCGGGTTCTCGACGGTGATCGCCAGCACTGCGTCAGGCCCCAGGTCGCGCAGGTCCCGCGTGGGCGTCGCGCCCTCGCCCAGTTGCACGATGCCGCGCAGGGTGCCGGCGGCGGTGCATTCGGCGAACAGCGTCCGGATCGCACCGTTGGCCTGCAGTTGGAGGGACAGCCGTCCGTCGACCTTGGTGTGCCCAGTCAACAACGCGGCGGCGGCGCTGGCTTCACCCAGCAGCTCGGCGGCGGCGGCCGGATAGTCCTCCCTTTCGCGGATCTGCCGCCAGGTGTCCTGCAGATGCACCCTGACGCCCCGGACCCCGGCCCCCAGAATGAGGAAGCGCGTCAGGCCATCGAGGTCGAGGGAGGAGGGGTCTTGGTCGGTCATGGGGCACTCGGGGTGGGGCTGCGGTGATAATGGACATGCAAACGTGCATGCGACGTGGCGTAAGTGGGGGCGCAAGGAGATGACGCAAGCGACGGGGCCCAAGGGCGCCAGGAAATCGAGATGGCGTCGCTGGGGCCGCTGGCTGCTGGCCATGCCGTTGCTGGTCATGCTGGCGACCGTGCTGCAGGTGCTGGTACTGCGCTGGGTAGACCCACCTTTCAGCGCCTTCATGGCCGCGCGTCAGGTCGAAGCGTGGCGGTCCGGCGATCGGGATTTCCGGATGTCATACGCATGGCGGGACCTGGGTGCGATCGCCCCCGAGCTGCCTTTGGCGGTGATCGCCTCGGAAGACCAGAACTTCAGCCGCCACCATGGCTTCGACCTGGAGGCGATCGAGAAAGCGCGTGCCCACAACGCGCGCGGCCGCTCCACGCGCGGCGCCAGCACGATCAGCCAGCAGACCGCCAAGAACCTGTTCCTGTGGAGCGGTCGCAGCTGGGTGCGCAAAGGGATCGAGGCCTGGTACACGCTGCTGATGGAAGCGCTGTGGCCCAAGACCCGCATCCTGGAGGTGTACGTCAACGTGGCCGAGTTCGGCGATGGGGTTTACGGCGCCCAGGCGGCGGCTCGGCGCTACTTCGGGCGGGACGCCGACCGCCTCACTGCAAGCCAGGCCGCGCGCCTGGCCGCGGTGCTGCCCAGCCCCCGCCGCTACAGCGCGGCCAACCCGGGCCCGTACGTGCAGCGCAGGACGCGGGCCATCGAGCGGCAGATGCGCTACATCGGCGGCCGTGCGCACCTCGAAGCGCTGGACTGAGCCGCTACCATGCGCGGCATGCCCCATGACCTGCTGACTGTTGTCGTCGCCGCCTACAACGAGGGCGACAGCCTGCCGTTGCTGCACCCGCGTATCGCGGCCGTGCTCGAGGGACTCGAGTCCCAAGGCGTCACCGGGCGCGTGCTTTACGTCGATGACGGCAGCACCGATGGCACCTGGTCTGTATTGCAGGGCCTGGCGGCGGGCGACGCACGGGTCGGGCTTTTGCGGCTGTCGCGCAACTTCGGCAAGGAACTGGCGCTGACGGCCGGACTGGATCGCGTGGACGAAGGCGCCGCACTGATCCTCGACGCCGACGGCCAGGACCCGCCCGAGCTGATCCCCCGGTTTGTCGAGCTGTGGCAAGACGGCTTCGACGACATTCACGGCACACGTCTCGTGCGGGACGGCGAGGGCTGGCTGAAGCGCGCGACAGCGCATGCGTTCTACCGGGTGATCGGCCGCCTGTCGCGTACGCCGATCCCGGCCGATACCGGCGACTTCCGGCTGCTGTCGCCTCGTGCGCTGGCGGCGCTGGCGCAGCTGCGCGAACGCCACCGCTTCATGAAGGGCTTGTTCGGGTGGGTCGGCTTCAACCGCACCTCGATCCCGTACCACCGCGAGCCGCGTGCCGCCGGTGCCAGCAAGTTCAACTTCTGGCGCCTGTGGAACCTTGCGTTGGAGGGCATCACCAGCTTTTCGACTGCGCCCTTGCGTCTGGCCACGTACCTGGGCCTTGCCACGGCCGCGCTCGCGTTCGTCTACGGGCTCTGGGTCATCGCAAAGGCGCTGCTCTGGGGCGACCCCGTAGCCGGCTGGCCGACGATGATGGCGGTGATCTTGTTCCTGGGCGGCATCCAGCTGATCGCCCTGGGCCTGATCGGCGAATACCTGGGCCGCCTGTACGAGGAGTCCAAGCAGCGGCCGCTTTACCTGGTCGACGTCTGGCGGCCTGCGGCAGGAGTATCCTCGCGGCAGGTTCCAGTCGGAGGAAGCGGCCATGCGCACCGTTCGGCAGCTGCTGGAGGCGAAGGCGCCTGAAGTCTTCGCGATCGGTCCGGACGCACCGGTCATCGATGCGATCCGCCTTATGGCGGAAAAATGCATCGGAGCCGTGCTGGTGATCCAGGATGGCCGCCTGGCCGGGATCCTGTCCGAGCGCGACTACGCGCGGAAGATCGTGTTGCAGGGACGCTCGTCGGCCACCACGCCCGTGCGCGAGATCATGACCTCCGACGTCGTGACGATCGGGCTGGACGAAACCACCGATCGTTGCATGCAACTGGTCACCGACCGCCGCATCCGGCACCTGCCGGTAACCAGCAACGGACAGGTGCTCGGCGTGGTTTCCATCGGCGACCTGGTCAAGGCGGTCATCGAAGACCAGCAGGTCGAGCTGGACCAGTTGCAGCGCTATATCGCGAGCTGAGCCGCACGGCCCGTTTCACTCCGCGTACTGGCCACCGCACGCCGCGTTTTCGCCCGGCCCCAGTTCCAGCGTGGCCAGCAGGCCGGCGGGCGGCGCGACGCTGGCCAGCGTTAACGCGATCGCACCGCGCAACCCGAGCCGTTTGAAGTCGGGACGGATGTCGGGGTCGGCGAAGCTCCCGGTCACCACCAGCGGCGAGCGCAACGACAGCAGGCTGCGATCCTTCGGGCGGGGCCGGATGAGCAGGTCCAGGCGCTCGTTGCGCAGGCTGATCGTGCCGGAGCCCACAAGGATCGTGTCGGTGGTGTCGAACGCCAGCGCACGTGCCTGCATCACGCCATTCTTGACGCCGAAGTCCCCGAAGGCGCAGCGCACGGGGATCTGCCGGTCATCGGTCATCTTGAACTTGATGATTTCCGCCAGGTCGAGCCCGGCGAATTCCATCAGCAGGTTGCTGATGCGCCCCGGGCCCATGCCGATGGCGACGTCGCCACTGCTGGTCCCGAGCATGCCGGCGACGGAATTGCCTTGGCCCGCCAGCGTCACGCGACCGCCGACCTTGCCGACCGCATCGCGGGCCAGCTCGACCGTGGGCAGCAACTTGGCCAGAGTCAGCCCGCGCGCGTTGATGTCGGCGCGAGTGCGGATGGTGTCCTCGCGTGCATCCATCTGGATGGTGGACCGGATATCGCCGTCGGCCACGCCGAAATTGAGCGGATCCAATCGCAGCTGCCCGCCTCCCAGGAACAGGTGCGCGTCCATGTCCTCCAGGGGCCAACCGGGTGCCTCAAGCGTGGCGGCGCGCAGGCGCACGTCCGCATCCATGGCGCGCAGCTTGTCGAGCTCGTAGGGCGTATCCGGTAGGACCCTGCCGCGCGCCCGCGTGTCCCGGTTGGCTGCTGTCAGTTCCGAGTTTCCGGTCTCGCCGGCCCCCGATTTCGGCGCGCCACCGACGAACCCGGCCAGATCGTCGAAATCGAGGTGCTGCGAGCGCAGGTCCGCACGCAGGAACGGGCGCTCCCCTGACGTATCGACACTGGCAGTGCCGGCCAGGTCGCTGTCGCCGACCTGGCCCGACAGGTCCTTGTAGGTCCACACCCGGCCGTCGCGCTGCAGGCGTCCGTCGAGCGTGTAGGGCGGTGTGTTGGGCGTGGCGATGCCGATCAGCGGGTACAGATCGGCGAGGTCGCGGCCGGCCAGCTCGAGCTTCAGGTCGAAGTCGCGGAAGCGGAACGGATTGACCAGCGCGCCGCGCGCGTGGGCACGTGTCGGGCCGGCTTCGGCCTGCAGGTCGACGCGGTACGGCCGCTCGCTGTCGCGCAGCTCCAGCGGCGACTCGGTGACGCCCTGTATGTCGAACGGCTCGCCCTTCCAGATGCCGTCACCGGCGATGCCGACCGGTGCGTTTCCGCCGCGACGCGAACGTCGGCTGACGACCGCCACGTCGATACGGGTGTCGTTGGCGGCATCCTGGAAATGCAGGCGCCCGTCTTCGATCCAGATGTCGCCCAGATGCGGGCCCGGCCCATCGCCGTCGCCGAACGTCCAGTTTCCGCCTGGTTCCTCGCCCGCCTCGAACCACACCTCGGGTGAGCTGAGCCTGAGTTCGGGCAGGCGCACGTTGCCGGTGAACAGGGCAGGGACGTCGACCGTGAACTGCAGCAGGTCGGCGGAGGCCATTGCGTCGCGCTTCGACCACGCCACGTTCCCCAGCGTGAGGTCGGCCGCGCGGATCGTGGTGATCCGGCCGAGGTCGACGTCCAGGTCTCCACCGATGTCGAAACTGCGCCCGGTACGGGCTTCGACCTGGCGCTCAACGGGGCCGCGGAACCAGTTCCAGTCCCACAACAGGATGAGCGCCAGCAGTGTGGCCAGCGCGGCGGTCAATGCGGTCAATACCGGATGCGCGCGAATTGATGCCCCCACGCGCTGGAAATGGAGCGCCGGACCGGTGCGTGTTCCGGTCGGGCGCTCCTGCGGCGACGTTGAGGTCATTCAAGTGCCCCGACTGCGTTCGATCGCCCCGAGCCAGTCAGCCGGCTTGGCACGTGAAGCTGCCGCCTTCATCCCGTACCAGCGTGCCGCCTTCGGCGTCGCCGGTGAACTCGATCGCTTCGCCCGCAAACGTCGCGGTGGACGCGCCGGAGCTGCGCGAGAGCTCGACGGTGCGTCCGTCGGCCAGCATGACCTGCGCGGTGTCGCCGTCGACGCTGACGCGATGGTCGCCATCGCAGGTGTAGGTCGCCATCGTCAGCGCGTCCTCTGCCGGCGGCGTGGCGTCGGTCGTGGGCTCGGTTGCCGCCGGCGTCGCATCGCTGGCCGGTGTCAGGTCGGAATGGTCGCGGCACGCGGACAATGCCAGCGCCAGTGCAAGGGTCGAGATGGCCATCATCGGGGTACGCACGTGGGTCTCCTCCTGCGGGTTGCGGAAGGCCCACCATCCCGACGGCCGGGTCAAGCCGGGGTGAACAGCCGCTTGAATCCAGCGCGACGCCGCACTCAGGCCGCCGGATGGATCTGCGCCAGTACCGACACGTAGTGGCACACGCTGCCGGCGACCACGAACAGGTGCCAGATCGCATGCGAGTAAGGCAACGAAGGCCGGTGGTAGAAGACCGTGCCCAGCGTGTAGCAGACGCCGCCGGCCAGCAGCCAGCCGAACGTCCATGCATCCAGCGCCGCCAGCAGGGGTTTGATCGCCACCAGCACCAGCCAGCCCATTGCGATATAGATGGCGGTCGACAGGCCCCGGAAGCGGCCGGTGAAGAACAGCTTGAACACGACCCCGGCCAGCGCCAGCGTCCAGATCGCCGCGAACAGGCCCCAGCCCCAGGGTCCGCGCAGGCCGATGAGCGTGAACGGCGTATAGGTGCCCGCGATCAACAGGTAGATCGCGCAGTGGTCGAACACTTTCAGCCGGCCCTTGAGCACCGGGTGCTGCACGGCGTGGTACAGCGTCGATGCCAGGTACAGCAGCAGCAGGCATAGACCGAACACGATCGCGCCCGCCAGTTTCCAGCCATCCCCGTTCAATGCCGCCAGCGTCACCAGCACCGCGCCACCGGCCAGTGCCGCCGCTGCGCCCAAGCCGTGGGTCAGCGCGTTGGCGAGCTCCTCGCGGACATGATGGGATTCCGGCCCGCGACCCGCCGTTGCACGTGACGCGGCGGGGCCGGAGTGGTGGTCATGCGGAACGGGGGGCTGCATGGCCCGATCCTACCGTACGCAGGCGAACGGGCGGGGCCCGTATGATCGTCCGATTCCAATCGCTGTCGGCACCGCATGATCATTTCCCACGAACACCGCTTCGTCTTCGCCGCCATCCCCAAGACGGGTACCCACTCGGTGCGCCAGGCCCTGCGGGAGCACATGAGCGAGGCGGATCTCGAACAGGTCGGCCTGTTCGTCAACAAGCGGTTCCCGTTCGAGGAGCTGGCCCGGATCAGCCATGGCCACATCTCGCTGCAGCAGGTGCGCCCCTTTCTCGGCGAAGAGGCCTTCGGCGACTATTTCAAGTTCGCCTTCGTGCGCAATCCGTTCGATCGCTTCGTCTCGTACTGCGCCTTCATGACGCGGGCCAACGGCGCCTTCCTGGCCAACCCGCAGGCGGTGATGCACCACCTGCTGTTCGTCCAGCCACCCGAGCAGCACATCCTGTTTCAGCCCCAGCACACCTTCCTGGTCGACGAACAAGGCCGGCTGTTGTCGGAGATGGTCGGGCGCGTGGAGGACATGCAGGCGTCCTACGACGCGATCTGTGCCCGGATCGGCATCCCGACGGCAACGCTGGGCCAGGTCAACAGTTCGCGCCGCGGCGGGTACCGGGACTACTATGACGCGCGCTCCCGCGATGAGGTCGCGCGCCGGTACCAACGCGACCTGGAACTGTTCGGATACGAGTTCTGACATGTACGCCAATCCCCGCAAGACCGAATCGATCCGCCGCCTTGGCCCGGTCGATATCGCCGCGCTTCGCCAGGCGGTGCTGCGCATCGACGAGGCGCGCTGGGATGCCGAGAACGCCGACAAGCCCAACCGGTTCGAGGCCCTCGACCGTACGCGCCACATCGTGTTCCGCTTCGTCAGTAACTTCCAGGACTGGCGCGATTCCTACGACCGCCCGCTCTGGGGGGACTGGAAAGGACTGCTCGAGCCGGTGCTGGCGCAGGCGGTGCGTGATTACGGCTACAAGGACGCCGCCTTTCCCCGCGTCATGCTGGCGCGCATGGCGCCCGGGGGCGTCATCAAGCCGCACCGGGACGCCAATCCCGCCGCGAAGTGGCCCCACAAGATCCACGTGCCGCTGGTGACCAACGACAAGGTGACGTTCTTCGTCGATGGCGTGGGCTACCACTTCCCGGAGGGCGAAGCCGTGGAAGTCAGCAACATGGCGGTACACGCGGTGGAAAACGCGGGCGATACCGACCGCATCCACCTGATCTTCGAGTACTACGACCGCGAGCAGCCCGAGCCGGAGTGGCTGGCGCAGCTGCCGCCGCGGCCGGCGATGCGCTGAGGGATACCGCCCGGAGGCGTCGGGTCGCGCGAATCTCTCAGTCCACCGCCACCGCGTGTGCGTGCTCGCGCGTGGCCAGGAACGTCACGTCCGGGGCGCGTTCCTGTGCCAGTTGCAGGTTGACGCGGGTCGGGGCGAGGTAGACCAGCTGGCCGGCGGCGTCCTCGGCCAGGTTCATCGCGTTCTTGTCGCGGAACTCCTCCAGCTTCTTCGCGTTGTCGCAGCGGATCCAGCGCGCCGTGGCGACCGACACCTGCTCGAACGTCGCGTCGACGCCGTACTCGTCCTTCAAGCGGTAGGCCACCACGTCGAACTGCAGCACGCCGACCGCGCCCAGGATCAGGTCGTTGCTCATCAACGGCTTGAAGAACTGGGTCGCGCCTTCCTCGCTCAGCTGCGCCAGGCCCTTCTGCAGCTGCTTGAGCTTGAGCGGGTCGCGCAGCCGCGCGCGGCGGAACAGTTCCGGCGCGAAGTTGGGGATGCCGGTGAACGACAGCTTCTCGCCCTCGGTGAAGGTGTCGCCGATGGAGATCGTGCCGTGGTTGTGGATGCCGATGACGTCGCCCGAGTACGCGGTCTCGGCGATCTCGCGGTCCGACGCCATGAAGGTCAGCGCGTTGGCCAGCTTCATGTCCTTGCCGCTGCGCACGTGGAAGGCCTTCATGCCCGCCTCGAACTTGCCCGAGCAGATCCGCATGAACGCCACGCGGTCGCGGTGCTGCGGGTCCATGTTCGCCTGGATCTTGAACACGAAGCCGGTGAGCTTGTCCTCGGTCGCCGCGACCTCGCGCGTGGTGGTCTCGCGCGGACGCGGCGGGGGGGCATGCTCGACGAAGAAGTCCAGCAGCAGCTGCACGCCGAAGTTGTTGACGGCCGAGCCGAAGAACACCGGCGTCTGCTCGCCGCGCAGGTAGGCGTCCTTGTCGAACGGGTGGCTCGCGCCCTGCACCAGCTCCAGCTCGTCGCGCAGCTCGGCCAGTGCCTGCTCGCCGATCCGCGCGGCCAGGCCGGGGTCGTCGATGGACGGGAAGATGGTCGAATCCTGGCGGGTGAAGTTGCGGCCCTGCTCGTACAGGTGCACCTCTCCGGTGATCAGGTGGACCACGCCCTTCAAGCGCTGCCCCATGCCGATCGGCCAGGTGATCGGTGCGCACTGGATGCCCAGCACCGACTCGACCTCGTCCAGCAGCTCGATCGGGTCCTTGCCCTCGCGGTCCAGCTTGTTGATGAAGCTCATGATCGGTGTGTCGCGCAGGCGGCAGACCTCCATCAGCTTGATCGTGCGCTCCTCCACGCCCTTGGCCACGTCGATCACCATCAGCGCCGAGTCCACCGCGGTCAGCACGCGGTAGGTGTCCTCGCCGAAGTCGGCGTGGCCGGGGGTGTCGAGCAGGTTGACGATGCGCCCCTCGTACGGGAACTGCATCACCGAGGACGTCACCGAGATGCCGCGCTCCTTCTCCAGTGCCATCCAGTCGGACGTCGCATGGCGCGCGGCCTTGCGGCCCTTGACGCTGCCGGCCATCTGGATCGCGCCGCCGAACAGCAACAGCTTCTCCGTCAGCGTGGTCTTGCCCGCGTCGGGGTGGGAAATGATGGCGAAGGTGCGGCGGCGCAGCGCCTGCTGGGATACGTCGGACATGGCGATGACGCGCGATGCGCGTCCGGGCGGGCTTGAGGAAGCCGGGCAGTATACCGGCGGCCGGGGGCGGGACGGTCGCCCGGTACCGACGGAGGGCGTCGCGTCGAGAGCGGCAGGGCCTGCAGTCCGGGGCGGTCCACGCGGCGTCGAGAAGTGCGCCCGCTCGCTCGGGTTGCGCCAACGGCGCCGACGGTGGAAGTGCGATGGCCATCACGCCCGGCCCCTTCAGGGAACCGGCCAGCCGGCCGTTACCCATTCAGGTCGGGACCGAGGAGCTGTCGTGTTCATTGTGATCGTGGGTGAAAAGGGCGCGCGCGCCGCCGAGTTCGAGCAGGCGCTGGCGGATTTCGGGCTGGACTGGGACGTGCTGTGGGTGGCCGATGCGGGTGCCGTGATGGCGCTGCCGGGCGACCGTGCGCCTGACGCCGTAGTCGCCGAGCGCGAACTGGCGGACGAATCCGGTCCCCAGTTGCTGGCACAGGTCCGCGCCCGCTACCCGGAGGCCGTGCGCATCCTGCTGCTGGACGAAGGCGACGGTGCCGGCGTCGAGCAGGTGCTGGAGAGCGCCCACCGCCTGCTGCGCAAGCCGATGGACGCGGGCGAATTGATCGAGGCGGTCGAGAGCGTGATCGAGCTGCGCGAACTGCTCGACAACGAATCGCTGAAGGAAGCCATCGGCAAGATCGGCTCGCTGCCGCCGCCGCCGCAGCTCTATATCGAACTGACCCAGCTGCTGCGGGACGCGGACACCACCACCGCCGATGTCGCCGAAGTGCTGTCGCAGGACCCGGCGATTGCCGCCAAGGTGCTGCGCCTGTGCAACTCCGCCTACTTCTCGGCCGGTCGCGTGGTCACGGACATGCGCACCGCCGTGACCCGTCTGGGCCTGACGACCATCCAGCGCCTGGTGCTGGCCGCCGAGGCCTACAACGGCACCGGACCGGCCAACGGCATCGACCGCGACGCGATGCAGGACCGTGCACTGCGCACCTCGCGCCTCGCCGCCCGCCTGCTGGGTGGACCGAGCGCCGAACTGGCCGCCACCGCCGGCCTGCTGGCCGAGGTCGGCATGTTGCTGCCCGACGTGCGCATCCCCGGCCGCGAGGCCGAGGAAGCCGCCGCAGGCGACGGCCAGGGCCCGCACTACGCCGAGGCCGGCGCCTACCTGCTGGGCCTGTGGGGCCTGCCGATGCCGATCGTCGAGGCCGTCGCCAGCCACCACCAGCCGGGCCGCATGCGCATGTCCGGCTTCTGGGTCGCGGGCGCGGTGCACGTGGCGTCGGCCCTGGTCGGCGGCACCGAGGTCGACGAGGCCTACCTGCGCTCGGTCGGCATGCTCGACAAGCTGCCGCAGTGGCGCGCGCTGGCGGAAGAGCAGCTCGCCGAAGCGGCGTAACTATTCCCTGTAGGAGCGGCTTCAGCCGCGATCGGATCTCCACGGAGCTGTAGGAGCGACGTGAGTCGCGACGGGCGCTGGCACGTCATTGCAGGGTCGCGACGCACGTCGCGCCTACACGGGACCCCGGCATTTGATCGCGGCTGAAGCCGCTCCTACAGGGACTTACGGCGCCTAGCGCCCGTCGTCGATCCGCAGCGGCCCGGTCGGGCCATTCATGCGAAACGGGATCGACTCCAGCCGCATGCCGCGGTTGACCTGCACGGCGAAGTGCAGGTGCGGGCCGGTGGTGAAGCCGGTGTTGCCCGACAGGCCGATCTGCTGGCCGGTGCGCACGCGCTGGCCAACACGCACGTAGGCGCCTTCGGGCTGCAGGTGCGCGTACAGCGCCATCGAGCCGTCGTCGTGCAGGATGCGCACGAAGTTGGCGCGGCCGCCGTAGGCCTCGCGGTCCAGCCCGGCGCGCTGGAAATCGGATTCCACCTGCATCACCACGCCCTCGCGCGCGGCCAGCACCGCGGTGCCTTCGTCGGCGGCGAAGTCGATCGCGTAGCGGTTGGCCGGGTCGTCGTGGCTGAACCCGCCGCCGTAGCCCTGGTCGATGCGGATGCGGTACTGCTCCAGCGGCAGGCGGTACTCGACGTCGCGCGGACGCGCAGTCGGGTCACCCGGCACGCTGTCCATGCGCAGTTCGAAACGGCCGCTGCGCGTGGGGTCGCTCGCGGCCAGTTGCGCGACCACGACGCTGGAGCGTGGGGCGAGCAGGGTGCGCGTCGGCAATGCCGGGCGTCCGGCGATGTTGTCCTGCGCCTGGAAGTGCAGCTGCACTTCGATGGGGCCAGGCAGGCGGTTGTCCGCCCACGCCAGGTAGCGGCTGCCCTGGTTCTCCACGCGCAGCTGCGCGATGGCGCCGGGCTCGAACTCCACCGGGATCACCGTGACCGGTACGGCCTCCGCCATCGGCGGCTGGTCGCCGTACTGGGTAACGCCCGCGTCGTCGGTCCAGCGGTAGATCTTGGCCGCGTGCGCCGGCACTGCGCAGGCGAAGCCCAGCGCGAATGCAAGGCAGGCGAGCTGGGCCGGACGCGCGTCCACGGCGTCAGTCCACGCAGCCCTGGTCGAGGCGAAGCGCATTGACGACTTCGCGCAGGTCGAACGCCGCAACCGCGCGGTCGGCGTGCACTGCATACAGCGCACCGCCGGGAAAGGCGCGGGTGGGCGCCGCGTGCAGCGCGATGCCGTCGGTGTAGGACACCGTGCCGCCGCGGAAGCTGCCCACCGGCGTGAGCGCGTCGCGGCGGAAGAGGTGGAACTCGGCCAGCGGCATCAACTGGTCGACCGCCACCCAGTAACCGCCGCCACCCGGGCAGCTCCACAGTGCGATGCCTTCGGCCTCGGCGCCGAAGCTGGTGTCGGGGACGCGGCGCCCGGTGGCGCGGCCGTCGAGGCGGTACTCGTAGAGCGTGGAGCGGTGACGCCGGTCTTCGTCGGCGATCAGCAGGCGCCCGGCCGCGGCATCCCCTGCGATCGACTCGACCATGCGCAGCGCCGTGTCCGGGCGCGTGCTGCCAAAGCTTCCGCCGTCGCGTGCTAGCAGGCCACCGGTGCCATCGACCGTCACCCGGTAGCGCCGCACGCGCTCGTCCAGCTGGTCCAGCGGCGGCACCACGTCGAAGCGCTCGCCCAGCATGAAGCTGTCGGTGACGAACACCTCGAGCTCGCCCGGCGCGGTCTCGTGCAGCCACAGGCCGTAGGGGCTGCGCAGCTCGGCGTGGCCGAACTCGCCGACCGGCTCGAACCCGGGCAGCGACATGACCTGCACGCGTCGGTTGTCGCGCTCCACCACGAACAGCAGGTCGCCGTGCACGGCGATGCCATTGGGTCGGTTGAACTGGCCGGCCGCAGAGCCGCGCGTGCCGACCTCGCGCAGGAAGTCGCCGGTATCGCCATCGAACACCTTCAGCCGGTGCGTCGCCTTGGCGGTGGCGATCACCCACAGGCCACCGTCTTCCGTGGGCCACGTGGCCAGGGAGTCGAGTTCCTCGTTCTCGTTCGCCTCCGATACGAACGCCTCGGCCACCGCCACGGTCGCAGCCGTCGCGGAGGCAGCCGGAAGGTCGGGACGTGGCGCGGTGCCCGTGCAGGCGACGGTCGCCAGCAGCAGGGTGCACACGGCGGCGATGCGGGAGCGGCGAGGGGTCATGGTGAAAGTGTATTCGCGATGGCGCCGCGCGCATCGGCCGCTGACGAGAAGAAGTAATATCGCTTTATGCGGATGAAGCGATTGACAGTCGCAAAAACCCGTTGCAGACTGCGCCGCATCCATCGAGACCGGCAGAGGGACAGGCCCTTTGAAGCCGGGGCAACCAGCGCAGCGCACAGCCGCGCCAGGTGCCAATTCCTGCGATGGCCCGCGCACGCGTGGGCCATCGGAAGATGGCCGCGATACCGCCGGACCCCGGGTCCGTGCGTGTGTTGTCGTCCGCTCGGTGGCCCCGTCGCTTCCCGGATGACCGCCATGAGCCTGACCGCCCGCCCGTTTCATTCTTCCCCGACCGGTGCCGTCGCTTGCGACGACGCGCCCACGTCCATTGCGACACACGTCGACGCTGCCGACGCTGGGCGCGACGGCGGTATCGACCTGCTGCTGCGCCTGAAGCATGCCGGCACCCGCATCGTCCACGTGCGCCATGCTCGTGTCGGCACCCCGGACGCGCCGGTGGTGTTCGTCGCCGGCGGGATCTCGGCCGACCGCCACGCGACCGGCTGGTGGCATTCGCAAGTGGGGCCCGGATGCGCGATCGATACCCGCCAGGTGCAGGTGCTGGCCATCGACTGGCTGGGCAGCGATGGGGCGCTGGACGTCCCGCTGGACCCCGCCGACCAGGCCGACGCGATCGCCGCGCTGCTCGATGCACTGGGCATCGACACGCTGGAGGCGTTCGTCGGATGTTCGTACGGCGCACAGGTGGGCCTGCAGTTCGCCGCCCGCCATGGGTCGCGGCTGCGGCAACTGGTGGCCATCAGCGGCGTGCACCGCGCGCACCCCTATGCTAGCGCGTGGCGCGCGCTGCAACGCCGCGCGGTGGCGCTGGGCGCACTGCAGTGTGACGACGCGCACGGGTTGGCGCTGGCACGGCAACTGGCGGTACTGAGCTATCGCACCCCCGAGGAGTTCGATGGGCGCTTCGGCGAGGCGGTCGTCACCGACGGCCGCGTCCGGGTGGATGCCGAGGATTACCTCGACCACTGCGCCGACCGCTACGTGGGGCGCACGCCGGTGACCGCGTTCCTGCGGTTGTCGGAGTCGATCGACCTGCAGGCGGTCGATCCCGAACGGATCACGGTGCCGACAACCGTGGTGGCGGTGGCCGATGACCGTCTGGTGCCGGTGGTGCAGGCGTACGAGCTGGTGGAGCGCCTGCGCGGCGAAACCCGCCTGCACGTGCTGCGCTCGCGTTACGGCCACGACGCTTTCCTCAAGGAGCACGCGGCAATCGCGGCCCTGCTCGAAGACGCGCTGCAGGGCATCGGTGCCGATAGCGTGTGTCGCGAGGTGGCGGCATGAGCGCCTCGCACGGCTTCAACGCGGCCACCACGGCGGTCCGCGCCGGCATCGACCGTGACCCGGCCTTCGGCGCGGTCACGCCACCGCTGGTGCTGTCGTCGAATTTCAGTTTCGAAGGCTTCGACCGAAAGCGCCGCTACGACTACACTCGCAGCGGCAACCCCACGCGGGACCTGCTGGGCGAGGCGCTGGCGGAACTCGAGGGCGGGGTCGGCGGCGTGGTCACCTCGACCGGCATGGCTGCGGTTGCGCTGGTGCTGCACGCCCTGCTCAAGCCCGGCGACCGCCTGGTGGTGCCGCACGACGGGTACGGCGGCAGTTGGCGGTTGTTCAATGCACTGGCGGGGAAGGGCGCGTTCGAACTCGTTACCACCGACCTCACCGATCCGCGCGCGCTCACGGCCGCACTGGACGCGCGACCGGCAGTCGTGTGGATCGAAACCCCGTCCAACCCGCTGCTGCGCATCACCGACCTGCGCTTCGTGATCGAAGCCGCCCACGCGGCCGGCGCACTCGCCGTGGTCGACAACACCTTCCTGTCACCGGCACTGCAGCGCCCGTTCGAGTTCGGCGCCGACGTGATCGTGCACTCCACGACCAAGTACATCAACGGCCACAGTGACGTGGTGGGCGGTGCCGTCGTCGCGCGCGACGCTGCGTTACACGACACGCTGGCGTGGTGGGCCAACTGCCTGGGCATCACCGGCGCACCGTTCGACAGCTTCCTGACCCTGCGCGGCCTGCGCACCCTGGACGCGCGTCTGCGCGTGCACCAGGCCAACACGCAGGCACTGGTCGCATGCATCGACGGGCACGCCGCGGTGCGCGCGCTGCATTACCCGGGTCTTGTCGCGCACCCGGGGCACGCCGTCGCGGCCCGACAGCAGCGCGGTTTCGGCGCGATGCTCAGCGTCGAGCTGGCCGGCGGCGAGCCGTCGGTGCGCGCGTTCCTTGATGGGCTGCAGTGCTTCACCCTGGCCGAGTCCCTCGGCGGCGTCGAAAGCCTCGTCGCCCATCCCGCCACCATGACCCATGCCGCGATGTCGCCCGAGGCCCGCGCCCACGCCGGCATCGGCGACGGCCTGCTGCGCCTGTCGGTCGGCATCGAGCACGAGGACGACCTGGTGGCCGACATTACCGCCGCGCTGGAGCGCGCGCATGCGGTTACGTGCGCTGCGTGCAAGGTGTCGAAATGACTGGGGGGGTCGAGCGCGTCCGGGCACGGCCAGCCTCGCAACCGCGAGTGCCACCGCGTATTGCTTTGCTGGGCGTGGGGAACGTCGGCGTGGCGTTCCTCCAGCGCCTGCAATTGCTGCAGCAAGACGGCCTGGCCCGCGAGCTCACACTGGCCTATGTAACGAACTCGAAAGTCGCGACGCTGTTACGCCCCTCTCCCTTCGGGAGAGGGGTTGGGGAGAGGGTTCGCCGAAGCGGGACAAGTGAGTCGCCGCTGGTGTCCGTCAGCCCGAGAACCGAACCTCCACCTGCCGAAGAGCGTCGCTATCCGCCCCCGGCCCCAGTCCTGCACACGCCTTTCGAGCACCTTCTCCCGCACGCGAACGAAGGCTGGACCGTGACGCCCAGCGACCTCGACTCCATCGCGCGCGCGCTCACCGCCACCGGCGATGTCGGAGCCCGCATCGTCATCGACGCCACCGCCAGCGACGCCGTCGCCGCACGCCACGCCGAGTGGCTGGCGCAGGGCATCCACGTCGTCACCGCCTGCAAGCTGGGGCAGGGTACAGCGCTCCAGCGCTGGCGCGAAATCCACGCCGCCTGCGAAGAAGGACGCACGCGCTACGGCGACAGCGCCACCGTCGGTGCCGGCCTGCCTTTGCTGCGTACGCTCCGTGCGCTTCGCGCCGGTGGCGACCGGATCCACGCCATTGCCGGCGTGCTGTCAGGTTCGCTCGCATGGCTGTTCAACCACTACGACGGACTGCGCCCGTTTTCCGGCTTCCTTCGCGATGCACGTGCGGCCGGCTACACCGAGCCCGACCCGCGCGATGATCTGTCCGGCGAGGACTTGCGCCGCAAGCTGCTTATCTTGGCGCGCACCGCCGGCTTCGAACTGGAAGCGGACGCGGTTGCCGTGCAGTCGCTGGTCCCCTCGGCGCTGGCCGGGCTGCCGGTCGAACACGTCGATGGCGCGTTGCCGATGCTGGATGGCCCGTTGCGCGCGCAGTTCGCCCAAGCGTGGAAGCGTGGTGAGCGATTGCGCTTCGTCGCGCGCCTGGAGGCCGGCCACGCGCAGGTCGGCCTGGAGTCGTTGCCCGCCGACGACCCGCTGGCCGGCGGCAGCGGCATCGACAACCGGGTCGCGATCTGGTCGGACCGCTACCGAAACCAGCCGCTGGTGATCCAGGGCCCCGGTGCCGGTGCGGAGGTCACGGCCGCGGCCTTGCTGGATGACGTGCTGGCGCTGCTCTGAGGGCCGGGGTGGTTGTCGAGTCTTGCTGTGCTCTGCGTCGCTGGCCGACGGGCGTCCGCGGTCCCTGGCGACGACGACCCGGACCCGCGCAACCGGCTGCGCTATTCTTCGGTCGCCGCGGCGCATTCAGCGGTGCCACCCGTCGCAACGATCGCGCACGACGCATCGAGTGACCGGACGGGCCCACGGCCGCAATGACGCGCGCCAAGCATTCGACAGGAGGTCGTCCCGTGATCCACAAACCCCTTCGCACCTTGACCGCCGCCACCAGTCTGGCGCTGGCGGCCTGCGCCCATTCCTCACCGCTACTCGACGGGGCATCGATGACCAACGCTTCCGGCAAGACCGTGACCGATCGCCAGCCGGTCAAGGAGTGGCCGCTGCGGTTCGACAGCCACAAGTTCAGCGTCTTCACCTACGACACGTACGGGGCGAGGGTGGTGTATGCGGGGCAACTGCAGATCGACCAGGACGACGACGAGCTGAAGCGGTCGTCCGCCAGTTACGGCCCGGACTACCAACGCAGCTGGAGCGGCATCCACGGGATGATCCGCAACTTCCCGGCGCCGGCGAAAGTCTCCTGGCGCTCGAAGGACGGTCAGACGCACGAGGCGGAGATCGACTTCGGCGAGATATTCAAGGACGAGCGCGTGCGCCACAACGTGCCGCGGGATGAAGTGGCCGACATGGCGAACGGCGAATACCGGCATGAGCCGTCGATCATCCTCGAGATCAACGACCGGACGATTCGGGTCTATATGCGGGCGTTTATCCCGACCAAGGACTTTCAGATTCCGGGCAACCCGTACAGCGACGCGCGGGATGAAGTTGTGCTGGTCGAGACGTATACCTACTGACGACAAGGAGTGTAGTCATGGGCGAATTCTTCAGGGATGGAGAATCGCGTCCGGTTACATCGGACGAGGTTGCAATGGATCGGCGGGCGCGCGATTTGCAGTCTTTGCAGCGCGTGCCCGTCATACAAAGGGCCGAGAGTGCCCACGAGTACTTGTTCTTTGCGATGTTCGACGGCACCGGGCAGAACGCGGAGAACGACGATCAGCGTCCCACCAATATTGGCCACCTGAGAGAGCAGGTGTACGAGCTGAGCTTGGATGGGAGCCAGCGGATGGGCGGCCACTACGTCGAAGGAATCGGAACGCAGTCGCGACTCGTCCCTCGCCTTATCGACCAATGGCGCCCTTACTCGTGGGACGAGAAAATTGCGGAGGCCTATGTAGAGCTTGCACGGCAAACGCGACGGTGGAAGGAGCACGACCCGGACGCACAAGTCCGCGTTGCCGAAGTGGGTTACAGCCGCGGTGCCGTCTTGGCAGCTGGACTGGCCCGGCTCGTCGACGAACACGGAATCCTGCATCCGGAAGATCTCCGTTTCGGCCACGACGCAAACGGCAACCTGACGGTAAGCAGCGACCGCCCATCCCTCGTGCCACCGGGCCAGACCGCGCAGGCCCTCGCGTTGCTCGACCCCGTCGCAACCAACATGCCGAAGGGCTATGACGCGCGTGTCCCGCCGAGCGTCGTCAGTGCTTTGTCGATCGCGGCGGCGCACGAGCGCCGGACGTCGTTCCCGCACCAGACCATCGTCGAGCCCGGCCTGTCGCAGGACCGCCGCTTCGCCAGCGTGCTGATGCCCGGTGGCCATTCCAATATCGGCGGGGGCGCGGCCGCGGCCGGGTTGGAGTCGATGGCCCACAACCGCATGGTCGATTACCTCAATGGGCTGCGCGACCAGCCGGTGTTCGAGTACCGCGACCTGCCCGACGATCCTGCGCAGTACACCGTCTACCAGGCGCGCGGTGTTACCGCGGTGCCGGGGCTGGATCGCGATGGTCTGCGCGATACCCGCACCGAACTCGCCAACTGCACGGTCGTCGACCTGTGCCGGAATGCGGAGCCGATGGACTCGGTGCTGGCGGGACAGTTCGAGTACCGCCACCTGCCGTCGCTCGCGGCCGGCCCGGTGTTTTCCGAGCCCTTGCAGACCGTGTCGCGCGCGGCGTCGGCGGGGACATCCCTTGGCGATGCGGCCGAAAAACGCGAGGCGTCAGCGACCCGCCCGCAACCGAGCGCTGCCACCCCCGACCGTCCCGACCACCCGCACCACGACCTGCTCCAGCAGATCCGTGGGCACATCCTCGAGCGGGAGCGCGAAGGTGCGATCCGGTTCGGGGACGACCACGAACGTGAGCGCTTCTGCCGCTACGCGCTGGCCGCGTGCGTGGACAACCGTCGCGAACACCAGTCGCTGTACCCGGGCAGGTCCACCAGCGGCAACGACACCGGCATCGCCCGCGCGGACCACATCGTCATCGGGACCCGACACCACGCCTTCGTTATCCAGGGCGATGCCCGTGATCCGGCGGCGCGGCGCATCGCGTTTACCGTCGAAGACGCGCGCCAGACACCTGTCGAGCAATCGGATCGGGCGCTCGCGGTTGCCGGCCATGACGTCGCGTTGCCTGCGGCGGCCGCCCTCCAAAGGGAAGCGTCGCAACACCCCCGGAACCCGATCCACGACACCGCCAGCCCCGCGCACTGAGCGGGGCGACCGGTGGCGGAACGCACCGCGCATCAGGCGGTGGTTTCACCCGTGTCCGCGTATACCGATTCCGAGCCCACCATCGACAGCCGCCCGTCGGCCAGCAGCACTTCCGGCCCGGCCTGCATCGCGCGCAGCAGGTCGTCGGTCGGCGTGGTGGCGGTGGGGCGGAACGCGGCCCAACCGTCGCGGCCGCGGGTCTTGACGAAGTACAGCGCTTGGTCGGCCAGTTCCACGAGCGTTTCCCAGCCCGCGGCGTCGTGCCGACCCGCGAACAGCGGGTACTCGGCCAGGCCGATCGAACACGTCAGGTGCTGGCTCTGGCCATTGCCCAGGTCGAAGGCATGCGAGGCGACCGCGGCGCGCACGCGCTCGCCCATCAGCGCCACCTGCGCGGCCGGCATCGGCCGGAACACCAGCAGGAACTCCTCGCCGCCCCAGCGCACCACGTAATCGCCGCTGCGCACCAGCCCGCGCAGGATGTGCGCGAACTGCTGCAGCACCAGGTCGCCGGCGCGATGGCCATGGGTATCGTTGATCGCCTTGAAGTGGTCGATGTCGACCAGCGCGAACACCATCACCTTGCCCTGCTCGGGGCCCTTGCGGATCTGGCGGTCGTAGTACGACAGGTCGGCGGGAATCTGGCTGGCCATGTAGCGGCGGTTGCGCAGGCCGGTCAGGGGGTCGGTCTGGCTGGCTTCGCGCAGGCGGTCGTTGGCCGCGGCCAGGGCTTCGGTGCGCTGTTGCACGACCGCTTCCAGCGCCAGCCGTTGGCGGCGGTGGCGGCCCTGCAGGTAATGCAGGCCCAGCGCCAGCAGCGCGAGCGCGAGCACTGCCAGCGTGATCGCGAACGCGCGCGTCTCGTGCAGCAGCGGCCGGATCGAGAACGCCAGCCGTGCCGGTGCATCGCTCGCCATGCCGGTGTTGTTGCGGCCGCGCACCTCGAACACATAATCGCCCGGCGGCAGGTTGGTGTAGCGCGCGCTGCGGTTGGTCAGTGCGGCCGGTTGCCAGTCCGCGTCGTATCCGACCAGGCGGTACTCGACGCTGTTGCTGCGCGGGTCCTGGAAGCTCAGCACGGTGAAGTCGAACGTGAGGTCGCGCGCCGCGGCCGGCAGCTCGCCGTCAGCCAACGCGTGCGCCGCCTGCCACTGGCCCTGCGCCATGACGCGCTCGATGGCGACCGGCGGCGCGACGGTGTTGGGCCGGATGGCAGCGGTGTCGAACGCCACCACGCCGTCGCGCGTCGGCAGCCACAGCGTGTCGTCGCGCAGGAACCCCTTCGACGTGCCAGCACCGTTGCAGCAGTAGCCCTGTTGCCCGGCCATCGGGTCGCCACGCTCGTTGAGCACCATCTGCCCGCGGACGTGCGTGATGCGACCCTCCGCCAATGCCGCCAGGTCTTCCACCGGTACGCGTGCGATGCCCCGGATGCCCGGCACCCACAGGTAGCCGTCGTGCTCGACCAGCGCGAAAGGCGAGTTCGATGGCATGCCCTCGTCGGCGCCCAGCAGGTGCCAACGGCCGTCGTGTTCGAAGTACACCGCTTCCGACAGCGCGCCGACCACCAGCCGGCCATCGGACAGGCGCTGCATGGCCGTGATGTCGAGGCCGTCGGTAAGGCCGCTGCGACGCGTGAAGCGCGCGCCGTCGAATGCGAACACGCCGGTCTGGCTGCCGACCAGCAGGCCGCGCGGACCATCGGGCAGGACGAAGCGCACGCGGGCATCGTCGAGACCGTCCGCGGCCGTCCATTGCCGCTAGCTGCGGCCGTCGTGTTCGAACAGGCCGTCGCCGGTGGCGATCCACAGGTGCCCCTGCGCATCGCGCACCAGACCGTTGACCTGCCGGCCGTCCAATGCACCCGCCCAGTCCGGTTGGCGGACGGTGCCGGCGTCGGGCCCCGCGTGGTCGATCATTGCCAGACCGCGGCGCGTACCGATCCACAGGCGATCGGCTTCGGCCAGCAGGTTGTAGCCCTGCGGGTGGGGCAGGGCATCGCCGGTCGCCACCGTGGTGAAGCGCCCGTCCTCGAACACGCTGACGCCGTCGTTCATGCCCACCCAGATGCGGCGGCCGTCCGGGTCGGGGGCCACCGACCACACGATGGGGTCGGGCAGGCCCTCGGCCTTGCCGTAGCGGCGGGTCCAGCCATCGCGCAGGCGGGTGAGGCCCTCCCACTGGCTGCCCAGCCAGAGGTTGCCCTCGCGGTCTTCCAGCCCGACGCGCAGCCCGGGGATGCCGCCTGGCCCGTCGGACGGCACGAACTCCGCCAGGCCATCGCGGCGGATGCGCGCCAGGCCGACATCGCCGCCGGCCCAGAGGTTGCCGTCGTCGTCGGCCAGCAGCAGGTCGACCGGCACGCCGTGCAGGCCCGGGAATCCGGCCGGCGCGAAGGCGTCGCCCGCCTGCACGTACAGGCCGGCCGCGGTCGCCGCCCACAGGCGGCCGTGCGCATGGACCAAACGGTTGACCGGCGGATCGCCGGCCGGTGCAGGCAATGCATCGCGATGCCAGCCACCGGGCGCGGGGTAATGCACCGCGCCGCGACTGCCGACCGCCCAGCGCCCGTCCGCCCAGGCCAGCGACAGCGCGGGTTCCGGGCTGCCGGCGACGTGGTGCAACGTGTCGCCGCGGACCTCGAACACGCCCGCCTGCGTCGCGACCCAGACCTGGCCCTGCGCGTCCTCGGCCAGCGCATGGATGTCCAGCGACGGCCAGCGTTCGGGATCGGCCGCGGCGATGGGCTGGAACGTGCGTCCGTCGTGCACGGCCAGGCCCTTGTAGGTGCCGATCCACAGCCGCCCATCGCGGCCGGCATGCAGCGCCCGCACCCAGATGCCCGCCAGTGCCGGTGTGTCATCGCTGGTGAAGGTCTCGAACCGCACCCCGTCGAACCGCGCCAGGCCGGACTGCGTGCCCACCCACAGGTAGCCGCGCCGGTCCTGCGCAATGGCCAGCGCACTGATCTGCGGCAGGCCCTCCTCGATCGACCACGTGCTGCGCACGTAGTGATGGAGGGCCTTGTCAGGCTGCAGGGCGGCGGTGGGCAGCGCCCAGGCGAGCAGGACGGCAAGGGCGAGGACGACGCGAATCGAACGGGCAACGGGCACGGCTGTTCCGGACTGGGCTTTGCCTGATCAAAGCAAGAGTTGTGCCTTTCCGGATGACGGGCTGGTGGCGCGGCGCCCTTTTTGCCGTCATTCCCGCGAAGGCGGGAATCCATGGACGTCAAACCCTTGAACAGCAACGTCTCTGGTTTTCCCGCCTTCGCGGGAATGACGAGCGGAGTTCGGGCTTGCTCGAGGTTTCGGTCAGCCGCCGCCCTGCGCCTGCCCGACCCAGAGCCGGTTACCGTCCGGGTCGTCCAGCCGGAATTCGGTCATCCCGTAGAAGGTCGACTCCAGCTCCGGCACGGCCAGCCCGTTCTCGCGCGCAGCGCGGTGGAACGCCTGCACGTCGTCGGGATACAGGTACAGCACCGCGATCCGCGGAATGCCGGCATGCAGGTTGATGGAGGTATCGAGCATCAGCTCGCAGTCCCCGCAGCACAGCCGCGCCCAGCCCCAGCCATCGTTGCGCTCCTCGACGGTGAAGCCGAGCTTTTCGTAGAAGGCCACGCTGGTCGCCAGGTTGCTGACGGGCTGCATGGGGGACAGGCGGTTGAGGGGCATGCAAGTTCCTGGCGTGGCCAGCGGGGCAAGCAGTCAATTTCATTTCCCGCCCATCCGCGGGTTTGGTTTACATGGTCAATCCGAGCACTTAGACGCGTCGCGACCCGCACGCATCGTCAGCGCTCTTTCGCACTGAGTTCGATACCGAACTTCGCTGAGAGAGCTTTCGCCTTTGCGTCGATTGGCGCGCCAGCATCCAGAAGAACGCCTATGACCTCAGGATTCTTGCATGGCAGGGCGTAGTGCAGCGCGGAGAAGCCAGCATCAGTCCGCAGGGCAGCAGAGGCGCCTGCTGAAATCAGAAGCCATACGAGCTGGGGTCGGTTCTGGGAGGCTGCGTCCATGAGTGGGGTTCCGCCCGCTCTGCTTCTGACGTTGGGGTCCGCTCCTTGGGCCAGCAGGAATGACAATGCGTCCACGGAGCCAACCAGAGCCGCAGCGTGAAGCAAGGTTGACCCGTGGATGTCCCGCGTATCCCTCCGGTAACCCATTTCGATCAGTCGCTGCATGCCGGGCACGTCGTTGGCCACGACCGCGTAGTGCAGCGGTGTGAGTCCGACTTCGTCCGACAACTCCGCGGTCTTCACGGATTCGAGAGCGATGACCAGTGCTTGCCTCCGTGCGTCGGATGCTGGAGGCGGCCGGCACAGAGGCGACTCAAACTCCGCCCCAATGATTTCATAGGCAATGCTTGATGCTTGCTCAAAAGCGTCCCCTGCCAGGACACGCGCCGGGAGCGCGGCCAGCAGGGCAATCGCAATCAGCTTATGCATGATCGCTAACACTCGATCACATTCACCGCCAACCCACCGCGGCTCGTTTCCTTGTACTTGTCCTTCATGTCGTTGCCGGTGTCGCGCATGGTCTTGATGACCTTGTCGAGCGACACCTTGTGCTTGCCGTCGCCGCGCATGGCCATGCGGCTGGCGTTGATCGCCTTGACCGCGCCCATGGCGTTGCGCTCGATGCACGGGATCTGCACCAGGCCGCCGATGGGGTCGCAGGTCAGGCCGAGGTTGTGCTCCATGCCGATCTCGGCGGCATTCTCCACGCGCGACGGGCTGCCGCCGATGGCGGCGGTCAGGCCGGCGGCGGCCATCGAGCAGGCGACGCCGACCTCGCCCTGGCAGCCGACCTCGGCGCCGGAGATCGAGGCGTTTTCCTTGTAGAGGATGCCCACCGCCGCGGCGGTCATCAGGAAATCGCGCACGCCCTGCAGCGTGGCGCCGGGCACGAAGCGGTCGTAGTAGTGCAGCACCGACGGGATGATGCCGGCCGCGCCGTTGGTGGGCGCGGTGACGACGCGGCCGCCGGCGGCGTTCTCCTCGTTGACGGCCAGCGCGAACAGGTTGACCCAGTCCAGCATCGTCAGCGGGTCTTCGGCCGCCGCTTCCGGGCGGGCTTCGAGCTCGGCGTGCAGCAGCGGTGCGCGGCGGGTGACGTGCAGGCCACCCGGCAGCGTGCCGCCTGACCGGATGCCGCGCTCGACGCACGACTTCATCGCCTCCCAGATCTCGTCCAGGCCGGCGTCGATCGCCTCTCGGCTGCGCCAGACCTGTTCGTTGGCGTACATCAGCTGCGCGATAGTAATGCCGTTCGTACTGGCCGCGGCGATCAGCTCGTCGCCGGAGTTGAAGGGGTAGGGCACCTGCGTGGTGTCGGCCACGATGCGGTCTTCGGCCGCTTCGTCCTCGTTGACCACGAACCCGCCGCCCACCGAGTAGTAGTCGCGCGTGGCGATGACCTCGCCGGCGGCGTCGTAGGCGGTGAAGCGCATGCCATTGGTGTGGAACGGCAACTTCTGGCGCTTGTTCATGATGAGGTCGTGCTTCTCGTCGAAGCCGATCTCGTGGCCGCCGTGCAGGCGGATGCGCTTCTCGGCGCGGATGCGCGCCAGCGCCTCGGGAATCACGTCGGGGTCGATCTTGTTGGGCCAGTGGCCTTCCAGCCCCATCAGCACTGCCTTGTCGGTGCCGTGGCCGCGCCCGGTCAGCGCCAGTGACCCGAACACCTCCGCGCGCACGCGGGCGGTGCGCTCCAGGTCACCGTTGTCGACCAGCCAGCGCTCGACGAAACGTGCCGCCGCGCGCATCGGCCCGACGGTGTGCGAGGAACTCGGCCCGATGCCGATCTTGTAGAGGTCGAAAACGCTGACGGCCACGCAGTACTCCAGGTGCGGCGGTGGGGTGCGGCTGGGCGCCGCTGCGCTCGTTATTCTACGCGCCCGTGCCGGCGGCCCCGCCGTACGCACGCGCATCGTGAGACGCGTCCCGTGACCGTTCCTGCCGCTGTTCCACCGCCGCGCCTGGTGCTGTTCCAGCGCGACGACTGCCACCTGTGCGACCTCGCGCTGGACGTGCTGGCGGCGGCGCGCGTGCCGGAGTTCGACAGCGTGTTCATCGACGACGATGACGTGCTGGAGGCGCGCTACGGCGTGCGCGTGCCGGTGCTGCGGGATGTGGGGCGGGAGGTTGAGCTGGACTGGCCGTTCGACGAGGCGCGGTTGCGGGGGTTTCTCGGGGGTTGAGCGGCCTGCCCGGTGTCGGCGGAGTCCCGCTTCGTTGTAGGAGCGACGTGAGTCGCGAGCTCTTCTTCGTTCCGGATTTCTGCGCGGTCGCGACTTACGTCGCTCCTACAAAAGGATGGGGCGCATACGGCGGGTGGCTGGCCGGCGAAGACCGGTGCGGCCACGTGCGAGAGGCATCGCGGCTGAAGCCGCTCCTACAGGAGCAGGCGCTGATTACTTCGCGGGCTGCAGGTTCACGCGGGTACTGACGGCAACGGCATCGGGCAGCAGCTCGGTGTCGGCCCAGTCGCCGCCGCCGACGTTGTGCGCCAGCCGCGACACGCTGGCCTTGCCGGCCAGCACGGGGCGCACGCCGGGCGTCCATTCGAAGGTCAGCGTGACCGGCTTGCTGACGCCGCGCAGCTCGAGCGTGCCGTCGGCCGCGTAGCGGTTGCCATCGAGCTTGCGGAAGCCGCGCGCGGTGTAGCGGGCCTGCGGGAAGCGGGCGACGTTGAAGAAGTCCGCGCCCTGCAGCGTCTCGTCGCGTTCGATGTTGTCGGTGTCGGCGCCCGCCAGCCCGATGCTGACGTCCAGCGTGCCGGCCTGCGGCTGCGCAGGGTCGAAGCTGATGCGCGTGTCGAACGTCGGGAAGCGGCCGACGAAGACTTCGCCCTGGTACTCGGTGGCGAAGGTCAGCACCGAGCCCGGCGCCTGCACGTAGTCGGCGGCGTGCGCCAGAGGCGCGGCGAGGAGCGCCAGTGCGGACAGTGCGAACGCGTGGGCGCGGTGCGCTGATGTCAGGGACGGCGATGTCATGGGCAACTCCGGGTCAGGCCGACGGCGGGCGGCGGCCCGGCAGCATCCGCCGCAGGGTCGCGTCCTCTAGGAACAGGTGATGGTAGAACGCGGCACCTGCATGCAGCACCACCAACGACAGCAGCACCCAGAATCCGGCCTTGTGCAGCGACAGCGCGGTCTCGCGCAGCGACTCGTCGCTGCCGGTGAGCGCCGGCAGGTTGAACAGGCCGAAGAACTGCAACGGATAGCCGGCCGCGGAATTGAACAGCCAACCGGTCAGCGGCATGGCGAACAGCACGACGTACAGCAGCACATGCGTCAGCGAGGCGATGCGCGCCTGCCAGTGTGGTGTGCCGGGCACGGGCGCGGGCGTGCCCGCATAAATCCGCCATGCCAGGCGGATCGCAGCCAATGCCAGCACCGTCAACCCGAACGACTTGTGCAGCGCATAGATCTCGATCTTGCGCGGCGTGTTGGGCATCTCGGTCATCAACAGGCCGACGGTCGCCAGCCCGACGATCAGCAGCACCACGGTCCAGTGCAGCAGCTGGCTGACGGCGCCCCAGCGCTGGTCGGTGTTCTTCAGGGTCATGGCGTGGGCTCGGTGGGATCGGGTGGCGTGTCGGAGCGTGATTCGGCGTCGTCGACCGACACGTCGGGTTCGGCTGCAGGGGGCTCGTCAGCAACAGGCGGTGCGTCGACGGCGGCGTCTGGAGCTGGCGACGCCTGCTCGAATACCGCCAGCGCATCGTCGTCGCGCACCGCCTCGGCTTCTATGCGCAGTTCCACCTCGTCGCCGATCACCGATTTCCACGCGGTGATGCCGTAGTCGGCCCGGCTGAGCGTGGCGGTCGCCGAGAACCCCGCGGTGCGGCGGAACGGCGGCATCGGGTGGCGCTTGAGCGCGTTGAGCGTGACGTCCATGCACAGCGGGCGGGTGACGCCGCGCAGGGTCAGCTCGCCGCAGGCACGCGCCGTGTCCTCGTCGACCGGGGTCACGTCGCTGGATACGAACCGGGCCTCGGGGTGTTGCTGCGCGTCGAGCAGGTTTCGCGCCAGCGTGGCGCGGTTCCAGCCCTCATCGCCCAGGTCGATCGCCGCCATCGGCACGCGCACGTCCAGGCGAGCGGCGGTCCAGTCCTCCGGGTCGAACAGCAGCGCACCGGTGCTGCCCGACACCGTGCCCAGCGCCTTGGAGAACCCGGCGTGTTCCACGGCGAACATCACGCGCGTATGCACCGGGTCGATCGCGTAGGGCTCGGGTCCGTCCGCGTGCGCGGGCGTCGCCAGTGCGGCAAGCAGGACGATCAGGGCAGGGCGGGGCGATGGACGCATCGGGCTTCTCGAACCGGGCGGGTCGTCGCGGCCCACGATACTAGGCCCGCACCCATGGACCGTGCACGCCCGCTGCAACGGTTCGTCGCAGCGCAGGGTTGGGACGGGTTGCGGCCGGCCGCCCGATCCCCGAGGCTATCGCTCCGCAACGGCAGGACGCCGATGCGCGCGGTACTGCCGCGCCCCACACCCACGGAGCGGGTATGCGAAGCGACTCCCGATGCAGTTCCCGCCGGCGCCGCCTGTGCGCGCTGGCCTGGCGCATGGCCCTGGCCGCGCTGGCACTGGTGGCCGTCACGGTGGCGCGGGCCGCCGGTCCCGAAACGCCCCGGCCGCGCATGGTGGGCGTGGCCGAAGGGCTGCCCTCGAGCAACGTCAACGGCCTGGCCCGCGACCGAGACGGCTACCTGTGGCTGGCGACCAGCGATGGGCTGGCGCGCTACGACGGGGTCGAGGTGCGCACATGGCGGCATGACCCCGATGCCGCCGGTTCGCTGCCGGGCAACTACGTCACCGCCGTCCACGTCGATCGCCAGGACCGGGTCTGGGTGGCCGTGGAGGGGCGCGGCCTGAGCATGCTCGATGGCGAGCGGCACTCGTTCGCGCACTACCGCCGGACGACACATGCAGCGATGGGCAGCGACGAGGTCTGGGCGCTGGCCAGCGACGGCGACGCGCTGTGGTTCGGCACCTACACCGGCGGGCTGCACCGCCTCTCGGCGGCCGGCCGCATCACACGCCACGTCCCGCGCGAAGGCGACGCGCGCAGCCTGCCGGCCGACACGGTGCTGGCGCTCGAACCGGACTCCGAAGGCCGGCTGTGGGTTGCGACCACGCGCGGGCTGGCCTACTGGACGGGTCGCGATTTCGAACGCATGCCCCTGCCCGGGCCATCGCCCACCCCGGTGGTGTACTCGGTCAGTGCGTTGGCCGACGGGCTGTGGGTCGGCGCGGCGACCGGCGTGTTTCGTCGCGACGCACAGGGCCGGTGGCACGCGCCGGCGTGGTCGCCGATGTTTGCCGCGCCCAACGGCGTGTTCGACGTGGTGGAGGATGGCGAGGGTGGCCATTGGATCGCGGCGGCACGGCAGTTGTGGCGACGCGCGTCCGGCGCCGTGCCCGAACCGGTGCCCTTGGACACGCATGGGCCGGTGCGGCCGGTGTTCCAGCTGTTGGCCCAGGACCGCGGCGGGCTTTGGGTGCCGGTGGCGAGCAGCGGGCTGGGCTACCTGCGGCCCGGCTGGCGGCGCATCGCGCGGTATGCGCAGGACGAGGGCGGGCTGTCGGATGCGCTGTACCGCGCGGTGGTGCCGGACGGCGATGGCGCCTGGTTGATCGGGCATGCGGGCGGCATCGACCGGCTGGATGCCGACGGACAGGTCGACCCGCTGGACGGCGCGGTGCGCAAGGTGCTGGAGGGCGTACAGCCGATGTCGGCCGCGTTGGGCGACGACGGCAACTTGTGGCTGGGCCAGCGCTCCGGCCTGGTGCGACTGGACCCACGCACGGGTACGGTCCGGCGCTGGCGGCTGGGCGATGCCGATGCACCGTTGGACGGCGCGCTGCTGCAGCTGGCCCGCGCGCCCGACGGCATGTTGTGGGCGGCGTTCGCCGGCGCCGGCCTGCAGCAGCGCGACAGCGCCGGTCGCGTCCTGCGCACGGTGCCGGCAGGGTCGCACGGCGTCGAAGGGGCGGATATCGAAGCGATACGTTTCGACCCCGCGGGCGACCTGTGGCTGGCGGACGCGCGCGGCCTGCGGCGATGGCACCCGACGCGTGCCCGCTTCGAGCAGGAACCCGGCCTGCCCGTGGGTGACCGCGTCTTCGCATTCGCCTTCGAACCCGGGGGCGCGCTCTGGCTGCAGCGGCTGCACGGCCTGCAACGATTCGAACGTACCTCGCGCGGTTGGCGTCAGACGCATCGCCTCGGGGTCGACGCCGGCATTCCAGCGGTCGAGGGCTCGGGCCTGCAGGTCGACGGGCAGGGCCGCGTCTGGCTGTCGAGCGCGCGTGGCCTGTACCGGTGGGACCCGGGGCGCCGGCAGGTGCGGCATTTCGGTTTGCATGACGGGCTGTCGAGCCAGGAGTTCGTCAAACGCGCGCTGGCGCTCGATGGCGGCGGCCGGCTGTTGGCCGCGACCGCCGACGGCGCCGTCATCCGCATCGACACCCGGCAGCCGGAGCCCCCGCCGGCCGTCCCGCCGCTGCGCGTCCATGGCCTGGATACGCGCCACGCCGGCGCGTGGCGCCCCGCACCCCGGTCGGACGACAACGGTGTCTGGACGCTGGCGCCGGACACGCGCGAACTGCGCGTCCAACTGCGGCTCCTTGCGTTCGATGCCCCCGCCGGCAACCGCTACGAAACCCGGCTGGACGGCTATGACACGCACTGGCTGGCGCACGGGCAGGGTGGCGATCGCGTCCTCGCCGGCCTGGCGCCGGGCGACTACACGCTGCACGCGCGCGGCATCGACGCGCACGGCAACCGCTCGGCGACCACGCGCGTGCGGTTCCGCATCCAGCCGCCGTGGTGGCGTACGTCCATCGCGCGATCCCTGGCGGTGCTGTTGGTCGGCGCGCTGGCGTGGATGGCGTGGAACGGCTACCGGCGGCGCCAGCGTCGCCGGCTGGCCTGGCAGCGTGCCGAGCACGAGCGCCAGGTCGCCCAGCGTGCATCCGAGGCCAAAAGCCGGTTCCTCGCCACGCTCGGCCACGAAGTACGCACGCCGATGACCGGAGTGCTGGGCATGAGCGAGCTGCTGCTGGACACGCCGCTGGATGCACGCCAGCAGGCGCAGGTGCGCTCGATCCGCCAGGCCGGCGAACACCTGCTGCGGCTGGTCAACGACGCGCTTGACCTGGCGCGGATCGAAGCCGGCCGGATGGCGCTGGAGTCACGCCCGTTCCGACTGCACGAGCTGGTGCGCGAGGCCGAGGCACTGATGGTGCCGCTGGCCCGGCAGCGCGGGCTGACGCTGCGCATCGAAGTGGACCCGGACGTCCCCCTGGTGGTGGCGGGCGATCCCAAGCGGGTCTGCCAGATCCTGCTCAACCTGCTGGGCAACGCGATCAAGTTCACCGAGCGCGGCCATGTGGCCCTGCGGGTGGAAACCGTCGACAGCGGGGTGCGGTTCACCGTCGCCGACACAGGGCCCGGCCTGGACCCCGCGCAACAGGCGCGACTGTTCCAGCGCTTCTCGCAGGTCGACGGCGAGTCGACGCAGCGGCGGTACGGCGGCAGTGGCCTGGGGCTGGCAATCAGCCAGGAACTGGCGGCGGCGATGGGTGGCGCCATCCGGGTCGAGAGCGCGCTGGGCCGCGGCAGCCGATTCATCGTCGACCTGCCGTTGCCACGGGCGTCCGGTGCGGCGCTGCCCGAACCGGAACCGCCAGCGGCCAGTCGGGCGGCCGGTAGCGACATCCTGCTGGTCGAGGACGATCCGACCGTGGCCGAGGTGCTGGTGGGCCTGCTGCAGGCGCAGGGCCACCGCGTGCGCCATGCACCGCATGGCCTTGCGGCGCTCGTGGAGGCGACGCGCATGGCCCCGCAGCTGGCGCTGCTGGACCTCGACCTGCCGGGCATGGACGGGCTGGCGCTGGCACGGCAGTTGCGGCTGCAGGGCTATGCGGGGCCGCTGCTGGCGATCACCGCGCGTGCCGACCCGGAGGCCGAGCCCCATGCGCGGGAGGCGGGATTTGACGGTTTCGTGCGCAAGCCGGTGACCGGCGCCATGCTGGGGCGGGCCATCGAGGCGGTGGAGCGCGGTGGGCCGTCCTCCGCGCCGGAGCCTTCGCGTGACGACGTGTCGTGCACCTGACGGCGGACGGAGTTACTTCGAGCAACGACGTCATCCCCCGACCGCAAGCCGTCTGCGCGGTACCCGCCGCGTTCCTGTAGGAGCGACGTGAGTCGCGACCGGACCCCGATTGCGACGCACGCGTGTTCCACGGTCGCGACTTACGTCGCTCCTACATGGAGGTGGGTTCCTGCTCCTCGTCTCAGCGCGCACTCAACTCATGCACCGCGTCCACCAGCACGGCCACGTGGTCGGGGTTCATGTCCGGCGACATGCCGTGGCCGAGGTTGAACACGTGGCCGTCGAGCGAGCCGCCGTTGCCTTCGCGGTAGCTGTCGAGCGCACGGCCGACTTCGCGGCGGATCGCCTCGGGCTGCGCGTACAGCGTCACCGGGTCCAGGTTGCCCTGGATCGCGACGCGTCCGCCGGCGCGGCGCGCGGCCTCGCCCAGGTCGATCGTCCAGTCCACGCCCACGCCCTGCGCGCCGGTGTTGGACAGCTCCTCGACGTAGGCGCCGTTGCCCTTGCCGAACAGGATCAGCGGCGCCGCACTGTCGCCTTCGCCGCGCGGCAGTTCGCGCGCGATGCGCTGCAGGTAGCGCAGCGAGAACTCACGGTACATCGACGGCGACAGCACGCCGCCCCAGGTGTCGAACACCTGCATTGCCTGCGCGCCCGCCTGGCGTTGCGCATCCAGGTAGGCGATGACGGCGTCGGTGGTGACCTCCAGCAGCCGGTGCATCGCGGCCGGGTCGTTCATCGCCAGCGACTTCACCCGCGCGAAGTCCTTGCTGCCGCCGCCTTCGACCATGTAGCAGGCCAGCGTCCATGGGCTGCCGGAGAAGCCGATCAGCGGCACCGACCCGTCGAGCTCCCGGCGGATCGTGCGCACTGCGTCCATGACGTAGCGCAGCTCGCCGTCCATGTCCGGCACGGCGAGTCGTGCGATGTCATCGGCGCTGCGCACCGGACGCTCGAACTTCGGTCCTTCGCCTTCGACGAAGTACAACCCCAGGCCCATCGCGTCGGGCACGGTGAGGATGTCGGAGAACAGGATCGCCGCGTCCAGCGGGTAGCGGCGCAGCGGCTGCATCGTCACCTCGCAGGCCAGCTCCGGGTTCTTGGCCAGCCCCAGGAAGCTGCCCGCCTGCTTGCGGGTGGCGCGGTACTCCGGCAGGTAGCGGCCGGCCTGGCGCATCAGCCACACGGGCGTGCGGTCGACGGGCTCGCGACGGAGGGCGCGGAGGAAGCGGTCGTTCTGCAGGGTGTTGGACATGGGGCTCTCGAAAAACTGTGCGGCACGGCGGTGGGCGACCGGCGCGGGGACCGGAATGGGCTGCGGGGCTTGGGGCGTCTAGCGCGGCGCTTCGCTGCCCTGGGTGAACATCAGCTGGAACCCGCGCTTGATCTGCGAATCGCGGGCCTGCTCCAGCGCGGCAAACGCGCTGTCGCGGTCCAGGAACTGCTCGCGCCGCAACTGGCTGCGCCCGCCGATCTGCCCGGACTCGCGCACCAGCGTCCACCCGCCCAGCAGGTCGGGTTGCAGCATCAGTTGCACGAAGCGCGGGGCTTCGGGGCCGTCGGGCCGTTGTTGCAGGAGCATGCGCATGGGGCGGGGATTGTAGCGGGTGGGGCACGGACGGGCGTCGCGCTGGCCGTTGCGCCGGGTGCGCCCCTGTAGGAGCGGCTTCAGCCGCGAACGCGTTCAGGAGCGACGTAAGTCGCGACCCACGTTCGCCGATGGAGCGACGGATCGCGACTTACGTCGCTCCTACAGGGTTTGCGGATGGCACGCGGCGATCGGGATCGTGGCTGAAGCCGCGCCTACAGGGGCGACGGGTCGGAGGGTGTGGCCAGCACGGCTAGCACTTGGGCCTCGTCCACGCCGGCCACGACCCGTGCCTGGCCGGCGCCGTCCCACAGGATGAAGCGCAGGCCGTCGGCCGCGGCCTTCTTGTCCAGGCGCATGCGCGCCAGCAGCGCGTCGGGCGACAGGCCGGCCGGGACTTCGACCGGCAGCCCGAACGCCGTCAGCAGGTGCTGCAACCTTTCTGCGTCCGCCCGCGGGGCCAACCCGAGCCGGGCCGACAGCCGCGCGGCCAGCACCATGCCGACCGCGACCGCTTCGCCGTGGTTGAGGCCATCGGCGCTGCCGGCGTAGCCCTGTTCGGCCTCGATGGCGTGGCCGAAGGTGTGGCCGAAGTTGAGCAGGGCGCGTTCACCGCGCTCGAAGGGGTCGCGCGCCACCACGTCGGCCTTGTAGCGGCACGAGCGCGCGATCGCCTCGGCCAGTGCCGCGTCATCGCGCTCCAGGAGCGCGACGCGGTTGGCCTCGAGCCACTCGAGGAAACCTGCATCGAAGATCGCGCCGTACTTCACCACTTCGGCCAGGCCGGCCCGCAGCTCGCGGTCGGGCAGCGTACGCAGCATGGCGGTGTCGGCCACGACCGCGCGCGGCGGGTGGAACGCGCCGACCAGGTTCTTGCCGGCGGGCAGGTCGACCGCGGTCTTGCCGCCGACCGAGGAATCCACCATCGCCAGCAGCGTGGTGGGCACCTGCACGATGTCGATGCCGCGCATCCAGCACGACGCCGCGAAGCCGGCCAGGTCGCCGACCACGCCGCCGCCCAGCGCGAACACGCAGGCATCGCGGGTGGCACCGAGGCGGGCGAGGGCGTCCAGGCAGTCGCCAAAGCGCGAGAGGGTCTTTTCGTGCTCGCCGGCCGGCAGTTCGAAGCGGGCGATCGACAGGTTGGGGCGCGCGCTTCGCAACATCGCTTCCAACCGGTCGGCATACAGCGGTGCGACGTTGGAATCACTGACGATCAGTGCATGTCGCCCGCGAAGGGCGGACGTCAGTCGCGCACCGTCATCGAGCAGTCCTGGCCCGATGGTGATGCGGTACGCGGGATCGCCCGCGACGTCGACGTCGCGCAGGCCGGTGCCAGCCGCCGTCATTGGCCGGTGCCCGTACGGATGGGCGTCGAGCTGCGTTGCCAGTGCCGCTCAAGCAGGCGTGCCAGTTGCTCGGTCGCCGCCGCGGCGGTGAGGCATCCGGTGTCGAAACGCAGGTCGGCCACCTGCGCGTACAGCGGTTCGCGCAGCCGCGCCAGCTCGTGCAGCACGGCCTCGCGGTCGGGCCGGGCCAGCAGCGGGCGGCTGCGGTCGCGCGCCAGCCGCTGCAGCTGCTGGTCGGGTGTCACGTGCAAATGCACCACGAAGCCGCGCTCGCGCAGTGCCTCACGCGTCTGCGGGTCGAGCACCGCGCCGCCGCCGGTGGCCAGCACCATGCCGTCGTCGGCCAGCAGCTCGGCCAGCGTCGCGCGTTCGCGGGCGCGGAAGCCTGACTCGCCTTCGCATTCGAAAATCGTGGGGATCGGCGCGCCGGTGCGGCGTTCGATTTCCAGGTCCGCATCTACCAGCCGCAGGCCGAAGCGCTCGGCCAGCCGCCGGCCGATGCAGGACTTGCCCGCCCCCATGGGGCCGACCAGGATCAGGTTGGACGCCGGATTCATCGGGCGATTCTAGTCGCAGCGCGGGCCACGCCACAGGCCGTGACTGCACGCACTTAACGCGCGCGCACCTACGGTGGCCGTCCCCGGGCGCGCTGCAGTGCGAAACGCCCGCCACCAGAAGGAGACCGTCATGGCCGTTGCAAAAGTGATCGAACTGACCGCGTCGTCGAAGGTGAGCGTGGAGGACGCGGTGAAAACCGGCCTCAAGAAATGCGCCGAGTCGGTGAAGAACATCCAGGGCGCGTGGATCAACGAGACCAAGGTCATCACGTCCGGCGACGGCACGATCACCGAATGGCGCGTCAACCTGCGGGTGACGTTCGTCGTCGAGTGACCCCGTAGTCCGGTGGTCCCACGCGGCGGCCGCTCAGTCCAGTGGCCGCCGCACTGCATCCAGGCGGACGGTGCGCTGCGCGATGGCCGGCAGCGTCGCCAGCGCATGCCTGCTCACACGCTCGAAGAATTGCACGAAGCGCATGACCTGCGAATGCGACATCGTGGTGCGCCCCGGATTGGCAGCCTGCAGCGTCTGCTCCTGCTGCCATCGCCACGTGGGGACGGTGTCGAAGCCCGGACCCTGCAGGAACAGCAGCCAGGGCAGGCGCTGCCACAGGACGGGGTAGTCCTCGGCGAGCGCGCGGTTGCACCATGCGCGCCACGTGCCATCCGGGTCGTCCAGTCGCTCCAAGGGATTGAGCGGTTCGGCGAGCTGCCCGCGCGTCTGCGGCGGCACCTTCAGGAACCAGCCCTCCAGCAGCACACGGTCGGCCGATACCCGCGGCCAGCGCGAGGGCGGCAGGCGCCGGTCGGCGATCTTGTCGAAACGCGGCAGGCGCGTGGCACGACCGGCGGCGAGATCGTCGATCACCTCGCAGGCGAGCGCGACATCGTGCGTGCCCGGCGGCCCGCGCGTGGCCAGCAGCGGGTGGACCGTGCGGCCCAGTTGCAGGCGTTCGCGCCGGCCCAGGTAGAAGTCGTCGATGGACAGCACCACGAGGCGCTCGCCGCGCGACCGGGCCTGCGCGGCCAGCTGCGCGCCGAGCGTCGACTTGCCCGTGCCCTGCAGGCCGGCCAGGGCGCAGACACGATGGCCGGACAGGCGTATCCAGTCGTCGACGCGCTGGACGAATGCGGGCGCGTAGCCGGTGGAGGGGTGCGGGGGCGCGGACATGCGCACACAATAGGCCGATGACGACCAATCCCGCACCGCCCGCCCTGCTGGCCGAAGCGCTGGCCACGTTCGACCGCCTCTTCGCCGAAGCCGCCGCGGCCGGCGAGCCCGACCCGACCGCCATGGTGGTCGCCACCGCCGGCCTCGACGCAAGGCCGTCGGCGCGCACCGTGCTGCTCAAGGCGCACGACGCGCGCGGCTTCGTGTTCTACACCCACCTGGACGGACGCAAGGGTCGCGAGCTGCAGGCCAACCCCCACGCGGCCCTGCTGTTCCACTGGCCGCGCGTGGAAGGCGGCGTGCAGGTGCGCATCGAGGGTGCGGTGGAGATCGTCTCCGACGAGGAGGCCGACGCCTATTTCGCCACGCGCCCGCGCGGCAGCCAGGTGGGTGCCTGGGCCTCCAAGCAGTCCGAGACGCTGGACCCGCCCTCGCGCTTCGCCGAGCGCATCGCGCAGGTCGAGCAGGAATTCGAAGGCCGCGACGTCCCGCGCCCCGCGCGCTGGACCGGCCTGCGCGTGCGACCCGAACGCATCGAGTTCTGGTACGGCGCGCAGTACCGCCTGCACGAGCGCCACCTCTACGAATCCGACGTCGCGGGCGAATGGTCGGTGCGGATGCTCTACCCGTGAGCATCGGCCCCCGGCGCATCGTCTGCCTGACCGAGGAACCCACCGAGACGCTGTATGCACTGGGCGAGGCCGACCGCATCGTCGGCATCAGCGGCTTCACCGTGCGGCCTCCGCGCGCGCGCAAGGAAAAGCCGAAGGTCAGTGCCTTCACCAGCGCGAAGATCGGGCAGATCCTCGAGCTGCGGCCCGACTTCGTCATCGGCTTTTCCGACATCCAGGCCGACATCGCCGCCGAGCTCATCCGCCATGGCGTGGAGGTGTGGATCAGCAACCACCGCAGCGTGGACGGGACGCTGGACTACATCCGCCGCCTCGGTGCGCTCGTGGGCGCCGGCGAGCGCGCGAATGCCTACGCCGACGAATTGCGCCGCGGGCTCGATGCCATCGCCGCCGAGGCCGCGCGACTTTCGCAACGGCCCAAGGTGTACTTCGAGGAATGGGACGAGCCGTTGATCACCGGCATCCAGTGGGTGGCCGAACTGGTGCGCATCGCCGGTGGCGACGACATCTTCCCGGAGCGCGCCGCCGAACCGCTGGCCAGGGCGCGCATCCTCGCCGATGGCGACGAGGTGGTGCGGCGCGCGCCGGACATCGTCATCGGCTCGTGGTGCGGCAAGAAGTTCCAGCCCGGCAAGGTTGCCGCGCGCCCGGGCTGGGACGCGATTCCCGCCGTCCGCGACGGTGAGCTGCACGAAGTGAAGTCACCGCTGATCCTGCAGCCTGGACCGGCGGCGCTGACCGATGGCGTGGCGGCGATCGCGGCCATCGTCCGTGAGTGGTCGGCCCGTCAGCCGGCGCGGGACCAGCAGCGGTAGGGGTGACAGCCTGAAGCTCCGCGGCTCGTAAGGCAGCGACGGTCGGACCTGCGCTGAACCAGGCATACCGGGCCTGGCCCAGCGGGTCGTGATCAAAACCGGTAGGCAACGCCGAGTCGCACGCCGCTGTCGCGGAAGTTGAAATCGCCGTCGAGCCGGGAGTCATCGACCTCCGCATCGATGTCGCTGATGGTGTAGTCGATCCAGAAGCCCACGCGTTCCCACGGGTACCACTCCACCGCCCCGCGTGCGAACAACACGTCGGCGTCGATGTCGCCGACGTCAGCGGCGAAATAACCGGCGTCCGCCGAGACACGCCACTGGTCCGCCGGCGTCCAGCGCCAGCTACCACCAATGGACGGCGCGGGCAGGTCGGCCGAGACACTGTCGCTGACCGACCCGTCGGTCTGGTTGCCGTCGACATCCAGCTCCAGCGCGATGCTCAGTTCGATGTCGTACCAGACCAGCCCCAGCCGCGGCCCCATCGCCCAGCGCTCGTGGGACGCCGCCCACCAGACGTAGCTCGCCTCGTAGGCACTGACGTCGAAGTCGCTGCGCACCGTGCCGGACGCGGGGTACACGGTGTCGTCGAACACGATGTCGCGCTGCAACTGCCGCGAGGCACTGACGTCGTCCTGGTAGTAGGCCAGTCCGAATTCATGCCGGTCGAACGGACGCCAGGTGGCGCTGAGAAATGCGATGGCGTTGTCCTGGTCGAGATCGAGGTCGCGCTCCAGGTCGATCGGCGTGCCGTTGCTGGCTTCACCGTCGGCGCGGAGCTCCGAATCGAACGTGCTGATGTACCCGCCTGCCCGGAAGGAGAAAGTGTCCAACGGCTCGACCGCCCATGCGGCCGGTGCGAGCGCGAGGAGACTCAGGGAGAGCAGACTCAGGGAGAGAGCACGGGGTGCCAAAAGACGCGCTGGGGACGACATGGGAGCCTCCAATGCACATCCGCAGGCTGCGGTGTGCCTAGCCAACTAACGTGAATCGCGGGTGTGTAGGGCCATACAGGGGCCGCGCAGGCTGCGCCGGCGCCAGCCGTGTTGCCGGGTGGCGCGATCCAGCCGCACGGTCGGTGGGCCACGGCATGAGGTCATAGCGGGCGTCCTATCTCGAGGAAGACGAGGCCGTCGCCGCCTTCGCGCCAACCGAAACCGAACAGCATTGGGCCCAGCCAGGAATCGAAGCCTGCATAGAGGCTGGCGTTGAGTACGCCGTCGTCGACGCCCATGTCCTCTCGCCGTTCCCAGGCGTTGCCGTACTCGAGCGTGCCGCCCACCTGGGCGGACCGTCCCAGGAAGCTGCCCAGCTGGTAGGTGTACCCGGCCATGAGCAGGGCGTAGTGCTGCCCGGTCAGTTCGTTGTAGTGGTAGCCGGCGAGTCGTCCGCGGCCTCCCAGCCGGTAGCGGCTCTGCACCGGCAGCGTGCCCGACACGGTGGAGTGGTAGCTCACACCCAGCTGCAGGGCGTGGTTGTCGAAGCTGCGTGCGACCAGGGCGTCGAAATCGAGCTGGTCGAAGTCGCTGTCGCTGCCCAGCCAGTCCCGCGATATCCCGTAACCCACCATCGCGTAGTAGCCGGAGCGCGGGAAGAACAGGCTGTCGAGGCGATCGACCACGACGTTGGCGAACAGCTTCCCGTGCTCGAACGCGTAGTCGTCCAGTTGCGGGTCCCCGACCTCGACCTCCGCCCGTCCCGTCGCCCGCTGGACGCCCAGCGACATCGCCCCGTGGTTCCCGAACTCGCGCACCGCCTTGAACTCAACGCCGAGGGTCTTGATGTCGTAGTTCGCCGTGTTGTTGCCCGCGGCATCGAACACGGGAATGTCGGGATTCTCGTAACCGGCCTTCGCGTACAGGAAGTTGCGGTTGGATGCGCCCACCGGGTGGTAGTACTCGCCCTGCAGCGCCGGCTCGCTGCCGATGGCCACGGTGACTCGCCCTTCCGCACCCCGCGGCGAGAGGGGCGAGAACAGCAGCGCCGCACGCAGGTTGCTCTCGAACCGTCCCTCGAAGTCCGTGCTGAGGCTCAGTCCCAGCTGCAGGTAGTTGGGGCCCTGTGGCTTGGGCCGGGCCCGAAGCACCACACCGGTTTGCTCCTGCTCGCGCACCACCTCGTAGCTGAAGCTGGACAACGTCCCCAGTCCGTAGACGCGGACCACGGCTTCCTCGGCCAACGCGGGATCCAGCGGAACGCCCGTCGGGATCCCCGCGTAGGAAAGAAGGAAGTCGTCGGAGTAGTCGGTCTGGTTGTCGATCCGCACGAAGTGGATCACGCCGGGTTCGTCGGCAAATGCAACGTGGCGGGCGGCCTGTGGCTGAGCCGGGTACGCCAGGTGCGCCAGCCGCTCACGGGCGGCGGCGCCCGCTTCCGCACCGATGGCCAGGGCTTCGCGGGCCTTGTTGAAGTCGCCGGTGGCGACGGTGTCGCGCAACTCGGGGGTGATGAGGACATCGCCCTCCCGCAGCGACGACAACTGCCGCTTCGTGTTGCCGGTCGTCATCATGCCGGTGAGTTGCGACACCACGGCCAGCACGGAGGCATCCTCGTCGAGTGGTGCCAGCGGGGTGCCCACGTCGACAGCGATCACCCGCTCCGCACCCATGGCGCGCACCACGTCGATGGGGACCTGGTTGGCCAGGCCGCCGTCCAGCAGGACCTGCCCGTCGACTTCAACGGGCTGGAATATCCCCGGGAGCGACATGCTGGCGCGCATCGCCATTGCCAGGCTGCCGTGCCCGAGCACGACGGCCTCCCCGGTGTTGAGGTCGGTGGCGACGGCGCGGAAGGGGATCGGCAAGCGGTCGAAGTCGTCGATCGTGCTGACGTGCAGCGTCGAGCGCTCCAGCATCGCCAGGATGCGTTGGCCCTGCAGCAGGCCGGGGGAGAGGCGGACGCGCCCACGGCCGATGCCGACGCCCACCGTGGCCAGTCCATCGCGATCGTCCTGCTTGCGTCGGAACGACCGCTCGGGCCGCGCCTGCGAGTCGTCGAACAGCCGCTTCCAGTCCGTCGAAAGGACCAGGTGTTCCATTTCATCCACGCTCGTGCCGGCTGCGTAGAGGCCGCCCACCAGCGCGCCCATGCTGGTGCCGGCGATGCAGTCGACGCTGACGCCGCGCTCTTCCAGCACACGCAGCACGCTGACATGCGCGATGCCGCGTGCGCCGCCACCGCCCAGGGCCAGGCCGACACGCGGCCGCGTGTCGCCGGCCAGGCGCACGCCGCAGGATTCGAGCGGGCGGTCCGTGGGCAGCGATTCCGCGCGCGCAGCGCCATTGCAGACCAGGACGCACGTTGCCAGCAGCGCCACCCACGGGGACGTCGTCCCTCCGCGCGTGTGGCGTCCCGGCTCGGGCACACTTGTGGGTGCAGGGCACCGCGGATGCATTCGACGCTCACGACGGGCCATCCTCCACGCCACCGCATGGCCGGCCCTTTCAGCCGTGGCTGTCGATGCGCAAAGCGTTTGCTGCATCGGGAGCCGGGTGCTTTGCATGGGGGCGCCGCCACGAGCCTTGAGGGGAGGGGGGCTGGCCCGCGGCGGCGCAAGTCGGTTCGCCTAGGGCTCGACCACGATGTAGACGACGTCGTCGCCCTGCATCTGCTGCTGGTAGTAGTACCCACCGCAGTAGTAGTAGGGCGTGGCATAGGTGTTGACGAGCGGGCAGCCCGGTGGCAACGAGTAGTACGAGGCACCGATCGCGATCGCCGCGCCCACCGCCATGCCGGCGGCTATGGGATAACGCGCGCCGTACCAGCCGCCGTTCCAACCGCCGTCGAAATCGCCGTCGACATCGATGTTGACGTCGCCGCGGTCGATGTCGATGTCGGTGTCCCGGTCCCTGACGCGGTCACCGGTGTTGATATCGCCGCTGTTGATGCGGTCTCCGGAGCCGCGCTCGCCCGAACCGACGCGGTCCGCCGCGGCCGTGCGGTCTCCGCTGCCTACGCGGTTTCCAGCATCGACGCGGCCGCTGCTCCCCGGCGGCCTTCCTGCATCCGTGCGATTGCCTGCACTGGCCCGGCTGCCGGTATCCATGCGCGAGCCACCACTGGGTCGGCTGCTGCTGCTGCTCATGCGGTTGCCGGCGCTGGCGCGACTGGGGGCGGACATGCTCCGCCCCATGGAGGCACCGCTCACGGAGCTGCGTGCCATGCCGCCGCCGCCCCGCCCGCCGCCACCGCGTCCGCCGCGGGCCGACACGTCGGGCACGGCCATGGCCGCAGCGCCCAGGAGGCAGGCGACCGCCAGCATCTTCGTACGCAGGGACGCACGACGCCCGAACGTGGCGTCGACAAGCGCGCATTGGGTGTTCATGGGGTGCCTCCGCTTGCGACAAGCTGGGTCCGGTACGGGATCTCGGTGGCGCTTTCGGGCGGCGTGAACGTGAACGACTTCGCGTTGATGCTCGGCGTCAGGTCCCAGGCCATGACGGCCTGGTACTGGGGTTCGCCCACTGCATAGCGCGTGGTGATCAGCAGTTTGCGCGGCAGGGCCTGCGCACCCTTCTGCACCCAGAGCTGCCAGTCGACATTGGGCTGCCGGAAGGCGAGGTGGTCGGTGGCAACACCGTCGATCTCGGTTTCGCCGACCAGCAGGCCCACCCTGACGTCCTCGGTCAGGCTGCCGGCGTTGCCGTGGTACAGCATGTCGATCAGGGGCATCTCGACGCCGGCATCGAGCAGGACCGTCACCAGCTCGCCAAGCGTGGCCGGTGCCGCGGTCGAGGAGTAGACGTTGAGCTCCGGCGCGAACATCGTCACCTTCGCGCCGTCGTACACGTAGGTGCGGTCCTTGATGTCGCCTTCCAGTTCCAGCCGGAGGCGATTGGGCCGTTCGACCCACATGCGCGCGTTTTCGTTGTTCTGCAGTTTGTACCCGAAGGGCAACACTTCATCGCGCGTGATCCGCGCCGTGACCTCAAACCGGCTCACGCCGTTGAGGGTGGCCGTCATCCGGTCCAGGACGGCCTGTGCCTCGGGCGTGATGACGCCGCGCGTATCGAGTACGACCAGGTCTTCTTCGGCCGTCACTTCCTGGGCGGGAGCCGGGGCCATGGCGGCGACGAGGAGCAGCGCGCAGGATGCGGCGGCACTCGGGTAGCGGCGGGTGGGTTGCGTGCGCATGACGTGGTCCCTCGGCTGAGGCGGCGCCCGCAAGCGGTCCAGGCACCGTGCAGCGGCATTCCACCACTTGCGCGAAGTGCAATGAATTGTCCTTAGGGGCAAGCAAAACGCCCCGTGTGAGCACCCGGAATCAAGCCGGCAACCGGTGTCGGGTGGCTGCGCCCCATGCCCGTCGCGCACGCCGGCAACTCCGGGGGCGTATGCAGTAAAGCAACGGCGAAACGAGCGTACTTGTTCCTCGGGGAAGTGCCCGGAGCCCATTGGTGCAGACGCGTCATCCGGGCCTCGGATTGAGCCTAAGCTTGCCGGCACCGGGTCACCTGGACGGCCTGCGAGGACTGCCGCATGTTGACTGCGCAGGGTTCCGAATTGCCGCTTTCGCGCGCGCTGCTCGACGTGCTGATCCGCGCCGGTCTCATCGTGGTGCTGGTGGTCTACTGCTACCGCATATTCCATCCCTTCCTGGATCTCATGCTGTGGTCGCTGATCCTCGCGGTCACGCTCTATCCATTGCACCGCAAGCTCAAGCACCGCCTGGGCTCGGGGGACAGTACGGTGGCATCGCTCATCGTCGTGTTCTCCATCGCCGTGCTCCTGGTCCCCGTCTACCTGCTGGGGGCATCGATCGCCGAGTCGGTACAGGCTGCGTCGGCGACGGTGAAAAGCGGAACCTTCCATGTGCCGCCACCACCGGCGTCGGTGGCCGACTGGCCGCTGGTGGGCGGCCGGCTGCACGCCTCGTGGGAGAGGGCCGCCACCGACCCGGCCGGGATGACGCAGCAGTTCGCGCCACAACTGAAAGCGGCCGTGCTCGCGATGCTGCGGCAGCTGGCCGGTCTCGGCGTCGGGCTGCTGATCTTCATCGTCGCGCTCATCCTGGCCGGCATCTTCATGGCGTACGGCGAAGCGGGCGCTCGCAGCGCGGTGCAGATCGCATCACGCCTGTTCGGCCGCCAGCGGGGCCAGCACATCGCCGAACTGTGCACGGCCACGATCCGTGCGGTCGCGCAAGGCGTGGTCGGCATCGCCTTCATCCAGATGGTGCTGGTCGGGCTGGGCTTCGTGCTGATGGGTGTGCCCGGGGCAGGCCTGCTGGCCCTGGCCGTGTTGCTGTTCGGCATCATGCAACTGCCTGCGACGCTGATCACGGTGCCCGTGATCGCGTTCGTCATCGCAACCCAGGGCGCGAACGCCGCCACCATCACATTCTCGATCTATGTCTTCCTCGCCGGGCTGGTCGACAACGTGCTCAAGCCGCTGTTGCTGGGTCGCGGATTGAGCGTGCCGATGCCGGTGATCCTGCTGGGTGCACTGGGCGGCATGGTCACGGGCGGGGTCATCGGACTCTTCATCGGGCCCGTGGTCCTGGGGGTCGGGTACGAGCTGTTCTGGGAGTGGGTCGAGCACCGGTCTCCGGACGGTGCGTCGGTGACGCCGGTGGCACCCGTGGTGCCCGTGGTGCCCGTGGTGCCGGGCCCGGGGGCGTGACCGCATGCCTACTCCCCTCAACGTGACCCGGCCGTCAGGCGTGCGCGACGTCACCGGCGTGCCTGTCACCTGCAGCCACCGTTTTCCGTTGGTACCGGTTCCACACGCGCACGAGCCGCAGGCGGACGAATCGTGTGCCATAGGCCATTTCCGCCAGCCATGGAGCGTGTCATGCCATTGACCATCAATATCGACCTGTCCGACCGGGACCTCGAGCACTTCAACCGTGCGATCGAGCTGGCCAGGAAGGCGGCGGGCGACAAGAGCAACCAGGAAATCATCGACGGCGCGGTGACGCTTCTGGAGACGGCACGCAAGAGCGATCCACCGGCCTTCGTGACGGAGCGCTTGCTGCTGCTGGACGACCTCATCGCGATGCTGCGTGACGAGGGCTGGGCCCTGTCGGAGGAGGATGCCGGGCATGTGCGCTGGGCGCTGGCCTACTTCCTGGCGCCCGCCGATGCGATCGGCGACCACGTGCCCGTGCTTGGCTTCCTCGATGACGCGATCATGATCGAGCTGTGCGCGCGCGAGCTCCACCATGAGATCGATGCCTACGACGATTTCTGCGACTACCGCCAGCGCGAGGCCGAGCGCCGTGGACTGTCGCCCGAAGCCGTTGGCCGTGCCGACTGGCTGGCCGCGCGGCGTGAGGAGCTGCAGGACCGGATGCACCGCCGGCGCGCCCGTGAGGCCGGCAGCGGCAAGGGCTTGGGCTATGGCTCCAGCACGGGCTACGCATCGACCAGGCGCAGCTACGTGGCTGCCGGCTGGCGCCCGGGCGTCTTCAAGCTGCGCTAGCGGGCTGGTGCGGGCAGCGCCATGCGCGCTGCCATTGCATCGTCCCGGATTCCCACATCGGCCCATCGCTGCACGCACCCTTGCGGACCGGCGGCGCATGGTCCAACCGGGTGATGCCCGCAGCGGCCACCGGCATGCGCTGGCGGAGCGACCCGTCGTCCCTAGGGTGGGGGTGCGCCGCGTCCGCGCTCGGCCGCCATGAAGGCCTGGAGATCGACCAGCGGCTGCTGCGTCACCTTGATGAAGCCACCGGGTCGATCGAGCGACGCGATCAGCACGATCACCATGCCGAAGGCGATCGCGACGATCCATGTCGCCTTGGAGCGCTTCGAGCCTGCGATACCCGCGTGGTAGCCCATGCTGATCATGCCCAGGATCGTCAGGCTGTAGAGCACCACCCAGATGCCGATCGGAATCCGGGTACGCACGCCGATGGCCAGCCTGGAGGTGTGCACGGCGAACATGTCGTTGAGCGACTCGATGTAGAGCGCCGCGACATCCGAGTTCATGTCCCGCCCGGCGTTGGCCACGGCGGCGTCCCACAATTGCCGTTGCATGCGGTCGGTGCCTGCCAGCAGCGGCCCTACATCCTGGAGTTGGCGGGAGTCCATACGGGCGAACGCGAGGCGGCTGTCCAGGTACGAACCAAGCAGCCGGCGGCTGTTCGAGCGTTCGGGCTCGGGAAGGAAGGCGGACCTCAGGTACGCGGTGCGTATCGCGTTCGCATCCTCGCGCACCAGTCCCTTTCGTGCGTCATAGCGTTCGGCGACCAACGCGAACGTAAACGCCATGAGGAACGCCGCCAGTCCGAGGACGGCGCCGGATACGCCCGAGACGGGTGTCTCCTTCTCTTCCGACGACTTACGATGCGCCGCCTTTCCCAGCGCGTAGCCGACCTCGATGAAGGTCATCACGATGACGATCGTGCCGACGAAGAAGATCCAGAGGGGAATCGAATCCAGACCCATGTCGACCTCGTCGATGTGTGCCGTGTATCGGCTTAGAAGCTTCAGTACGCGTGGGCCAGCGACGATGCGGTCGAGGGCTGCGATGGCGGGCAGCGCCGCTGTCCGCGGTGCGCCCGGCCACCGGCCACCGTCACCCGACGGTGGCGTGCCCGATTACAGCTGGACGTCGTAATAGACCATCACCCGCAGGTCCGTCAGGTCGCTGTCGGCGGGGTCTTCCGTCTCTACCTCCGCGTACCGTACGCGCGCCATCAATCCCTTCAACGGGCCATCCGGCGGCACCCACTGCACGTTGAAGTCGGTCTCGCTGCGGCCGAACTGGGTCGGCGAATCAGGCGTGTCGCCGTCCACGTACAGCGCGTACAGGCTCAGGCCCTTGATCGCCTGCAGGTCGTAGCCGGCGCGGAACATCCAGGCATCCTCGCCATCGCGGTTGAAGTCCTCCACCTGCACGCTGGTGTAGCCGGGGTAGCCGCTCCACGGGTTCTGCATGTTGGCGTCGCCGTCGGCGCTGGTATAGGCAACCGTTAACAGCGCGGGGCCGATAACCAGTTCGGTCTTGGCGCCCCACTGGTGCGCCGAGAACTCCTCGCCCGTCAGGGCCGCATCGCCGACGCTCTGCTGGTCGGAGAACTGCGCGGCCATGCGCAGCTTCATGGTGTCGCTGATCGGGATGGCGTACTTCGCCTCGGTGTAGAAGATGTTGATGATGTCGCTGCTCCAGTAGTTGATCGCACCAATGGAGAAGTCGTTGCGCTTGTAGTTGAGGCCGCCCGCGAACACGCCACGCTCGATGTCGGCGCCCGCGTCCTCGGACATCGACACGAACTCGTCGTCGTTGCGCTCCTTGATCTTGTCGAAGTAGCCCGCGCCCCAGCGCCATTCACCGCCGCTGGTCTCGTCGTTGTGGAGGCCCTGCACCACGCCCGCCAGGAAGGTGTTCGGGGTCATGCGGCTGTCGTTGCGGTTGATGTACGGCGTATCGAACCCGCGTGCGCCAAGCGTCATCCGCACGTCCTGGGTGAACAGGAACTCGCCGTACAGCTCGCCCAGCACCGTGTAGCCCTCCTGGCCGGGTGCCAGCAGCAGCGAGCCGTCCTTGTCCTCCGGGCCATGCAGCTCCTGCGACGTGTACAGCGTCGAGCCGATGGAAAAGCGCTCACGGAAATAGCCCGTCTTGAAGCCGACCGAGCCGCCCAGCGCCCAGGCCTCGCTCTGGGTGTCGTCGTACTTGTCGCGGTCCAGGTAGTAGGTGCGCAACTGCACCGCCCACTTGGTGTCCTCCCAGGCCTTGCGGCGCGTCTCGCGTACCCAGGCGTCGTGGCTGCGCGGGCCGAAGCTCTCGTCCAGCGGCGTTTGGCCCTGCTCGGTCGAAGACGGCTCGCCAGTCTCGGTGTCTTCGTCCTGCGTGGTGGGCGTGCCTGCGGCCGTCGTCGACTGCGCCAGGGTCGACAGTGGCGTCGACAACCCCAGCAGGCACGCAGCCGTTGCCAGCGCGGTGCATCGATGTATCCGTAGCGGGTTCATGCCCATCCTCCTGGCGCGCGGCTATTGCGACAGCACCATCGCGAAGTAACCGAACACCGTGTAGAGCACGCCCGAGACGGCGTAACCCACCGGGAAGCCGACCCACGGCACGCTGGTGCCGGTTTCCTTGGCGGCTTCGCGCGCGGGACCCGAGTGGGACCGTGAACCGGCGATGCCGCCCATCAGCACCGCCGGGTTGATCTTGAACACGTACAGGCCGATGGCCCAGGTCACGAACGGTGGGATCGTGCTGGCGACGAAACCGGCGAGGAAGATCTTCACCGCGATCGCGCCGGTGAGCTGCTCGAGCAGCGTCGCGCCGGCGTTGATGCCCACGATGGCGATGAAGGTCACCAGGCCCAGGTCCTCGAGGATGTTGCGCGCGGCGTTGGGCGTGCTGCCGAAGAAGCGCAGCCGCGAGACCAGGGACGACACCAGGATGCCCGACAGCAGTAGGCCACCGGCGTTGCCCAGACCCACCGAGAAGTCGCCCACTGGCACTTCGATCTTGCCGATCAGCAGGCCCAGCACCATGCCCGCCGACAGCGTCAGCAGGTCGGTCGTCGTGCTCGGGCGCGCGATCTTGCCCAGCTTGTCGGCCAGCATGTCGATCGTGCCCTTGAGGCCGGCGACGTACATCACGTCGAAGCGCTTGAGTTCCGTCTCCGTACCCAGCGGGATCGGCTCGCCGGCGCGCTCGATGCGCGTGATCTGCAGATGGCCAGCGAAGTCTTCCTTGGCGAAGGTCTTCAGCACCTTGCCGTCCGCTTCCTTCTCCGTGACCAGGATCTCGGCCTGGTCCAGCGGGATGTTGAGCACCTTGGCATCCGGCACCTCGGTGCCGATCAGGCCCAGGTTGGACGTCAGCGAGTCCAGCCGCCCGCCCAGCGCAATCATGTCGCCTTGCTGCAGCACGATTCCGGGGTCGGCGCCGAGTGTTTCCTCACCGCGCACCACATTGACGACCCGGTATTCGGGATGCGCCTGGCGGAACTGGTGGATGCTCTGGCCTGCCACCTGGGGGTTATCCAGGCGATAGGCGCGGAGGCCTGAGGCGCGATAGCCGGTCATGCCGGCGTCGTCGACGTTCTTCACGCCGTGCTCAGCCTCGTACTGGAGGGCGGCCGCCCTGGCGTCGATGCCCCACCAGCGCGGCAGGTACTTGCAGATCAGGATGATGCCGACCGTGCCCCAGATGTAGGTCACGCCGTAACCCAGCGCGATCATCGCGCTCACCGACTCGACGGTCGCGCCGGCCGGTATCTCGTAAGCGCCCTGTTCGACGGCCATTTCGGCGGTGCCGATCGCCGCGGACATGGTCTGGGAACCGGCCAGGATGCCGCCGGCCGCACCCGGCGGAAGCGCGAGAAGCTTGGCCATCAGCACCACCAGCGCCAGGCCAAGGAACGCGCAGACGACCGCCAGGACGGTGAAGGTGATGCCGTCCTTCTTCAGGCTGTTGAAGAACGCCGGGCCGACGCGAAGCCCGACGCCGTACATGAAGAGGTAATAGAAGAGCGACTTGGCGAAGTTGTCCAGCTGCAGCTTGACGCCGTACGTGGACGCCCAGGTGGCGAGCGCCGCACCGACGACCACTGCCGCCGCCACCATGCCCAGGCCGTAGCCCTTGACCGAGAACTTGCCGACCCAGACGGCCATGCCCACCGTGAAGAACAGCAGGATGTAGGGGTTGTCCAGAAGGAATTGGAAGAACGTCTGCATGACGGCGGCTCCTAGGGCGTGCGTGCGTCAGTCAACGGTCGGTACCGGGCCGATGGCCGGCGAGTGCGGACGGCTTGAGCAACTTGATGCCCTGCGCGGCGTGGTAGCCGTGGATCTCCTTGACGTCCAGCTTGCGCATGTAGGTGATGGTGTCGGCCTGGATCACCTGCCCCGGGACCATGATCGGGAAGCCCGGCGGGTAGGGGATGACGAAATTCGCCGAAACCATCTCGGGGCCATCCTTGAGGCGCTTGTCGACTTCGTCGCTGGCAAGCTTCACGAACTCGCAGTTGCTCTCGTCGTAGGCCATGAAGAACGCGGGCCGCATGTGGCCCTCGTTGCTCCGCGATGCGGAGTTGTCCCGGAACGCGTCGTGGAAACGGCTGAAGTTCGGGAGGTCCGGCACGTCGGTGACCAGTGACTTGACCCGGGCGGCGAAGACGTCGCATTCGGCTGCCGTCCCGTGCTCCTGGCGCTGGTCGATCTCGCGCGACAGGTCCGCGAGCGCCTTGACGAGCAGCGACGCATCGCTGCGGGTGTTGTTGATGTTGATCTGGACCAGGATGCTGTTGCGCGAGGTCTTGTTGATCTGGATGTCGAAGCGCTCGGCCAGCAGGCCCTTGAGCTGCGTCCCGTCGAAGCCGGCCGCTCCGCACACCAGCGTCATGCGCGTGGGATCGAGCGCGAACTCGTCCTGGTCCCACGCGTCGGCGACCTCGGCCCAGCTGGAGTGCGGCGGGCCGTAATCCTTGATGCCCGACTCCCTGAACTCCGCGGGGATCATGTCCTCGGGTGTCGCGACGTGGAAGTACTTGGAGATCAGCGGGTGGTCGTTGATGGCGCGTCGCAGCCGCAGCGACAGGTCGGTGGCCTGCACCGTCAGTGCATAGCCTTCCAGCTCCATCTGGCGGCGCGCGATGTCCAGCGATGCGATCAGCTGCAGGTTGGGCGACGTCGAGGTGTGGGCGAAGAAGGCCTCCTCGAACGGGCCTTCGACATGGCGGAAGTCCTCGTCCCAGATCAGCATCATCGACCCCTGCCGGAACGCCGACATCGACTTGTGCGTCGAATGCGTCTGGTACACGCGGATCCTGACCTTGTCCGGGTCCGGCATCAGGCGTGCATCCAGCAGGCTGGCGTCGCTCGGGTCGAGGTCCGGATGCTTCTCGCGCCAGGCCTCGTACTCGGCGCGGTAGGCCTTGCTGCGGTAGCGCTCGGTCAGGGCCGCCGCGGCGCCCATCGCGGTGCGCCGGCGATGCAGCGGGTTGAACACGGCGAAGCCGAACCACGCCTCGTCCCAGAGGAAAACGAGGTCGGGCTTGATGGCCAGGCACTCCTCCATCACCCGGCGCGGGTTGTACATGTGCCCGTCGAAGGTGCAGTTGGTCATGTCGATGACCTTCACCCGGTCGAGCGTGCCCTCCGCCTTGCAGTCGAACAGCGCCTGCTTGATCGTCCGCAGCGGCACCGCCCCGTACATCGAGTACTGCGTCAGGGGGAACGCCTCGACGTAGTAGGGCTGGGCGCCGCTGAGGACGAAACCGTAATGGTGCGATTTGTGGCAGTTCCGGTCGACGATGACGATGTCGCCGGGCTTGCAGATCGCCTGCACCACGATCTTGTTAGAGGTCGAGGTGCCGTTGGTGCCCAGGTACGCGCGCTTGGCGCCGAATGCACGGGCGATCGCCTCCTGCACGCGTTTGATGTTGCCGGTCGGCTCGAGCAGGCTGTCGAGCCCGCCCGTCGTAGCGGAGGACTCCGCGTACAGGATGTTGGTCCCGTAGAACTCGCCCATGTCCCGGATCCAGTTGGACGAGAACACCGACTTGCCGCGCGCGATCGGCAGCGCATGGAACGTGCCGATGGGGCGCCTGGCGTACTTCTTGAGGTTGTCGAAGTAGGGGGTCTCGAAGCGGTCGCTGATGCCGTCCAGGATCGACAGGTGCAGCTCCATCGGCTCCTCGACGTGGTGGAAGACTCGGCGGATACCCCGGGCCTGCTCGCTGCCGGCCAGGGTTTCCGCCGCCCGGTCGGTGAGCAAGTACAGGTCCAGCTCGGGCCGGATGCGCTTGATGGACTGGGCCAGCGTGGTGGCCAGCGCACCGGGTTCGATGTTGTCGGGGTCCAGGTCGATATGCCGGCGGATGTACTCGTGCATGCCGGGAATGTCCTGCCGCGACGCAAAGCTGAAGCCGTCCAGCAGCACCACGGCCTGCAGGTTGCCGTTGAGCAGGGTGGCCAGCAGTGCATCCTCGAAGCTGGCGACCTGCACCACGGTGTACTTGAACGGATCTTCCTCGCGGCGCATGCGGGCGATTTCCTCGCGCGAGCGCGCCCAATGCGTGGATTGCACCGGCGTGACCACCAGCACCTCGAAGTACGGCTTGGCGGCCGCGCCGGAGAGCATGTCCGGGGGCAGCGCATCCAGTGCCCGTCCGTCACCGTCGTTGTCGGTGTTCCATACGTTTTCCGACCGCCGGAAGTCGCCCGACAGCAATGCGGCGGACGCACTCTGCGCCAAGTGGGCGAATGCCTCCGCGTCCTGGTCTTCCAGTGCCGTGGAGAGGGCCTCCATCAGCCGGGGACCCGGAAACGCCCAGTAATGCTCCAGCTCGCGCAGCGCGCCCAGGTATTCGTCGCACTTGCGCTTGTGCGACGGCGCGTCCTTGTCGCTGGCCGCCGCCCACGCGCGCGCCTGAGCATTCAGTTGGCGCCACTGGTCGGTGCGCTCCGATGCGAACGAAAACACGTGCGACAGGGTCGCCGGGTGGGAGTCGCTGGAAGTCTTCATGCCGGTGGGTCCTCAACGGTTCGGTGCCCGTCCGCCGGTGTGCGTGGACGAGGTTTCGACCGCGCGCACGGACATCCGGCAGGGTCGACGTCCGTGATACTCACGCTGCGTGCACGTGCAGGAAATTGGGCATTGGGGTGCGTCGTGCTGCCCCTTGGGACATGCGGTAATCCACGGGCGCCGGATCGCGCTACCGTCGGCGTGCCGGACCGCGACTAGGGCCCGGCAGCCGTCCGTCGGTCAGGTGGAACCCGGCTGTCCGCCAACGGTGCCGTCCCGCGTTGCCTAGTGCGCTACGACGCTCGGGCGCGTGTCCGGATTTCGCCTCGTCGACCACACAGGAGGTGCCATGAGGAGCCGGTCTCCACGTGCGAGGCAACACGCACGATCGACACGACGCGGACGTCGCCACGTCGCAAGCAATGCCGTGCGCCGGCATGAGCGCGATTGCCCGACGGGCGGCGCGCGCCACGGGTCCGGAAAGGCGGTCCGCTGATGCTCCATAACCTGCTGGTCGGCCTGCCCGTGCTGATCCTGTGCCTGCTGCTCCAGGGCGTCTTCGTGACGGTGGCCCTGCGCCAGTACGCCGGCTTCAAGGTGCGTTACCCGACAACCGGCTCTGCCTGGGTCGACATCGTCGTGCTGTCGACGGTGATGCTGGTGACTTTGCTGGGAAACTTTGTACAGATGGCGGTGTGGGCGGTGCTGTTCCTGATGCTGGGGGAGTTCGACGACTTCCACACCGCGCTATACCACTCCGGCGTCAACTTTGCGACGCTCGGCTACGGCGACATCGTGATGTCGGAGCGGTGGCGGACGCTGGGGCCGCTGGAGGCCGCCAACGGCATATTGATGTTCGGCGTCTCCACCTCGGTGATGACCGCGGCGGTGATCGACGTGGTCAAGGCCAACGTGGCGCGCCGCGCGCAGTCCGGGCCGGGAGCCCCCTTGCCGTAGCGGATGTCAGCCCAGCCGGCGGTAGAACCGGACGACCAGTTCCTCGACGAGGAGCATCACCACCACCACCACGATCAGCGTCAGCAGCCCGTGGAAGCGTCCTTCGAACCGGACGCTGTCGCCAAAGGCGAGCACGATGGCTTCGAGGATCACGAACTTCGATCCGAACAGCACCAGCCAGGCGCTGAGGTAGCGCAGGAACTTCATGAAACCGCCGGGCCTGGCCTTGAAGAACGCGGCGACGCGATGCTCGACCGCGATGGTCAACTTGAGCAGCACCTGCAGCAGCACCGCGGCGAGGATCGATATCGAGAAGGAATCGACGAAGACCTTGTCCGTGTACTCCACGAACAGGTTCAGGATCACCAGGTCGATCAGGATCGCGGTGAAGTAGCGCATGAACAGCCGTTGCCGGTTGGACGGCGCTTCGGCGGATGCCGGCAGGAAGGTTTCATCGTGTGTCGTGGCCATGGGGGCACCCTTGGTTGGTTGCGGATCGATCGCCCCCGCCGCGGAGGCAATGCAGGTCTAGCGGGGCAGTGGTGGAGCGGGCGGCGACGGTTGCCGCGCCACGGCCATGGGCCACATCAGGCTCATCATTCCGACGGCGAACGCGCCGGCCAGCGCGAACTGGAACAGGCGGGCCATCCACAGCGACAGCGAGCCGGAACCCGACGCGATCGCCGAGCCCAGGATGATCAGCATGGCGTTGCAGGCGACCACCGCAATGGCCGACGCGTTGCCCCCGGCGGCGACGCGCTGGCCCAGTCCCAGCAGCACGGCGAACAGCAGCAGGGTGAGGACCACGAGGTTGGGCATCGCCAGCACGACGCCATGGATCAGCAGCCCGAGCAGGCCGCCGCCCACGTTGCCCAGGATCAGGCCCACCGCCTGGGCGCGGCTGCGCTGGAGGTCGAAGTTGATCACCAGGATCACGGTCCCCAGCATGACCGGGAAGATGTCCGTGAGCCCGAACAGCAGGAACACCAGCATCAGCGGAACGACCACCGCGGTGGACATCAGCGCCAGCGCGAGCGGGGTGGCGGCCAGCGGTGGCGCGACGGGTGGTGCCGACGGCGGCAGCACGCGCGGCCATATGGCGTAGACCGCCCATGTCACCACCAGCGCGATGGCGATGCCGCGGACCATGGCCCGGGGAAACAGGCCGGCCTGCGCAGGCGCGACCAGCACGACCACCGGAATGGTGGCCAGGCAGATCAGCAGCAGGATGAAGGGCAACCGCGAGCGCGCACCGAGCATCGCGTGGAACGCCATCAGCATGCACAGCGACAGCAGCAGGAACAGCACCAGGGGGGTCGTTCGAAGCAGCGATGCGGACACGAATGCAAAGGTGGCCGCGGCCGCCATCGCGAGCACCAGCACCACGCCCAGCTTCAATGGCGGACGCATCGGCAGGTTGGCGAGTAGCGCGGCGGCCAGGACGGGCGCGAGGAACGTCGGATCCAGCTGGAGCACCTCGCACCCGACGAACGCCGCCGTGACGCCGGCTGCGAAACGCAGGGCGCCGTGCAACCGGGCCTGGGCCTGCGCGTCGAAGGACGTTGCGGCGGGATGCGGGCTCATTGCAGGAAACTCAGCTTGGCCACCATCCAGATCCAGATACGCGCAAGCGGGTTCATCAGCGAGCGCTCGCGGGTGAGGACCACCACGTTCGCCTGTGCGCCGCTGCGCCCGGCGGGCAGGCGACGCGACTCATCCTCGGGCGGGTCCAGCACGATGCGCAGCGGGAAGCGCTGCGGCTCGCGCAGCCACCCGGTCGGCGCGCTGACATCGGGCAGCTGGCCGGTGGGCGCCTCGCCCCCCTGCGCGATGCCCCAGCCGATGCTGTCCACGCGTGCGGGGAACACCTCGCCGGGGTGGTCGTCGAAGACAACGTAGGCGCGGTTGCCGGCCTTGATGTTGCCCAGCTGGTTCTCGCGCATCGCCGCCGTCACCCAGCGCGGCCCGTCGGCGATGAAGCTGAGCACGGGCTGGCCGCGGTTGGCGAACTGGCCGGGCGCCAGGCGCAGGTTGGTGACCACGCCGTTTGCCGGCGCCACCACGCGGGTGTTGGCCAGGTCGAGCCGTGCCTGTTCGACGGCGACCCGCGCCTGCCGCACCTGCGGGTTGGCGTCGCCGGGCCCGCCCAGGCGGATGCGCGCACGCTCGGCCTCGGCTTCGGCGCGGGTGATGTCCGCCCGGGTCTTGTCGATGTCGGCACGCGCGCGGATCGCGGAGGTCTCCGACAACGCGCGCTTGGCTGACAGGTCCAGCACGATCTTGCCCAGCTCCTGGCTCGCTGCCAGGTCCACCCGTTGCCGCCGCAGCTGCGCATCGGCGACGCGCACGTCCGCGGCCGACGCATCCGCACCCTGCGTCGCCACGGCCAGGTTGGCCTCGGCCGAGCGCAGTGCGATCTCGAACGGCGAGGCGTCGATGCGGAACAGCAGCTGGCCTTTCTTCACCGACCGGTTGTCGCGCACGCCCACCGTCACCACCGGCCCGCTGACCTCCGGCGCGATCTGCACCAGGAACGTATCCACCGTGGCCTGGGACGTGTACGGCGTGAACCGGTCCGCGAACAGGTGGTAGACGAACAGGGCCACCAGCACGCCGAGTGTCACCTGCACGATCCGGCGCGTCGGCGAGGCGGCTGGAGCGGCCGCGGGCGCGTCGCCGTTGGGGGGCGGCGGCGCGTCGTTCCGGTTGTCTCGAGGTTCGGTCGGCATCGTCTTCGCTTCCGTCATCCGGAGGAACTGCGGGTACCCGGCGCGTCCGGGCCTGTCGTCGCATCGGTGCCTGCCGGCGCGCCCGCGTTGGCGGGTAACGGCACGGACGGCGCGATCCAGTCCCCGCCCAGCGCCCGGTACAGGTTGACGAGCGAGCGGTAGCCGTCGCCGCGCGCGGCCGTCAGTGCCAGCTCCGCGGAGAACAGGCTGCGCTCGGTGTCCAGCACCTCCAGGTAGTCGGAGTAGCCGTTGTCGTATCGCTCGGTGGCGAGCACGACCGCGCGCCGCAGGGCCTCGACGCGGCGCTCAAGTGAATCGACCACGCCACGGGTGTACTGGATGGCGGCAAGGGAGTCGCTGACATCGCGGAATGCCGCCTGGATCGTCTGCTGGTAGATCGCCAGCGCCTGTTCGCGGCGTGCCTCTGCCTGGGCGTTCGCCGAATCGATGGCGCCGCCTGCGAAGAGCGGGCCGAGCAGCTGGCCTGCGAACGACCACGTGCGGGCGCCGCCGCTGAACAGTCCGTCGAGTTCGCTGCTGGCCGAGCCACCGAATCCGGTCAGCGACACCGTCGGGAAGTAGAGCGCACGCGCCGCACCCACCAGGGCATTGGCCGCGACCAGTTGCTGTTCGGACTGCAGGATGTCGGGCCGACGCGTGACCAGTTCGGACGGCAGGCCCGCCGGCACGGGGACCGGCTCCAGCGAGAGCAGCGTGGCACCGCGCGCAATGGGCCCGGGATTACGCCCCACCAGCGCGGACAGGGCGTGTTCCTGCTGCGCGATCGCGCGTTCCAGGTCGGGGATCGACGATGCCGCGGTTTCGTACTCCGCGGTCACCTGCATCATTTCGAAATCCGACACGGCGCCGCCGTCCAGCCGGATCTGGAACACCTCGACGTTGCGCCTGCGGCCCTCGAGCGTGGCCCGGGAGATCTCAAGGCGGCGGTCCAGGTCGAGCAGCGTGACGTACCCCGAGACCACTGCCGACACCAGCGTCAGCGCGACGCCGAGGCGGGCCTGTTCGGTCGCCATCAGGTTGGCGCGGGCAGCCTCGTCCTCGCGGCGGATCCGCCCCCACAGGTCGAGCTCCCAGCTTGCGGACAACACGGCCGTGTACGAGCCGGCCGTGACATTGCCGACCTGCTGCCGGCCACCACTGGCGCCGTACCCGACCTGGGGAAGCGCCTGCGAATGCGTCGAGACCACGCGCGCGGCGAACTCGTCGACGCGGGCGGTGGCCACGCGCAGGTCGTGGTTGGCCGCCAGCGCTTCGCCGACGAGGGCGTCCAGCTCGGCGTCCCCGAACCCGGCCCACCACGCCGGAAGCGCCGCCAATGTGGGCGGCTGCCCCTGCGGTGGCGCAGCCTGGGCGAACCGGTGGACGGCCGGCACGTCAACCGTGGGGCGGACGTAGTCGGGCCCCAGGGTGCAGCCGGACATGCCCATCGCCGCGGCGCCGGCGACGAGCGCGAGCCAGTGCCCGGCCGTGCGTGCTCGCGCGTGCGCGCGCAGGCGGGCGGACACGGTGGCAGGGGCAGGGCGGTCGCGCATGGTGCTCAGTGAAGTCGCCGCGACGCGCTAGCCATCGACGTCCGCCTCGGCGATGACCTCATCCTCGTAATCGACGAACCGCTGCAGGTCCAGCCGGTCCAGCTGCAAACGCTGGGCGGCAGCGGAGAAGGCCATGATCGACAGGACGCGCTGCGGGTCGCGCGCCCAGGGCGGCAGGTAGCGTGGCGGCGCCACCAGGCCGCTGTCGCGGAACGGCGCCAGCGTGACCACGTCGGCCGTCGTCAGGCGTCCGGCGAACAGCATCGGAAGCAGCTCGCCGCGGCCTTCCTGCAAGGCTTTGCGGATGAAGACGTGGATGAGCATGACGCCTTCCAGGTACGCGCCGTCCTTGGTGAAACACACGCCGCCCCGCACGCCGCCACCGCGGAACACACGCGCGGCGCTGCGGTAGCTCTCGACTTCGGACTGGCCCGCGTCGAGGAAACCGCGGAAGACATCGATGAAGTCCGCACCGTCCAGGGCCCGTTTGACCATCACCACGCGCAGGGCGATGCGCCTGAGGCGGGCGATGTCGATCGCACCGGTGATGATCTCGGCGAACGTCGCCAACCCCTCCTGCGTGCGCGTGGTGCGCGGCGCCGCAAGGCCGAGCGTCTGCAGGTGGGGCTGGTGGCGGCCGTTGACCGCGGTCAGCGTATGGATGAAGGCTTCGTGCTCGACCAGCTGGTCCAGATCACGCTGCGAGAAGAGTGCGGTGGAGCGAAGGCTGATCCGCTTGCTGCCGGCCGTGGCCTTCGACGACAGGCCGGGATCCAGCACGACTTCGACCGGGTCGTCGCGGAACAGCGGGGCGATGCGCTCGCGCAGCTGGCGCGCGAAATCCACGGCGGGGATGTCGAACGGCACCGCCAACAACGGATGCGGTCCGATCATCTCGTCGGTGATGGCAAGCATCTCGGCTGCGCTTTCGACGTTGGTCACGGCCTGGCTGCGGTACTGCGTGTCCGGGCGCCCGTACAGCAGCGTCGAGAACCGGGTGAACTCCGGCGTGCCCACGGCGCCCAGCATCCGCGTCGCGACATGGCAGCTCCATGCGGTCTTGTAGAGCCAGTTGCCGATGGGATGGCCCCGGTCGAGCCGCGGCATCAGCGCCTCGAGCACCTTCGCCTCGTCGGCCAGATCGGTCGGGCGGGTCGGTGGCGCCGGCAGCTCGGGCCGGCCCTGGCGCCACCCGGCGAGGAAGCGCTCCTCCAGTTCGACTGGCCAGTCGATCGCCTTGAGGACGCGGATCCGGCGCCCGACCTTGAGCAGCACGCGATCGCACTCCAGCAGTGCCGGCAGCGCGGGGTCGTCCAACACGGGGGCGGCTTCGGCAAGTGTGGCCATCGCGTGCTCCTCCAATGCCTCAGGGCGCAGTCACGTCGGGCCCCGCGCCCGGCTCAGCCGCCCGCCCAGTCGTCGGCGTTGCGTCCACCCTCGACGCTTGCACCGAGGATGACCGTGGTCGGAAGCGCCGAAGGGGCAGGGGTGACGTAGACGTACTTGACCGATTGCATGGGCACCACCAGCAGGTCGTTGCCGACGGCGGCGACCAGGCTCCCGGCTTCAAGTGCCTGCCGCACCTTGCTGGTGATGGTCGCGGCGTCGCCTGCCTGCATCTGTGGCCAACGCAGGGTGAGGCTGGTGCGGTCCGTGAAATGGATGGTCGCGGCGACGGATGTGTTCATGCGTGCCCCCGGCCGCGCGCGTGCCCGTGGCAATGGGTGCGGGGCCCGATTCGCTCGCGGTGGTTCACGTCGATGCTCCGCGTTGCTGGCGGCGGACGGTGAGCATCACTCGTTCGCCCGGAACGGGTACTTCGCGAAGATTTCCGTGATCACGGCATCGAGTGCGGCGCGCTGCGCGTCGCGCTCGCGTGGCTGCACTCGGCCGACGGCCACGCCTTCCCAGACCAGCTTCTTCTGGCGTGCATCGATGACGTCGATGTTGATGGTGCCCTCGACGTACTGGTCAATCCGGGTCTGGTTGCTGTACCCGGTCCAGCCGCCGTAGTAGCCGCCGCGGTAGCCGTAGTACATCGAGGGCATCGGGGGCGCCTGGGTCACCTGGAGCTGTCTGGACAGGTGCGCGTTGAAGTTGACCAGCAGGTCGGGATCGGTCTCGACGAACATGTAGCCGCGCCTCTCCATCTCGCGCCTGGAGGCGGCTTTCATCGTCTGCGTCACCAGCGACTCGTAGCCCGCGGCGTCCGTGCCCAACGGACTGGCGAACCCGAACGTCCGGTAGGCGGTGAAGTTGGCGCTGCGGTCGTAATCGGCGGTTATCACCGGTCCGGTCGCGCAGCCGGACGCAGCGGCGAGGAACAGGAAAAGAACCAGCATCCACGTCGGTGATTTCATGGTGACCTCGCGCAGATTCCAGTGGTGCGCCGGCGACGTGCAGGCGCTATGGGTCGGCAATGCGGACGTGCCGCAGTGCCATGGAGTCTGACCAACGCGTGGTGCGCTTAAAATTGACTTGCGGGGCGGCGCCCGGTGCCCCTTCGGGCAGGCGCCGGCGCGTCATTCCACCGCGCGTGCGATGAGCGCGAGCAGGGCGCGTCCCTCGAAGGGCTTCGCCAGGTAGGTCGCCATCGCCCGCTGCGCCTGGTCGCGCACGGCCGGGTTGTCGAAGGCGGTGATGAAGATCCAGGGCGGCAGTGGCCCCCGTTCCGCGACACGACGGTGCAGTTCGAACCCCGACACGCCCGGCAGCCGCACGTCGCAGACCATGCAGCTGCTCGCACGCCACAGGGCTTCGCCTGCGAGCTCATCGAGCAGCGCTTCCGCCGAGGCGAAGCTCCTCACCTCATACCCTGCAGTGGTCAGCATCCGGGTTACGGCCCGGCGCATTCCAGTGTCGTCTTCGACCAGTACCACTTCGCGCTTGGAGTGCACCATGCTGGCCCGACGGCGGTCTCCGGCAGAAGCGATTCAATGGAATGCGGCCTCTCGGATATTCCTGCGCGCAATCGCCGTCCGGAACTGTCAGTTGGTGCGTACCCGCATGTCCTTTGGGGCAGGTCGGCGGTTCTCCTGCCGCGGCGCCGTGGCGCCAACGCGCCAACGCGCCAACGCGCCGTCGCGCACGGACATCGATCGAAGAGACCGGGTCAGGCCTGGAGGCGCGCCATCGCCCGCGGCGGTTCGTTCGTGGGTGGCGTCTGCAGCTGCACCGCGATGTGCACCAGTTCGGCGACCGAGCGCGCATGCAGCTTTTCCATCACGTGCGCGCGGTGCGCCTTGACCGTGCGCTCGCACGTGCCGAGGTCACCGGCGATCTGCTTGTTGAGGCGGCCGGCCACCACCTGCTCGAATACCTCGCGCTCGCGTGCGGTCAGCGATTCGAATGCCTTGCGCAGGGCATCGTGCCTGCGATCGTCAGCACGTTGGGCGGCATCGCGTTCGAGCGCCGCGGTCACGGCCGCCAGCAGCGGCTCGCGCTCGACCGGTTTCGTGAGGAAGTCGACCGCGCCGCGCTTGATTGCAAGCACGCTCATGGCGATGTCGCCACAGCCGGTGAGGAACACCACCGGCGGGGCATCCGCGCGCTGCATGAGCGCACGCTGCAGGTCCATCCCGCTCGGGCCGGGCATCCGGACGTCCAGCAACAGGCAGCCCGGGACGTCGGGCGGCCAACTCAGCAGGAATTCGCCGGCCGAGGGGTATTCGCGCACCTCGAAGCCGAACCCGCTCAGCAAGCGATGCAGTGCGTCTCGCGTCGGCATGTCGTCGTCGATGACATGCACGATCGGATTGACGTGTTCCATGCGGCACCCTCCATGAGAAACCGATGCAACGGATCCATCCCCCTGAACGCACTCTAGACCCCGTGCACACTCGCAACGCGGATGTGCATGGGCACCGGCCATTTTCTGGAGTTTTTCCGACGAGCGGTTGCGCCATCGCCGGTGTGCGTTATGGGTTTCCCTGGCGCTCCTGGAACGCGGGCAGGGTCACCCGGAAGGTGGCACCGCCGTGTGGATTGTTTTCGGCCTGGATCCAGCCCCCGTGGAGCTCCACCAGGGACCGCGCGATCGACAGGCCCAGTCCCATGCCATGGGCCTTGGAGGTATAGAAGGAGTCGAACAGCCGGTCGAGATGTTCCGGTGGAATGCCGTGCCCCTGGTCGGTGATCCGGAACTCGGTTTCATTGGTGGCGTTGCGCGATACCGCCAGGACGACCTCGGCCGGCGCACCGGGCAGCGGGTCCCGGGGCGGGTCCATGTCCATGGCATCCAGTGCATTGATGAGCAGGTTGATCAGCACCTGTTCCAGCCGTCCACGATCCCCGCGCACATGGACCGGTTCGGCGGCCAGCAGGAGGTCCAGGGTAATCCGTCGCCTGCGGGCCTCCGGAGCGACGAGTCCGATGACGTCCTCGGCGACAGCATTCGCATCGAGCTTTTCCAGTACGACCTCCTGGCTCCGAACCAGCGTCCGCACCTGCTGGATGACGTTGGTCGCGCGCAGGCCGTCGCGACGGATGTCCTGGAGGATCTGCCCGAGCTCGTCCATGGGCGGCGCATTGCGTTCGAGCAACAGTTCGCCGGCCTCGGTGTTGCTCAGGATCGCGCCCAGCGGCTGGTTGATCTCGTGCGCGATGGAGGCCGTCAGCTCCCCCACCACGGCCAGGCGCGAGATGTGCGCAAGGCCCTGCTGCCGGCGCTCTGTCATCGACTGCGTCGTCTCCAGGCTGTAGGCCAGCTCGTACGACACCAGCAGCACCATCAGCATGAACACGTGCGGCACCGGGGTGGGCAGGCGCGCGATGTCCAGTTCAATCAACGTGGCATAGCCCGCCATTTCGAATATCGCCAGGCCCATGCCCGCACCCAGCGTCAGCGCCCGCAAGCGGGACCTGGATCGCCATAGCCGGACCGAACCCGCCGCGACCAGGAGTGCAAGGCCGAACAGTGCGAGGTCCGCCGGAAGGCCCTGGCGATGGCCCGGGTCGGACGACGCCTGCACCCCCATTGGCCACGGCGACACCAGCGCTTCCACCAGCGCCAGCGCGAACAGGACGGTGACCAGCCATGACACCTGGCGCGTGGTGGCGCCGGCGCCGGAATACTCGGCGGAAAACCACACGATCGCCACGCCCCAGGCCATGGAAAAGCCCATCGATGCCCGCTGGGCGGCGCTGGAGGGGGTATCGAGGTCGGGAAAGATGCCGTAGACGCCGATTGCACCTGCGGCAGCCATCGCGGCCAAGCCGAACCACAGGCGCTCACGCGCGATGCGGTCGCTTCGCCAGGCCAGCAGGTGCAGGACGCCGCACAGCGCAAACGTGGCGGCAAGGACGAACAGCAGGATGATCCCCTGGCTCATGTGACTCCGTCCACGTGCAGTCCCCCCGCGCGCACTGTAGCCGCGTGCGCTACGGAAATCCTGTGCGGGGAAATGGGGCGTGGGCTGCGGCCGCCAATCGCGAGCCACCGCCGACCCCGCGCCTGCCGAGGGTTCGTGGGGTCGCGCCCGTTCCGACACAGCCCCCTGGCTGCCCCAACGGGTAGCGGCCGGTTCCCATTGCGCCAATACCGATGGAGGCACGGCTCGACCATAGTCAGCCCGAGGTGCCGCTTCCTATCGGCGTCCCGCCTGGGTGTCGAGGATCAGTTGCCGATGGCGCAGCGCGATGCCGTGCGTCGACCCGAAACGCAACATCGAGGTTGGATCATGAAATCGACTTTGCTGGCGCAGCTCATCCTGTGCGCGGTCGCCGCTCCGGTGTCGGCAGCCGATCGCGTGGACCAGGAGGCATTCCGCACGCTGTCGGACGTCCGCGACAGGCTTCGCGCCCTGGACACGTACGTCCTGGACACGGAGGTGAGCACCCGGACGGCGGTGGGCGGCGGGCGCTACCGGGACTTCAAGGGCCAGGTCCGGTACGTGGTCGATCGGCCCCAACACCTGTTCGCCGATGTCCAGGGCGATGGCGTCGTCCGCAAGGTGTATTTCGACGGGCAGCTGATCTCGGTGTATTCCCCCGGCCGCAACGCGTATGCGCAGTGGGATGCCGTGGGTACGATCGAGACCTTGCTTGCCGCGGCCCGGGAGCAGCGGGGACTCGACCTGCCCGTGGCCCATCTGTTCGCCTGGGACGAGGAGCCCGAACGGATGCGCCAGTCCACGCGCGCGACGTACTCGGGCACCGGCGTCATCAACGGGCGCGAGTGCGAGCACTACTCCTACAAGTACGAGGACGTGGTGTGGGAGCTGCACGTCGACCAGGATTCGATGCCGTGCAAGCTGTCCATGGTCGACCTGAAGGATCGCGGCCTGCCCGGCTACAGCGCGGAGTTCACCTGGACGACCGGGGCGCCGGTGTCGCCCGGGGATTTCCGGTTCACGCCCCCCCCGGGCGCGCAACGAATTCCGATGTCGGAGATGCCGGAAAGCTGAGGGGCACCTCGCGGAGGCGTGGGTGCACGTGGCCGCAACGCACCGTGCGAGACCCCGATTGCCGCGTCAGCGCGGGAAGATGTCGCGCGTGAACTGCATGGTGCTGGTCGCGCCGTCCTCGCGCCGGATGTCCAGGTCGAAGCGCAAGGTGTCGGGTGGCGACACGCGGGCGATGCCGACGTAGTCGACCAGGTCGCCGCTGCGGACTTCGCGCAACTCCAGCGTTTGGCGTACGCCGCGCAGGTCGGTCGCGGTGGCGGTGATCGTGGCCGGCAGCGCGGTCTCCTGCATGTTCGGGCCCTGCCGTACGCCGACAAGCAGCATCACGCTGCCCGGGTCGCGCTGGATGCCGTATTGCGCGGCGACCGCCTCGGACATCGCCGTGGTCGGCAGGACGCTGGCGCGAATGGTGACGTCACCGCTGCGGACCGTGGCCTCCTGCATCGAATTACCGGCGGGCGCGGCCGCATCGGACATCGCCGAGGGCTCGCGGCCGCAGCCGGCCGCGCCGATTGTCATCAGCAGGGCCAGGGCGGCGGCACCGTAAGCAGGCTTCACGAAGGGCAGGTTGCGCATGGGGGCCTCAGTCGTTGGCGGCGGACAGCTCGCGCCCGCGGCGGGTGGCGGCGGTAACGGCTTGATCGACCAGCGTGCGCAGGCCGCCGGATTCGAAGGTCTCGATCGCGGCCTGGGTCGTACCGCCCGGCGAGGTGACGCGCTTGCGCAGGACGGCGGCGGGCTCGCCCGACTCGACCAGCATCCGCGCCGCGCCCATCAGCGTGTGCGTGGCCAGCGTGCGCGCGGCATCGGCCGGCAGCCCCTGCGCCTCGCCCGCGGCCTGCATCGCCTCGGCCAGCAGGAACACGTAGGCCGGCCCGCTGCCCGACACGGCGGTGACCGCATCCATCTGCGCTTCGTCGTCGATCCACACTGTCTGGCCGACCGCGCCCAGCAAGGCGTCGGCCTGCGCGCGCTGCTCGTCGGACACCTCGGGGCTGGCGAACAGGCCGGTCACGCCGGCGCCCAGCAATGCCGGCGTGTTGGGCATGCTGCGCACCACCGCGGCCGCGCCTCCGAGCCAGTGCTTCATCTGCGTGCTGGTGATGCCGGCCGCGACCGAGATCGCCAGCGGCGGGTGCGCACCGGCCACCGCCTGCATGCCGTTGCAGACCACGCGCATGACCTGCGGCTTGACCGCGAACACCCAGATCGCCGCGCCGTCGGCGGCCTCATGCGCCTCGCGGAAAACCGACACACCAAAGTCCGCGCGCAGCGCCTCGCGGGTGGCGTCATCGGGTTCGGCGACGCGGATGTTCGAAGGTTGCGCGCCGCGCGCGACCATGCCGCCGATCAGGCTGCGGGCCATGTTGCCGCCACCGATGAAAGCGACGGTGGGCAGGGCGGGCGAGGCGTTGGGCTCGGAGGTCATGGCGCTCCTCGATGGGGTGGGAGGCGGGTCAGTGTAGGGGATGGCGGCTAGCGGCTAGCTAGGGGGTGGCCACCTTGCCGAGCGCAGCGAGGGAGCTGCTTGTACGCGTTGGTGTGGCAAAGACTTGGAACATCAGGTGCTTCCGTTTGCTCGGGAGAGACATCGAGCAGGCAGCCCCTAGTCCCCAGTCCCTAATCCCTGGCCCCGAACAACGCCGTCCCCACCCGAACCATCGTCGCGCCTTCGGCGATGGCGACCTCCAGGTCGTCGCTCATGCCCATCGACAGCGTGTCGACTGACGGGTGCGCCGCCTGCAACTCGCTAAACAGCGCGTGCATCCGCGCGAACGCCGGCCGGCGGCGTTCGACGTCGTCGTGCGGCGTCGGGATGGCCATCAGGCCACGCAGGCGGAGCGACGGGTGGGCCGCGATGGCCGCGGCCAGGTCGGCCACCGCATCGGGCGCGCACCCGTGTTTGCTCGACTCATCGTCGATGTTGACCTGCAGCAGCACGTTCAACGGCGGACGGTCCGTTGGCCGGTGCCGCGCCAGCGCGTCCACCAGTCGGGGGCGGTCGACGGTCTGCACCCAGTCGAAGGCGGTGGCCGCCTCGCGCGCCTTGTTCGATTGCAGGTGGCCGATCAGGTGCCATTCGATCGCCGGCAGCGCCGGTTGCCTGTTCAGTTCCGACTGCTTGGCCACCGCCTCCTGCACGTAGTTCTCGCCCAGCGCCACGATCGCCTGCGGCTGCATCCGCGCCCAGGCGCCGGCCAGTTCCGCGACTGCCGTCGCACTATGGCGTTTGGACACCGCCAACAGCCGCGGTGCTGGCCGTCCGGCGTCCCCGGCCGCGTTATCAATGCGTTGCAGGACTTCGTGCAGGCGGCGTTGGTACACGTCGGGAGCTCCCGGTTCGGAGTGCTGGATTTGCGGTGATGACTCAGGGCTATACTGCCGCGCAGGGGTTGTACCGTTCCAGTTCAAGGCCTGTCATGGGCCATTCGCGTTGCGGGGGAGCACGCATGGATATCGCCGAACTTCTGGCGTTTTCGGTCAAGAACAAAGCATCCGACCTTCACCTGTCGGCCGGCCTGCCACCGATGATCCGCGTCGACGGCGACGTCCGCCGGATCAACATCCCGGCGCTGGACCACAAGCAGGTGCACGCGCTGGTCTACGACATCATGTCGGACAAGCAGCGGCGCGATTACGAGGAATTCCTCGAGGTCGACTTCTCGTTCGAGATCCCCGGCCTGGCGCGTTTCCGCGTCAACGCGTTCAACCAGAACCGCGGCGCCGGCGCGGTGTTCCGCACCATTCCCTCGGAAGTGCTGACGCTCGAGGACCTGGGCTGCCCGCGCATCTTCAAGGAGCTGATCGACCAGCCGCAGGGCCTGATCCTGGTGACCGGCCCGACCGGCTCGGGCAAGTCCACGACGCTGGCGGCCATGCTCGACCACGTCAACAAGAACGAATACGCGCACATCCTCTCGGTCGAGGACCCGATCGAGTTCGTGCATACCTCGCAGAAGTGCCTGATCAACCAGCGCGAGGTGCACCGCGACACGCACGGCTTCAACGAGGCCCTGCGCTCGGCGCTGCGCGAGGACCCGGACTACATCCTGGTCGGCGAGTTGCGCGACCTGGAGACGATCCGCCTGGCGCTGACCGCCGCGGAAACCGGCCACCTGGTGTTCGGCACGCTGCACACCAGCTCGGCGGCCAAGACCATCGACCGCATCATCGACGTGTTCCCCGCGGGCGAAAAGCCGATGGTGCGCTCGATGCTGTCGGAATCGCTTCGCGCGGTGATCAGCCAGGCGCTGCTGAAGAAGGTCGGCGGAGGCCGTACCGCGGCCTGGGAAATCATGGTCGGCATCCCGGCCATCCGTAACCTGATCCGCGAGGACAAGGTCGCGCAGATGTACTCGGCGATCCAGACCGGCCAGCAGTACGGGATGATGACGCTCGACCAGCACCTGCAGGACCTGGTCAAGCGCGGCCTGATCGCACGCCAGCAGGCGCGCGAGTACGCCAAGGACAAGCGTCTGTTCGATTGACGGTAGACGTGGCCCCTCGCTGGAGGGGCCAGAAGCACGGGCGCAGCGCGCCCTGAACCGCACACGGCTCCAGCGCCTCACGGAGGCATCCGCATGAACACCAGCGCCACCACCGGCAGCAGCATCGACTTCACCTCCTTCCTCAAGCTGATGGCGCACCAGAAGGCGTCGGACCTGTTCATCACCGCCGGCATGCCGCCGTCGATGAAGGTCAACGGCAAGATCAGCCCGATCACGCAGAACCCGCTGACGCCGCAGCAGAGCCGCGACCTCGTGCTCAACGTGATGAACCCGCAGCAGCGCGAGGAGTTCGAGAAGACCCACGAGTCCAACTTCGCCATCGGCGTGACCGGCGTCGGCCGGTTCCGCGTCAGCTGCTTCTACCAGCGCAACCAGGTGGGCATGGTGCTGCGCCGGATCGAGACCAAGATCCCGACGGTGGAGGAGCTGAGCCTGCCGCCGATCATCAAGACGCTGGCAATGACCAAGCGCGGCATCATCATCTTCGTCGGCGCTACCGGTACCGGTAAGTCGACGTCGCTGGCGGCGATGATCGGCTACCGCAACCAGAACTCGACCGGCCACATCATCACGATCGAGGACCCGATCGAGTTCGTGCACAAGCACGAGGGCTGCATCATCACCCAGCGCGAGGTCGGCATCGATACCGACACCTGGGAGAACGCGCTCAAGAACACCCTGCGCCAGGCGCCGGACGTGATCATGATCGGCGAGGTGCGCACCCGCGAGGGCATGGACCACGCCATCGCCTTCGCCGAGACCGGCCACCTGGTGCTGTGCACGCTGCACGCCAACAACGCCAACCAGGCGATGGACCGCATCATCAACTTCTTCCCAGAGGACCGCCGCAGCCAGTTGCTGATGGACCTGTCGCTGAACCTCAAGGGCGTGGTTGCGCAGCAGTTGATCCCGACCCCCGACGGCAAGGCGCGCCGCGTGGCGATGGAAATCATGCTGGGTACGCCGCTGGTGCAGGACTACATCCGCGACGGCGAGATCCACAAGCTCAAGGAAGTGATGAAGGAGTCCACGCAGCTGGGCATGAAGACCTTCGACCAGGCCCTGTTCGAGCTCTACCAGGCCGGCGAGATCAGCTACGAGGATGCGCTGCGCTACGCCGACAGCCAGAACGAGGTGCGCCTGCGCATCAAGCTGGCGCAGGGCGGCGATGCCCGCACGCTGGCGCAGGGCATGGACGGCGTGGAAGTCGCAGAGGCACGCTGAGCCGCGCCGACCACAGCGGTTCAGGTAGTGATCAGAGCGCCCGGCATGCCCGGGCGCTCTGCATTTGGCGGCGTCATTGCGGGTCGGCCCAGCGGCTGCGACTCCTTGCCCGCGGTTGTCATCGCCGCCCGGTTTCCCTAGGGTGGTGGGGTTACATCGTTCGCTGCCGTGGGTTTGCCGGCACATCCCCCATTCCAAACCAACCTCTGGAGGTTTCCCATGGAGATCGCCGATCGCTGCGTTGCTTCGATCCGCTACACCCTTACTAACGACGCGGGCGAGGTCATCGACCAGTCGCCCGAACAGCAGCCGTTGAGCTACCTGCACGGCGCCGGCAACATCGTGCCGGGCCTGGAGAAGGCGCTGGCCGGCCGCAAGACGGGCGACAGCTTCAAGGTCGACGTCGCCCCCGACGAGGGCTACGGCCCGCGCCACGATGGCCTGGTGCAGTCGGTGCCGCGCAGCGCGTTCCAGGGCGTGGACAACGTCCAGCCGGGCATGCAGTTCGAGGCCAAGACCGACCGTGGCCCGGTGCTGGTGCGCGTGGCCAGCGTCGACGACGAGCAGGTCACCGTCGATGGCAACCACCCGCTGGCGGGGCAGACGCTGCACTTCGCGATCGAAGTGGCCGACGTGCGCGCCGCCACCGAGCAGGAGCAGGCCGCGGGGCAGGCCGGCGTCGCCGCCTGATCCGCACGTCGTCCGTCTCTGGACGGGTGTATGCGTCGTAGCCCGGGTAACCCCGGACTTGATCCGGGGGCACCCGGGTCGTCATGTCGCAGGAAGGTGACGGAGATCCCGGGTGCGGCCTGCGGCCTTACCCGGGCTACGGACGTCAGACGCGCCCGTCGCGGGCGCGCGTCCACGGCGGGTCCAGTGCGGCAATGCGGATCGCGGCGGGGCAATCGTCGCGGTGCGCGCCAGGCAGGTAGCCCAGGCTCATCAGGAACTCGCCGGTGATCTCACCGCCGGTGAAGCGGAAGGTCCGCTTGAACACGCGCACCCACGAGGCCTTGTCCCGTGGTGCGTCGCCCTCCATCAGGTGCGCGTCCAGCCAGTCGGCGAATCCGCCATGGCTGTCGCGCAGGCCGCGGATGACGCCCGCGTTGTGGATCGCGGCATCGACCTTCAGGCGGTTGCGGATGATGCCGGCGTCGGCCAGCAGGCGCGCGCGGTCGGCCGCGCCGTAGGCGGCCACGGTGTCGACATCGAATCCGCCGTACGCCGCGCGGAAGTCCTCGCGCTTGCGCAGCATCGTCTCCCAGCTCAGGCCCGCCTGGTTGATCTCCAGCAGCAGACGTTCGAACAACACGGCCTCATCGCGATGCGGCACGCCGTACTCGGTGTCGTGGTACGGGCCATGCAGCCCATGGCCGGGCGCGATGTCGCAGTAGCCGCTCACGCGCGTCGGGCGAGCCGCTTCACCAGGTCGGGCAGCTCCCGCCACTGGGTCTTGAGCAGGTAGCCGTCCGCGCCCAGCGGCCGCGGGTCGTCGCCCGCGGCGTCTTCATTCGGAGGCGGCATGCCCTGCGGCGGCCACTGCCCGGAGAAGTAGACGAAGGGAACGCCCGGCGCCAGTTCGCGCACCAGCGCCAAGGCCTGCTCGCCCGAAAAGCCGGGCAGGTTCAGGTCGGACACCACGACGTCCGGCGGGAATGCCTGCAATGCTTCGCGCAGACCTGCCTCGTCCTCGACCCGCCGGCAGGCGACGTCCAGACCCGCTTCGGCCAGTTCGATCTGGGTCAGGTCGGCATCGTCGGCCGAGTCCTCGACCAGCACCAGCCGCAATGTCGGGGCACCGGGGTCGCGCATGGCTCAGTCTTCGGGAATCTCGTTGAACACCGCCCAGAACTTGCCCAGCGCCTTCACCGCGTCGAAGAACTGGTCGACGTCGACCGGCTTGACGACGTAGGCGTTCACGCCCAGGTCCCAGCTGCGCGCCAGGTCGCTTTCCTCGCGCGAGGACGAGAGGATGACGACCGGCAGGCGGCGCAGGTTCTCGTGGGCGCGCAGCTTCTGCAGCACTTCGAGGCCGTCCATGCGCGGCATCTTGATGTCCAGCAGCAGCACCGCCGGATCTTCGTCGGTGCGGTCGGCGAAGCGCCCGGTGCGCATCAGGTAGTCCAGCGCCTCGACGCCGTCCTCCACATGCACGATCGGGTTGGCGAGGTGGGCGTCGCGCAGCGCGTCGATCGCCATCTCGGCGTCGGCGGGGCTGTCTTCGGCCAGCAGGATGGTGCGCAGTTTGCTCATGGGGTGGGCTCGCGGGATATGGAGGGAGTGGCGCCGTCCGCGTCGGGGCGGTCCAGCGTGGCGGGCAGGGTGAAGAAGAAGGTGGCGCCGGCATCGGGCGTGGATTCGGCCCAGATGCGGCCGCCGTGGCGCACGAGCACGCGGCGCACGCTGGCCAGGCCGATGCCGGTACCGGCGAAATCGCTGGCCTTGTGCATGCGCTGGAACACGCCGAACAGCTTGCCCGCGTAGGCCATGTCGAAGCCGGCGCCGTTGTCGCGCACGGTGAACAGGTGGCTGCCGTCGTCGTTGCGCTCGTGCCCGACCTCGATCACCGCCACGTCGCGCCGCGCGCTGTACTTGACCGCGTTGCCCAGCAGGTTGAGCCACACCTGCCGCATCATGTTCTCGTCGGCCACCAGCATCGGCAGCGGCGCGATGCGCCAGTCGATGCGCAGGTCGGGGTGCTCGGCGTGCGCGTTGGCATCCAGCAGCGCGCGCGTCTCCGCCACCAGCGTCTGCATGTCCACGGCCTGCAGGCGCATGGCGCTGCGGCCCAGGCGCGAATACACCAGCAGGTCGTCGATCAGGGTCGACATGCGGCGCGCGGAACTCGAGATCACCCCGAGGTAGTGGAGGCTCTTCTCGTCGGCATCCTCGCCCAGCTGCTTGGTGAGCTTGTCGGCGAAACCGGCGATGTGGCGCAGCGGGGCGCGCAGGTCATGGCTGACCGAGTAACTGAAGGCTTCCAGCTCGCGGTTGACGTCCGATACCTGGTCGACCTTGCCTTCCAGCTGGCGGTTCAGCTCGTGGATGCGTTGCTCGGCGGTCTTCTGCGCGGTGACGTCGCTGACTGTCATCAGCGCGACGTGGTCGTCGCTGTCGGGCAGCGGCATCCGGCGCGCGTTGACCAGCACGGTGCGGGATGCACCGTCGGCCGTGGTCTGGGTGCGCTCGAAGTCCCACATCTCGCGGCCGCGCACAAGGACATCGCGCAGGCGCTGGCCGAACTCGACGTCGTTCCAGGCGCCGTGGCCCACAGAGGCCAGTGGTTGGCCGATGGCCGAGGTGTCGAGGCCATAGACCTCCCCGAACGCCGGGTTGAACATCACCACGCGCTGGTCGGCATCGGCCAGCACGATCGGTTCGCGCACCGTCTGCAGTACGGCCTGGGCACGGTCGCTGGCGCGGCGCTGGGCGCGCTCGGCGTTCAGGCGCTCTCCGATCTGGCGCTGGGCCAGGTAGAGGATGATGCCCAGCAGCACGAGCTGCGCCAGCATCGCCAGCCAGCCGACCAGTTCGGTCCTGCGCTGCAACTGCGCCGAGCGCGTGTCGCGGTCGGTCAGGAGGGCCTGCTCCTCGGCCACGATCTCGTCGGCCAGTTGCCGGATCGGCAGGCCGGCGATCAGGCTCTGGATGGCGTCGTCGTCCTGTTCCGGGCCGACCTGCAACTGGCGCTCGACCAGCAGCAGCCGTTGCTCCAGCAGCGTGGACAGCCGCCCGATGCGCAACTGCTGGGCCGCGTTGTCGCGGGTGAGCTCGATCAACCGTGACAGCCCCGCGGGCACCGTGTCGCGGCCACGCTCCACGCGCGTTCGCAATGTCGGGGTGTCGATGCCGGAGGCCAGTGCGAGGGCGGCGGCTTCCAGGTCGCGCGTGTCGTAGAGCAGCTCCAGCACGGTCGATTCGACCTCGCGCGTGTGCTCCACCATCGCGGCCGCCTGCTGGCTCTCGTCCATGGCCTCGCTCAGGACGATGAATGGCCCGACGACAATTGCGACGATCAATGCCACCAGCAGGGGCATGCGCCATCGGGACCAGGCATTGGAACGGACGGTGTCGGGCATCGGGCTCTCGGTCGCCGGCAGTGACGCGCGGCATCCACCCGTAAGCGAGATCGGCCGCCGGGCATCATGGCCGGCGGGGCGGGCGAATTCAATGCCATTGGCCGGGGAAGCGGGGCCCTTGGCCGACGGCGCGGCGCGCTAGAATCACGGCCATGTCCGCCGACTCCGCGCCTTCCGTCCCAACGCCCCACGCCGCCACCCCGCTGGCCAACCAGTTGCTGATCGCGCTGCCCTCGCTGCAGGACGGCAATTTCGCCCGCAGCGTGGCCCTGATCTGCCAGCACGACGACGACGGCGCCATGGGCATCGTCGTCAACCGCGCCTCCGAATACACGCTGGGCGAGGTGCTCGGGCAGATGGGCGTGGACGGTGGCGCCCCGGAGATGCGCGGCCAGGTGGTGCTGGCCGGCGGGCCGGTGCATCCGGAGCGCGGGTTCGTGCTGCACGACGGCGGCCTGCGCTGGGACTCCACGCTGCAGATCGCCGAGTCGCTGTTCCTCACCACCTCGCGCGACATCCTCGAGTCGATGGCCCAGGGCGACGGCCCGCCGCAGGCGATCGTCGCGCTAGGCTGCGCCGGCTGGGGCGCCGGCCAGCTCGAGCAGGAGCTGACCGAGAACGACTGGCTGACCGCCCCGGCCGATGCGGAGCTGCTGTTCTCGCTGCCGTTGGACCACCGCTGGGAGGCCGCTGCCGGTCGCATCGGCGTGGACTTCGCGCACCTGGCTGACTACGCCGGCCACGCATGAGCACACCCGGCATCAAGCGCGATGGCACGGTCCTGGGCTTCGACGTGGGCGCGCGCCGGATCGGCGTCGCGGTGGCGAGCGCCTTCGGACACGGTGCGCGCGCGCTGGCGGTGGTGGACGTGCACGGCCACGGCCCCGACTGGGCGCTGATCGACCGCCTCCACAAGGAGTGGCGTCCTGACGGGCTGATCGTCGGCGACCCGATGACGCTGGAAGGCGGCGACCAGCCCATCCGGGCCCGCGCGCACGCCTTCGCCCGCGAACTGCAGGCGCGTTATGGCCTGCCCGTCGCGCTGGTGGACGAGCGATCGAGCTCGATCGAGGCCGCGCAGCGTTTCGCCGCCGAGCGCGCGCAGGGCCGCAAGCGCCGGCGCGATGCCGAGGCGCTCGACGCCGTCGCCGCGGCGGTGATCATCGAGCGCTGGCTCGCCGCCCCCGACGACGCCACGCTGCTGGCACCCGGTGCCACCCCGGCGCCGTGACGCCACCGAGATTCCTCCCTGACATTGCCCTGATGACCGCGAACGCTTCCGGCCGCGCTGCCCCCATCGACCACCTGTTGACCCTTGACGGACTGCCGCGCGCCGCGATCGAGTCGCTGCTGGACCGCGCGCAGCGTTTCGCCGACGGTCAGATCGCGCGCGACCGTCTCGCCGGCACGGCCGTGTGCACGCTGTTCTTCGAAGCGTCCACACGCACGCGCCTGAGCTTCCAGCTGGCCGCGCAGCGGCTGGGTGCGGATGTACTCAACTTCGACGCATCGACCTCTTCGACCAGCAAGGGCGAGACGGCGCTCGACACGCTACGCACCATCGAGGCGATGGGCGTGCGGGGCTTCATCGTGCGCCACAGGGTCGACGGCGCGGTCGCGGAACTCGCGGCGCATGCCGGTCCCGATACGCACCTTGTCAATGCCGGCGATGGCCGCAGCGCGCACCCCACGCAGGGACTGCTGGACATGCTGACGCTGCGCCAGGCCAAGGGTCCGGACTTCTCGAGGCTGAAGGTACTCATGGTCGGCGACGTGAAGCACTCGCGCGTGGCGCGCTCGGACCTGCAGGCGTTGCGTGCACTGGGCGTGGGCGAGCTGCGGGTGTGCGGGCCGTTGGCCCTGCTGCCGGTCGACGACGGCACGCTGGCCGGTTGCGGCGTTTCCGACGACTTGGACGCGGCGCTCGAGGGCGTGGACGCGGTGATGATGTTGCGCCTGCAGCGCGAACGCATGGACGACGGCTTGGTCGCCTCGCTGGAGGACTACCACCGCGACTATGGCTTGACCGGCTCGCGCCTGCGGCGTGCCGCACCCGATGCGGTCGTGATGCACCCGGGCCCGATCAACCGCGGGGTGGAGATCACCGACGAGGTGGCCGACGGGCCGCAGTCGCTGATCCTGCGGCAGGTCGCCAATGGCGTGGCCGTGCGCATGGCGGTGCTGGAGTCGCTGTTGGGCTGAGGGCCGGGGCAGTTGCGCTGGACAGCGCGCGCCGGCGTGCGCTCAGCGCATCAGGATGACGGTCGCCAGGCCGAGGAAGCTGAAGAACCCCATCACGTCCGTCACCGCGGTCACCACCACGGTGCCCGCCACCGCCGGGTCGATGTTCATCCGCTTCATCAGCAACGGCACCAGCGTGCCGGCCAGCGCCGCCGAGCAGAAGTTGATCACCAGCGCGGTGGTGATCACGGCCGACAGCAGGCCGTCGCCGAACCAGATCCAGGCCACCGCGCCCACCAGCCCGCCGATCAGCAGTCCGTTGATCAGCGCGACGCGCAATTCCTTCCACAGCAGGATCGACGCGTTGCTGGCGCCCACCTGGCCCAGCGCCAGGCCGCGCACCATCAGCGTGAGCACCTGCACCGCGGCGTTGCCGCCAATGCCGGCGACGATCGGCATCAGCACCGCCAGCGCCACGATCTGCTCGATGGTCGCCTCGAACCGGCCGATGACGAACGCCGCCAGGAACGCGGTCGCCAGGTTGATGCCCAGCCACACCACGCGGCCACGCACGGCGCGCCGGATCGGCGAGAACAGGTCCTCGTCCTCGTCCAGGCCCGCGGCGCCCAGCGCCTGGTGCTCGGCCTGCTCGCGGATGATGTCGACCACGTCATCGATGGTGATTCGGCCCAGCAGCTCGTTGGTGCTGTCGACGACGGGCGCCGACACCCAGTCGTGGTCGGAGAACTGGCGCGCGACCGACTCGGCCGACTCGTCCACGCGCAGGGCGGTCAGGCTGTCGTCGATCAGGTGGCTGATGGGCGTGTTGGGGTGGTGCGTGACCAGGTTCTGCAGCGCCACCCAGCCCAGGAGCTGCCGGCGCCGGCTGACGACGTACAGGTGGTCGGTGTGCTCGGGCAGCTCGCCCCTCAAGCGCAGGAACCGCAGCACCACGTCGACGGTGGTGTCGGCGCGCACCGTCACCACGTCCGGGTTCATCAGTCGCCCGGCGGTGTCCTCGGGGTAGGACAGCACCTGCTCCAGCCGGTCGCGGTTCTCGCGGTCCATCGACTTGAGCACTTCGTCGATCACCGTATCGGGCAGGTCCTCGACGAGGTCGGCCAGGTCGTCGATGTCGAGGTCTTCGACCGCGGCGATGATTTCGTCCGGGTCCATGTCCGCCAGCAGGCTTTCACGCACCTCGTCGCCGACGTGGACCAGCACCTCGCCGTCGTCCTCCGGGTCGACCAGCCCCCACACCACCGCGCGCTTGGCCGGCGGCAGCGATTCGAGCAGGTTGCCGATCTCGGCCGGGGACAGTGTGTTGACCAGCCGACGCACCGGCCCCAGGCGGCCGCTGTCGAGCGCGTCCGACAGCATCCGCAGCTGGCGCGAGGTCTTGTCGTGGCGGATGGCTTCGGCCAAGGCGGCGCTCCTGGTGGTCCGGCGGTCTGGCTCGTCGAGCCGGTATCGGCCGCCGCCGTTGCCCTTGGAGCAACGAAGGTGCGACCTGGCGTCACGCGTTCATGCCGGCATTATCGCCACTTGTCGTGCGCTGCACACCCCATTGACTGGCCGCATCGCGCGCAGGAGGGAAAGGCCGCAGTTGAGCCCGCGACCCACGCGGGACGACAGGAGTCAACTGGCTCAGCGGGCCAGGTCCGGCGCGGCCGCGGCCATCCACCGCTCGATCTCCAGCCGCCCGCGTGCCTTGAGCAGCGACGGTGCGCGTGCCTTCAGCGCCTGCAGGTCGCAGGCGCGGATGGTGCGGCGCACCTCCAGCAGCGTGACCGGGTGCAGGCTCAGTTCGGTCAGCCCCATCGCCAGAAGCATCGGCACGAAGCGCGCATCGCCGGCGATCTCTCCACACACCGCCACCGGCTTGCCCTTGCGCTGGGCCAGCCGAATCACATCGCGGATCAGCCGCACTACCGCCGGGTGCAGCGGCGAGTACATCTCGCCCAGCGCCTCGTTGTTGCGGTCCACCGCCAGCACGTACTGCACCAGGTCGTTGGTGCCGATCGACAGGAAATCCAGGTCGGCGATGAAGCCGGGCAGGGCGATGGCCGCGGCCGGTACTTCGATCATCGCGCCCAGCGGGATGTGGTCGGCGATCTCATGGCCTTCGGCGCGCAGCTCGGCGGCCAGCCGGTTCATGCGCGTGCGCACCGCGCGGATTTCCTCGCGGCTGCTGATCATCGGGACCAGGATGCGCAGCGGGCCGTAACCCGACGCGCGCAGCAGGGCGCGCAACTGGTCGTCCAGCAGGCCGGGGCGCGCCAGCGACAGCCGCACGCCGCGCAGGCCCAGCGCGGGGTTGGGTTCGTCGCGCAGCACCAGCCCGGTCCGGTCGGCCTTGTCGGCGCCCAGGTCGAGGGTCCTGATGGTGACCGTGCGCCCGGTCATGCCGAGCACGACGTCGCGGTAGGTGCGGAACTGCTCGTCCTCGTCCGGGACCTCGTTGCGCTGCAGGAACAGGAACTCGGTGCGGTAGAGCCCGATGCCCGCTGCGCCCAGCGCATGGGCTTCGGCCACGTCGTCGCGCGATTCGGCGTTGGCGTACAGGCGGATGTCGACGCCGTCGATGGTGCGCGACGGCTCGCGGCGCAGGCGGTTGAGCTGCTTGCGCTCGCGTGCCAGGTCACGCACGCGGGCGCGGTGCGCGCGCAGGTCGGCGGCGTTGGGCTCCACCACGACCAGGCCGCCGGCGCCATCGACCACCAGCACGTCGCCGTCGTTGACCTTCTGCAGCACGTGCGCCGCCCCCACCACCAGCGGCAGGTGAAGGCTGCGGGCAAGGATCGCGCTGTGCGACAGCGTGCTGCCGCCGGAGGTCACGATCGCCATCACGCCCTGCGCCTGAAGTTGCGCGATTTCCGCCGGCGCGACGTTGTCGGTGACCAGGATCTCGCCGGCCACGCCCTGCATGTCCGCATGGCGGCGGTGCAGCGCGGCGTGGATGCGACCGATGACCTGGTCGATGTCCTCCACGCGACTGCGGAAATAGGCGTCGTCCATGCTCGCGAACACGCCGGCAATGCGATCGCGCTGCAGCCGCAGCGCGTAGTCGGCACTGTAGCGGCCGGTGCGGATCAGCTCGTCCAGGCCGCTGAGCAGCTCGGGGTCGTCCAGCAGCAGTGCATGCAGGTCGAGGAACTCGCCGACCTCCTGCGCCAACGCCCCGTGCAGGCGGTCGCGCAGGCCGTGCATCTCTTCGCGCACCGTGGCGATGGCGCGGTGCAGGCGTTCAAGTTCGTCCTCGATCGCCTCGGCCGGGATGCGCTCCTCGGCCACTTCCAGCACGTGCGGCAGGCGCACACGGGCGCGGCCCAACGCGCTGCCGCGCGCTGCCCCCTGCCCGGTGAATTCCTGCCGCATCCGGACGCGGCCTCAGGCGTCTTCGTCGAAGCGGCGGTCGAACAGCTCGGTGACCTTGTCGGCCACCGCGGCCTCGTCCTCGCCGTCGACCCTGAGCTTGACCTGCGTGCCCTGTCCGGCCGCCAGCAGCATCACGCCCATGATGGACTTGGCGTTGACCTCGCGGCCCTTGGCGGTGAGCGTGGCATTGCTCTTGTACGCCGACAGCAGCTGCACCAGCTTGGCGGTGGCGCGGGCGTGCAGGCCCAGTCGATTGGAGACGGTGAGTTCGCGTTCGATCATCGCTGTGTCCTTCCGGGGTCCGTCTTCAAGCGTCGTCCAGTATCACGCCGTTGCGCGCGCCGGCCGACGCCACGGCGGGCAGTTCGTCCAGTTCCAGCTCGGCGTAGTTCATCACGCGCAGCAGCATCGGCAGGCTCAGAGCCGACACCCGCCTGACCGGCGTCCCCAGCCGCGCCACCTTGGCAGCGACGTTGCTGGGCGTCGCGCCGTAGAGGTCGGTCAGCACCAGCACGCCCTGGCCACCGTCGACCCGGCGCAGGGCGGCGCTGGCCAAGGGCAGCAGCGCATCGGGGTCGCCGTCGAACGGCACGTCGAGTGCTTCGGTCTTCAGTGGCAGGGTCCGCAGCAGGCGCGTGGCGACCGCCAGCAACGCGCTGCCAACGCCTTCGTGGGTGATGAGGAGGATGCCGATGGCCATGCCCGCCAAGTTAACAGACGGGTGTTACGGGCCGGAAGCGGGTCGGGCGGGCTGCTGCGTTCCGCCAGGACGCCGACACAGCGACATGCCCGGTGATGCCGGCAGATTCGCGGCGGTCAATCCAGTTCGCGGTGGTGCACGGCGACCTCGTCCCAACCGGCGTCACGGGCGTGGCGCGCCATGCGCTCGGCCAGGTACACCGAGCGGTGGCGTCCGCCGGTGCATCCGAAGGCGACCGTGACGTAGCTGCGGGTACCGTCCGCGCGCAGCCGCGGCAGCCAGGTGTCGAGGAAGCCGCTGACCTGCTCGACGAACCGCACCGCGTCCGGTTCCGCCTCCAGGTACTCGGCGACGGCCTCGTCGCGGCCCGAGAGCGGGCGCAGGGTCGCGTTCCAGTGCGGGTTGGGCAGGCAGCGCGCGTCGAATACGAAGTCCGCGTCGGCCGGCACGCCATGGCGGTAGGCGAAGGATTCGAACAGCAGCGAGACCGTGCTATCGCTGCCCAGCCCGAACTCGGTGATGACCTGGCGGCGCAACTGGTGGACGTTGAGGTCGCTGGTGTCCATCACGCGGTCGGCGATCTGCCGCAGCGGCTTGAGTACCTGCCGCTCCAGCGAGATCGCGTCGGCCAGCGACAGGCCCAGGTGGCTGAGGGGATGGCGGCGACGGGTGTCGGCGTAGCGCTTGATCAGGGCGTCATCGCGGCTCTCGAAAAACACCAGCTTCGGATCCAGTCCCATCGCGCCCACGGCCGACAGCGAGCCGGGAATGTCGGCCAGGTCGCTGTGGCGATTGCGCACGTCGATGCCGACGGCCAGTTTCGCGGGCGCGCCTTCGCCGCCCTGCACGCTGCGCACGAACTGCGGCAGCAGCTCGGCCGGCAGGTTGTCGACGCAGTAGAAGCCCAGGTCCTCGAAGGTGTTGAGCGCCACCGACTTGCCCGACCCGGACATGCCGCTGACGATCACCAGCGCGCGCGCGGTGTCCGGGATCTCAACGTCCGGGCTGCTCACGCTTCACCCCGTTCGAGGAAGTTGCTGTGCCGCGCGATAAACGCCGCCGCCGGATCCAGGCCCTTCATCCGCAGGCTGTGCAGTCGCGTGGCGGCTTCGGCCAGAACCGCCAGGTTGCGGCCGGGCATCACGGGCAGCGTGATCATCGGCACGTCCAGGTCCAGCACGCGGCGGGTGCCGGTGTCGCCGGTCAGGCGTTCGATCCCACCGGGCAGCGGCTCGTCCATCGGCTTGGTCAGGTGGATGATCAGCCGCAGGTACTTGTTGCCCTTGACCGTGGTGTCGCCGAACATCTCGCGGATGTTGAGCACGCCCAGGCCGCGGACCTCCAGCAGGTCCTGCAGCATTTCCGGGCACGTGCCATCGAGCACGTCGGGTGCGATCTGCGTGAACTCGGGTGCGTCGTCGGCCACCAGCCGGTGGCCGCGCGTGATCAGCTCCAGTGCCAGCTCGCTCTTGCCCGAGCCGGCGTCGCCGGTGATCAGCACGCCGATCGAATAGATTTCCATGAACACGCCGTGCAGCGTGACGCGCGGTGCCAGCGTGCGCGCGAGGTGGTACTGCAGGTGGTTGAGCAGCTCGTGGCCACGGCGCGGCGAACTCCACAGCGGCGTCTGCGATTCCTCGGCGGCCAGTCTCAGGTCTTCGGGGCACGACTGGTTCTTGCTGATGACCAGCGCCAACGGCCGGTACTGCATGATCTTCTCGATCGTCTCCCAGCGATGGCGCGAGTCCAGCGTGTCCAGCCACGCCAGCTCCTCGGTGCCCAGGATCTGCACGCGGTTGGGGTAGATCGTATTGAGGTAGCCGGCCAGCGACGGACGGCGGGCAACGGTCTCGACCGCTTCGACCACGCGACCCTGGCCGTCCTGTCCGGCCAGCCAGCGCAGCTCGAGCCGCTCGCGCTGGTGCTCGAACAGCGCGCCGGCGCTGATGCTCGCGTTCAACGCACCGCTCCCGCGACGTTTTTCCTCGACGACCCGGCCAGCAGCAGGCCACTGAGCTGGCTGGCGCTGGTGGCGCGCCGCAGTTCATTACGGAAGGCCTCGGAGGCGAAGTGCTCGGCGATCTCGGCCAGTTGGGCGAGGTGTTGCTGGACATAGTGCTCGGGCACGGCCAGCGCCATCACCAGGTCCACGCGCTGGCCGTCGGCGGCGTCGAACTCGACGGGCTGGGCCAAGCGGAGGAAGGCACCTCGGCTGGCTTCAAGCCCCGGCAGGCGGCCATGCGGGATCGCCACGCCGTGGCCGATTGCGGTGCTGGCCAGGCGCTCGCGGGCGCGCAGGCTGTCGGCGATGGTCGAGACCAGCGCGGCCCCGGTGCTGCCCGGGATGTCATCGGCCAACAGCCGTGCGGCCGTCTCGAGGACGGCCGCGCGGTTGCCGGGCTCGACCAGGATCGCGATCCGGTCGGCGCTGAGTAGCTCCCCCAGGGGCATGGTTCAGCCGAGTTCGCCAGCGCGGGCCAGGCTCTCGCCCCGGTGGTGGTCGACCATCTTTTCCTTGTGCTTCATCAGCAGCCGGTCGAGCTTGTCGGCCAGCAGGTCGATCGCCGCGTACATGTCGATGGCGTTGGCATCGGCGTGCAGGGTGCGCCCGGCGATGTTCACGGTGGCCTCGGCGCGGTGGTCGGGCTTGTCCAGGCTCAGCTGGGTGCGCACGTCGAAGGGGTGTTCGTAATGGCGTCCCAAGCGGGCCAGCTTGGTTTCCACGTAGTTGCGCAGGGCAGGGGTCACATCGATCTGCTGGCCGTGGGTTTCGATGCGCATCTTCAACCTCCTGCTCGCGACGGGACCGACAGCATATCGCAGGCGTCCGGGGGGAGGTGGGCGGGATCGAAAGGGCCTTCCTGGCCACGGACCAAGACTGATGAAGGAGGGTGGAGAGGGTCTGGAACCGTGGCCCAAGGTGCCCACGTCGCGGCCGTTTCAGCTTGGGTCTGGGAGTGACCGGGCTTTGCGAGGGCTGGACCCGCGCCTTGGCTCCCTGGCCGGGAATCGTGTCCTGTCGGGCGGTGCGATTCGGTTATCGGGTTCGACTCAAATCAGCCCATCCGCACCCGGTCCTGTGACGAGGGGATGCTCATCGCCTCGCGGTACTTTGCGACGGTGCGCCGGGCGACGGGTACGCCGGTTGCCTTGAGCGTCTCGGCCAGCCGCGCGTCCGACAGCGGTTTGCGCGGGTTCTCGGCGTCGATCAGCTGCCGGATCATGGCCTGGATCGCGGTGCTGGACGCCTCGCCACCGGAGCCGGTGTCGATGCCCGAGGCGAAGAACGCGCGCAGCGGCACGGTCCCGCGCGGAGTACGGGCGAACTTGCGTGCGATCGCGCGCGACACCGTGGATTCGTGCAGTCCGATTTCCGCCGCGACCTCGCGCAACGTCAGCGGCCGCAGTGCGCTGTCACCGAACTCAAGGAACCCGGCCTGCTGTTGGAGCAGGCAACGGGCCACCTTCAGCAGCGTCTCGCCGCGCGCCTCCAGGCTCTTGAGCAGCCAGCGCGCTTCCTGCAGGTGTCCGCGCAGGTAGCTGGCATCCGACGCCGAGGCGTGCCGGATCATGCCCTCGTAGCCGCGGTGGATCGCCACGCGCGGGCGCATGCTGTCGGCCAGCGCGACCCGCCACAGGCCGTGCTGGCGCCAGATCACGACATCCGGCGCGACGTAGGTGTCGTGGCTGATCGGCCCGATCTGCGCACCCGGCCGCGGGTCCAGCGAGCGCAGCAGCTGCACCGCGGTTTCAACTTCGCATGCATCCAGTTTGAGTTCGGAGGCGACCCCGGCCACGCCAATGCGAGGCAGGCGCTCCAGGGGCGTGCCGGCGAGCCGGGCCGCCAGCGCCTTGCCCGGGGTGTCGTCGGGCAGCGGCTCCAGTTGCAGGCGCAGGCACTCGCCCAGGTCGCGCGCGCCGACACCGACGGGGTCGAACCGCTGGATCTGGTGCAGGACGGTCAGGATCTCGTCCTCGCCCGCGTCAATCTCGGGCGTGAGGGTTTCAGCAATCGCATCCAAGGGCTCGCGCAAGTAGCCGTCGTCCTCGATCGCTTCGATCAGCGCGACGCCGATCTGGCGGTCGCGCGGGGACAGGTGGCCGAGGTGCAGCTGCCACAGCAGATGGTCGTGCAGGCTTTCGTGTTCGGCCACCTGGTCGGCCAGCGAGCCATCGTCGTCGTGATCGGACGGACCGATGCGCTCGTACCAGGGTTCGCCGTCGTTGGGTCCCCAGTCCGCTTCGGGCGGTGGTTCGGCAGCCCCGTTGCCATCAGCGGCAGGCGCGGGCGCGTCGCTGGTGGCGATGGCGGTTTCGGTCCAGTCCAGCAGCGGGTTGCTTTCGACCGCTTCGACCAGTTCCGCTTCCAGCTCGACGGCCGAGAGCTGCAACAGGCGGATCGCCTGCCGCAGTTGCGGCGTCATCACCAGGTGCTGTCCGAGGGAGGCTTGGAGGCGGGGTTTCATCGTGGAGGGCTAACGCGACAGGAGACGGCCGGCGGCCGCGTCGCGCGCCCGGGAGCGCATTGCACCGAAACCTTTCACCGCCCGGTGGGGGACGGCGGCTCCGGTCACGACCGGATCAGAGCTTGAAGGTTTCGCCCAGGTAGACGCGACGGACGTCGGGGTTTGCCAGCAGCGCGTCCGGAGCCCCCTGCGCGAGCACGCCGCCGTCGTTGAGGATATACGCGCGGTCGCAGATTCCCAAGGTTTCGCGGACATTGTGGTCGGTGATCAGTACGCCGATGCCGCGGCCCTTGAGATGGGACACGATGCGCTGGATCTCTCCGACGGAGATCGGGTCGACGCCGGCGAACGGCTCGTCGAGCAGCATCAGCCGCGGCTTGGTGGCCAGCGCACGGGCAATCTCGACGCGGCGACGCTCGCCACCCGACAGGCTGGCGCCGATCTGGTCGGCCACGTGCGTGACCTGCAGCTCGTCCATCAGGCTGGCCAGTTCACGCTCGCGGCCGGCCGCATTCAGGTCGCTGCGCAACTCCAGCACCAGCCGGATGTTGTCGGCCACGCTGAGCTTGCGGAACACCGAGGGTTCCTGCGGCAGGTAGCCCACGCCGTACTTGGAGCGCGCGTACATCGGCTCGGACGTGATGTCCTTGCCGTCGAGCACGATCTGCCCGGCGTCCGCCGGCACCAGGCCGACGATCATGTAGAAGCACGTGGTCTTGCCGGCGCCGTTGGGGCCCAGCAGGCCGACGACCTCGCCTGCGTCCAGCGTCAGGCCGAAGTCCCGCACAACCTCGCGCGAGCGGTAGGCCTTGCGCAGGCCCTTCGCCACCAGCATCAGCCTTCGTCCCCGTCGCTTGCCGGCTCGGGGTCCGCGCTGGCACCACCGTTGCGCGGCATGATGCGCATCTTGACGCGACCGGCGCCTTCGCCGCCGCCCTGCACCTGGCCGGTACGCATGTTGTAGACGATGCGCTGGCCGCTGATGCTGCCGCTTGGCTGGGAGATGTTGACGTCACCGGTGAAGACGACGACCTCGTTGCGCAGGTCGTAGTCGACCTTGGTGGCAACAGCGTCCATCGGCTTGCCGTCGTCGAGCTGCTGGTTGAGCCGCACCGGGCCACCGGTCAGCACGGCGCGTACCGCTTCGCCGTTGCGCTGGGTGATGTCGGCGCGGTTGGCGCGGATGTCCAGCGTGCCCTGCGTGATCGTGACGCCGCCGGTCAGCACGGTCGGCCGGCTGTCGTCCATCGAGTAGTCGGAGTAGCCGGCCTCGATGTCCATGGGCTTGTTGCGGTCCGAGGAGCGGGCCGACGCCGTGCCCGGCAACATGGTGGTCGCGGCCAGCAGCAGCGCGAGCAGGCTAGCGGGGAATGCTTTCATAGCGTGCCTTGGGGTCCTGTAGGCGGATATTGCCCACGGCCAGGTCGGCCTCGAGCGAGTGACCGGCCAGTATAAAACCGGGCTCCGTGACTGTGACCTCAACCGCGGACGTGGCGCGGTTGGTTTCCGGGAAAACGTTCAGCTCCTGCGTGCGCATTGCCACCGGGCCGCTGGCCCCCTGGCTGTCGGCGCGCACGTCCCCGCGCAGCCGCAGTTCGTCGCCGGCGGCACTGATCCAGCCGGTCTGCGAGCGCACCACCCAGGCACCCACCGTCCGGTCCTTCGCGTCGCCGTCGGGGATGGTGAACACCGGCGTCTCGATCTCCATGGTGCGAACGCCGGGGTCGCGGGCGAGCTTGGGCGCTTCCAGCGTGAACGACTCCCGGCCCTGCTCGTCGAGGACGACGAGCTGGAACTCGTTGAGCACGTAGTCGGGCAATCCGCCCGCTTCCGGCGCGGCCGCGGCGGGCGAACGTTGCGACCACAGGGCCCAGCCGCTGATCGCTGCGCCGGCCACCAGGACGAGGGTCAGGAACGCACGCCAGTTCATGCCTGCACCCCCGTGGGCATCGCCTCGGACAGCATGCGCTCGGCATGGCCCTGCGCTGCCAGCATCAGGTCGCAGATCTCGCGCACGGCCCCGTCGCCGCCCGCGCGCGTGCTGCGCCAGTGGACGCGCTCGCCGACCCAGCGGTGCGCATTGGCGGGCGCGATCGAGAAGCCCACGTGCGGGATCACCCGCAGGTCGGGCAGGTCGTCGCCCATGAAGGCGACCTCATCGAGCGACACGCCCAGTGCCGCCGCCAGGTCACGCACGCAGGCCAGCTTGTCGGCCACCGCCGTGCACGCCTGGATGCCCAGCTCCGCCGCGCGCCGCTCGGCCACCGCGCTGGGCCGCGCCGTCACCAGTGCGACGGCAATGCCCACCTTGCGCAACATCACCAGCCCCAGTCCGTCGTGCACGTGGAACGACTTGAGCTCCCGGCCCTCGCTGTCGAACGTCAGCCGGCCGTCGGTCAGCGTGCCGTCCACGTCGAAGCACGCCAGCCGCACGCGCGCGGCGCGCTCGCGGATGTCGGCGGGGTAGTCGTTGAGGTGGCTGTAGGGCATGGGTGCTTTGGGGGTAGGGGCCGGGAGTCAGGGGCCAGGCAGGGCGGAGTGTCTTGTTGGAACAACGCATGTTGTCCCGAGCGGAGCGAAGATCAGCGTGTGGTGCGTCCGCCAGTCCCTGGTCCCTAGTTCCCAGACTCTGGAGGAGGTCGGCCTTTACACCACCCGGGCGCGCAACAGGTCGTGAATGTTGAGGGCGCCCACCACCCGCTGCTGCGCATCCACCACCAGCAGGCCGCTGATCTTGTGCGCTTCCATCAACTGGGCCGCCTCCACCGCCAGCGCATCGGCGCCGATCGTGCGGGGCCCGCGCGTCATCACCTGCCCGATGCGCGTCGTGCGCAGGTCGACATTGGCATCGTCCAGGCTGCGGCGCAGGTCGCCGTCGGTGTACAGGCCGAGCAGGCGGCCGTCGCCGTCGACCACCGCGGTCATGCCAAGCCGCTTGTGGCTCATCTCCACCAGTGCCTCGCTGACGGTCGCGTCCACGGTGACGCGCGGCACCTCGTCGCCGGCATGCATGATGTCGGCGATGTGCAGCAGCAGGCGGCGGCCGAGCGCGCCGGCCGGGTGCGAGCGCGCGAAGTCGTCGGCAGTGAAGCCGCGCGCCTCCAGAAGCGCCACCGCCAGCGCATCGCCCATCGCCAGCGATGCGGTGGTGCTTGCAGTGGGCGCCAGGTCCAGTGGGCAGGCCTCGGCGGGCACGCTGACATCGAGGTGGACGTCGGCCTCGCGCGCCATCGACGATTGCGGCCGGCCGGTCATCGCCACCAGCTTGTTGCCCTGGCGGCGCAGCACCGGCAGCAGCAGCAGGATCTCGTCGCTCTCGCCGGAGTACGACAGCGCCAGCACCACGTCGGCGTCCGTAACCATGCCCAGGTCGCCGTGCGCGGCCTCACCGGGGTGGACGTAGAACGCGGGCGTGCCGGTGGACGCGAGGGTGGCGGCGATCTTGCGCGCCACGTGCCCGGACTTGCCCATCCCGGTGCAGACCACCCGTCCGCGGGTGGAGAGCATCAGCCGGCACGCCTCGGTGAATTCGCCGTCCAGCCGCGCCGCCACCGCGGCCAGCGCCTGTTCCTCGATCTGGAACACGCGCCGCCCACTCTCGGCCAGGCCGGCGGCGGATGCGGGGTGGTCGGGATCAACGGGCACGGGCTGCGAGGTCACCATTCAAGGCCGGGTTCCGCTAGGCTAAGCGCTCGATTTTACGCGCAATGGCCGGCCCACGGGGCGGCCCGTTGCCGACGCATTCACCCATCTTGCGGATTCCCCCTTTGAACGCAGACACCATCAAGCACCTGATCGAGCAGGGCCTGCCCGGCGCGCGCGCCGACGTACAGGGCGACGACGGCGTGCATTTCGAAGCCACCGTCGTGTCGGAGGCCTTCGCCGGCAAGCTGCCGCTGGCGCGGCACCGGCTGGTGTACGCCACGCTGGGCGAGCGCATGGGCGGCGAGATCCACGCCCTCGCGCTGAAGACCCTGACACCCGCGGAAGCGGGCGCGCGCGACGCCTGATCGCGCGTCCCGCGTACCGTCCACCCCGCCGCCACGGCGCATCGCGTCCAATGGCGGCTTCGCCCCAGCCTTGAAGCCAGAGCATCCATGCAGAAGATCGTTGTAGAAGGCGGCGTGCCGCTGAAGGGCGAGGTGCAGATTTCCGGCGCCAAGAACGCCGTGCTGCCCATCCTGTGCGCCACGCTGCTGGCAGACGGACCGGTCGAACTGTCGAACGTGCCGCACCTGCACGACGTGGTGACGACCGTGAAGCTCCTGGGCGAGCTCGGCGCCGGCCTGACGATCGACGAGCGCTACGGCATCACCGTCGACGCCACCACGGTGCACAGCCAGGTGGCGTCGTACGAACTGGTCAAGACCATGCGTGCCTCGGTGCTGGTGCTGGGTCCGCTGCTGGCCAAGTACGGCCATGCCGAGGTGTCGCTGCCCGGTGGCTGTGCGATCGGCTCGCGTCCCGTGGACCTGCACATCAAGGGCCTGCAGTCGCTTGGGGCGCACATCACTGTCGAGAACGGATTCATCAAGGCGCGCGCCGACCGCCTGAAGGGCGCGCGGCACGTGTTCGACATCGTCAGCGTCGGTGCCACCGAAAACGTCCTGATGGCCGCGACGCTGGCCGAGGGCACGACGGTCATCGAGAACGCGGCGATGGAGCCGGAGATCGTCGACCTCGCCGAATGCCTCAAGGCGCTGGGTGCGCGGATCGAAGGCGCGGGCAGCAACCGCATCGTCGTGGAGGGCGTGGACCGCCTGCACGGCGGCGCGCACCACGTGGTACCGGACCGCATCGAGACCGGCACCTTCCTGGTGGCGGCGGCCATGACCGGCGGCCACATCACCGCGCGCGGCACGCGTCCGGACACGATGGACGCCGTGCTCGACAAGCTGAAGGAAGCGGGTGCGGAGCTGGACTGCGACGGCGACCGCATCACGCTCGACATGGGCGGGCGCAGGCCGCGCGCGGTCAACTTCACCACCGCGCCGCACCCGGCGTTCCCGACCGACATGCAGGCGCAGTTCATGGCGCTCAACTGCATCGCCAGCGGGGTGGGCGTCGTCAACGAGACGATCTTCGAAAACCGCTTCATGCACGTCAACGAGCTGGTGCGCCTGGGCGCGGACATCCGTGTCGACGGACACACGGCCGTCGTGCGCGGCGTGGAGCGCCTCAGCGGTGCGCCGGTCATGGCCACCGACCTGCGGGCCTCGGCGTCGCTGATCCTGGCGGGGCTGGTGGCGCAGGGCGAGACGACCATCGACCGCATCTACCACCTGGATCGCGGCTACGAGAACATCGAGGAAAAGCTGTCGGGGCTGGGCGCGCGCATACGCCGCGTCGGCTAGCCGAGGACCACCACCGCCCGCAACAAGAAAGGGCCCGCATCAGCGGGCCCTTTTTCATGGATCGTTCCGAGTCGGTCGCTGGTGTCAGCGCACCGCCTGCACCCGCAGGTCCATGGCGTCCTTGCCTTCCTCGCGCTGCAGGATGCGCGCCGGCACCGGCATGCCGTCCACGATCCACGCGATGGTCTGCTTGTCACCATCGGTGCTCACCACCTTGGTGGCCTGGTGCGACTTGCCGCCCACGGTGATCGACTCCTGGCCGGCCACCGAGTAGCTGAGCTGCTTGACGCGACCATCGTCGACCATGCGGTACCGCAGCGGCTTGCCGGCCTCGACATCGCGGACGATCGCCAGGTTGATCAGCAGCGCATCCATGTCGCCGGTCTTGAGCTTGATCGGCCCGGCGCGGTCGGGCTTGACGTCACCGGTCCAGCTGGCCACGCCACTGGACCAGTTGTAGGTCGCGTTCTTGTCCTGCTTCTTGACCAGCACTTGGCTGGAGTCGGTGCTCGACAGCGGCCGCCACTGGCCGTCGCGCACCTCGAACACGGTGCTCTGCGACAGGTCGGCCAGCGAGTTCTTGATGTTGAGGCTGTAGCGCCAGCGGTCCTGGCCCGCGGACTCCAGCGTCATCTTGCCGTTGGCCTGCATGCCCATGTAGCTGGCCTGGTAGTCGGCGGTGAATGGCTCCACCGCCATCGCGGGCGCGGCGAAGCACAGCGCGACAGCCGCGGCGAGCCCGGCGAGCGGACGTCGGACGGCGCGGTTCGTGTGGCTCGGATTGACTCGGGTCATCTACTGGACTCCTTGGTATTCGGTCAGGCGCAGGTCGTAGGTGTCTTCACCGTCTTCGCGCTGCAGCATGCGGATCGGCGTGGGCACGCCACTGGCCACCCAGATCACGGTTTCGTCGCCCTGCGCGTTCGCGTCCTCGACGCGGGACACGCGCATAGCGTTGTAGCGAAGCTCGCCCACCGAGATGGGCTCGAGTTCTTCGGCGACCGCGTACGTGTGCTCGCGCACCCGTCCGTTGTCGACGTAGCGGTATCGCAGTGTCCTTCCCGGGACGGCGTCGCGGATGACGGCCAGGTTGATCAGCAGCCCGCTCATGTCGCCGTCCTGCAGCGCAACCGGGTCGCGGCGCTCATCCTTCACGTCACCCGTCCAGCGGGCACTGCGCGACCCCCAATCGTAGGTGCCCACGGTTTTCTTCCGCGTGAACAGCGTCTTGCGGACCGTCGCCTGGCTCAGCGGGCGGTAAGTTTCGCCAAGGTCCTCGAACAGCGTGCTCTGTTCGGCATTGATGCCGGCCAGCCTGAACAGGCCGGTGCCGCTCATCGTGAGGTCGACCCGCCAGCGCGGTGCCTGCCGAACCAACTGCAACGTCGCCTCGCCGAGGGAGCGCCCGCCGTTGGTGACGGTGTAACGCGCGACGAACGGTTCAAGCGGCGCCGGGGCCTCGGCCGCCGTTTCGGCACCTGTTGCGGCCTCGGGATGGAAGGTCGTCTGGGCCAGCACCGCTGCAGGCAGCGCGATGCAGGCTCCGAGTACCAGCGCGAGGCACCAACGCGGGGCGCGATGTCGTGTGGAAGAGGGGGCGGTGGAGCGGTGCGGCCGTTGGGGTCTACGGGTCATCAAGCAACAGAGTGGGATGCGGGTGTCAGCGCATTGTCCAGACCCAGTTGCAACGGCGCGTGTACTGCCATCCCGTCGACGGTGACGCGGCCTGCATCCAGCGCGATGCGGCCCGCCGCGAACCAGCGCAGCACGGCCACCAGCAGCGGGTGTTCGCGTTCCAGCACTCGGGCGGCCAGTGCATCGGCGTCGTCGCTCGACACCACCGGTACGCGCGCGTGGGCAATCACCGGTCCGCCGTCCAGTTCGGGGGTCACGAAGTGCACGCTTGCGCCGTGTTCGGCCACGCCGGCGTCCAGCGCCTGCTGGTGCGTGTGCAGTCCCTTGAAGGCGGGCAGCAGGGAGGGGTGGATATTGACCATGCGACCGGCCATCCGCGTGACCTGCGGCTCGCTGATCAACCGCATGTAGCCGGCGCAGACCACCAGGTCCGGCGCGCTCTTTTCGACGGCGTCGAACATCGCGGCATCGAACTCAAGCCGGTTGGGGAAGTCGCGCGGGACCAGTGCGTGCGCATCAAGCCCGGCCGAACGCGCGCGCTCCAGCACCGGTGCGCGCGCCTTGTCGGAGAACACGCCGACCACCGTGGCATCGAGGACGCCGGCGGCGATGGCGTCGAGGATCGCCTGCAGGTTGCTGCCGCGGCCCGACGCGAGCACCGCGATCCGCAGCGGCGGCCGCGGTTGCCGGTCGGCCGGGGTCATCGGTCAGCCGATGCGGACGCGTTCGGCGCCGCCGGCTTCGACCACCGAGCCGATCGGCCGATGCGACAGGCCGAGCCGGTCGAGTTCCGCGCCGACCTCGCCGGTCCGCGCCGGGTCCACCACCAGCACGAAGCCGATGCCGCAGTTGAACGTGCGCCACATTTCCTCGCGCGGCACGGCGCCTTCGCGTTGCAGCCAGTCGAACACCGGCGGCAGCGCCAGCGTGGACGCGTCGATGTCCAGGCCGAGGCCATCCGGGATCACGCGGATGATGTTTTCGGTCAGGCCGCCGCCGGTGATGTGCGCCATCGCGTGGATGTCGCCGCCGCGCGCGGCCAGCAGCGACAGGATCGGCTTGACGTACAGCGCGGTCGGCGCCATCAGCGCATCGACCAGCGAGGTGCCGCCCAGGTCGAGGTCGGCGGGCCGGCCGGCGCGATCAAAGATGCGGCGGATGAGCGAATAGCCGTTGGAGTGCGGGCCGCTGGAGGCAATGCCCAACAGGACGTCACCGGAGCGCACCGCGCGGCCGTCGAGGATCTTGGACTTCTCGACCGCGGCCACGGTGAAGCCGGCCAGGTCGTACTCGCCCGGCGCGTACATGTCGGGCATCTCGGCGGTCTCGCCGCCGATCAGTGCGCAGCCGGCCTCCTCGCAGCCGCGCGCGATGCCGCCGACCACGGCCACGGTGGTCTCGATGTCGAGCTTGCCGGTGGCGAAGTAGTCCAGGAAGAACAGCGGCTCGGCGCCCTGCACCAGCACGTCGTTGACGCACATCGCCACCAGGTCGATGCCGATGGTGTCGTGGCGGTTCAACTGCTGGGCCAGCTTGAGCTTGGTGCCCACGCCGTCGGTGCCCGACACCAGGACCGGCTCGGCGTACTTGCCCGACAGGTCGAACATCGCGCCGAAGCCACCGAGCCCGCCCATCACCTCGGGGCGGAAACTGCGCTTGACCAGCGGCTTGATGCGCTCGACCAGCTCATTGCCTGCGTCGATGTCGACGCCGGCATCGCGGTAGGTGAGCGGCGTGGGGCCGGGCTGGGACGGAGCGGACGGGGTGCTGGACACGGCGGCCTCGGAGGTCGCGGGAAAGTCGGCGATTTTAGCAGCCGCCCGGGTCGCGGCGGTGGCCGGGAAGGCGGCTCCCGGCATGGGCCGGTCGCATCGCAATGGACGTGCCGCGGCGCCTGCGGCACCATCGCGGGACTTTCCAGGACCCCCAGGACCCGCAATGGCTGGCGCAAACCGCCCGGTATCCCGCTTCGTTTCCCGCCTGATCCTGCTCGCCGCGCTCGCCCTGTGCAGTGGCGGCGTCCTGGCCCAGCGCGTGGAAGGCGACCGCGTCTCGGCGCGGGGCGTGTACTCGGCCGAGGTCTCCGTCAACGGACAGGGCGAGGGCGAACGCAACGCCGCCTTCGCCCGCGGCTTGGCGCAGGTGCTGGGCAAGCTCTCGGGCGACAGCGGGGCCGCGTCGCAGCCCGGCGTGCGCCAGGAACTGCGCCGCGCGGGCGAATACGTGACCGGCTACGACTACCGCCAGGACGAGGGGGTTTCGGCCAGCGGCGCGCCCAGCTTCCGCACGGCGCTGGTCATCCGCTATGACGAAGAGGCCGTCGACGGCCTGGCCGCGACCCTGGGCATCCCGGTGTGGCCGCAACCGCGCCCCAAGCCGGTGCTGTGGCTGGCGATCGATGACGGCAGCGGCCCGCGGCTGGTGGGCCTGTCCCGGGCCGACGCCGCGCGGTCGGTGCTGGACCGGGCCATCGAGCGTGGCTACCGGCTCGGACTTCCGGGCGGTTCGGCGGCCGAGCAGGCGGTCGTGGGCGCCATCTGGCGCGGCGACACGGCCGCGGTTGCCCGCGCCTCGCGCAACTACAGCCCGCCGATGCAGCTGATCGGCAAGCTCTACCGTGCCGAGGGCGGCTGGAAGGCCGACTGGATCTTCGTCGACGGTGGCCGCGTGCTGTCGCGCTGGTCCGAAACCGGTGCCGACGCGCGCCGGGTGATGGCCACGGGTGCCAACGGCGCGGCCGATGCGCTGACCAAGCGCTACGCCAAGCGCGCGCCGGCCGGCCCTCCGGGCGCCTACCGGCTGGCCTTCACCGGCCTGGACAGCAGCGACGACTACATGCGGCTGTCGGGCTACCTGCAGGGGCTGTCGGTGGTGCGCGGCATCACGCCGGTGCGCGCGAGCGAGGACGCGGTCGAGTTCGAGCTCGACCTGATCAGCGGCCTGCCGGGCTTCGAGCGGTCGATCAGGGGCGACGACCTGCTGACGCCCGACAGCGCCGACGTCGCCATCGACGACACGCAGCCGCCGCGTTATCGCCTGCGCTGATGGAGACCGCCAACCCGCTGCACGACATCGCCGTATTCCTGAAGCGCCTGCAGTGGACGGCGCTGGCACTGGGTGCGCTGTGGCTGTTGTGGGTGCTGGCACCGATCCTGACCCCGTTCGCATTTGCCGCCCTGCTGGGCTGGCTGGGCGACCCGCTGGTCGACCGGCTGCAGCGGGCGGGGCGGTCGCGCAACGTCGCCGTCACGCTGGTGTTCTCGGCGATGACGCTGGCGCTGATCCTGGTGCTGGTGCTGCTGGTGCCGGCGATCGAGCGCCAGATCGCCATCCTGATCGAGTCGTTCCCGAGTTACCGCGAGTGGTTCATGCAGACCGCGTTGCCGTGGGTCGAGGCACGCACCGGGCTTGAGATCACTTCGTGGCTGGACTTCCAGCGCCTGAGCGAGCTGATCCGCAGCAACTGGGAGCGCGCCGGCGGCTTTGCCACCACGCTGCTGGGCTATCTGTCGCGCTCGGGGTTCGCACTGATCGCGCTGGTGGCCAACATCGCCTTGCTGCCGGTGCTGGCGTTCTTCTTCCTGCGCGACTGGGACGTGTTCGTCGAGCGTGTCGCCGCACTGGTGCCGCGCAAGTACCTGCCCACCGTTTCCCGGCTGGCGCGCGAGTCCGACGCGATGCTCGGCGGCTTCCTGCGCGGGCAATTCCTGGTGATGCTGATCCTGGGCGTGATGTACGGCGTCGGCCTGTGGCTGGTGGGATTGGACCTGGGCATCCTGATCGGCATCATCGCCGGCCTGTTCACGTTCATCCCGTACCTCGGCCCGGCCAGCGGCATCATCCTGGGCGTGATCGCCGCGCTGGTGCAATACGGCGACTGGAAGCACGTCGCCGGCGTGCTCGCGGTATTCGGCATCGGACAGGTGATCGAGAGCTACTGGCTCACGCCGAAGCTGGTGGGCGACCGCATCGGCCTGCATCCGGTGGCGGTGATCTTCGCAGTGCTGGCCGGCGGGCAGTTGTTCGGCTTCCTGGGCATGCTGCTGGCGCTGCCGGTGGCGGCCGTGGCCAACGTCCTGCTGCGCTTCGCGCAGGAGCGCTACACCCATAGCAAGCTCTACGCGGGTGATCGGCCAGACATCGTCGTGGCGCACGCGCATCCGCAATCGCCAGCGGCCTACCCGCGGGAGCCGGAGGCCGAGTGAAGCCGCAACCCCCCGCGTCCGGCGGGGCGCCGTCCGCCACGGAGCCGGCGTCGCCGCCATCCGTAACGGCGCAACTGCCGTTGTCGTTGCGGCCACCACCCGACCAGCGCCTGGAGACGTTCGTCGCAGCGCCCGAGGGGGTGCTCGACCAGCTGTGCGCGCTGGCCCACGGCACCCATGCCGACTGGCTGTACCTGGCCGGGCCGGCGGCGAGTGGGAAGACCCATCTTCTGCTGGGCGTGTGCGCCGCGGCGCGCGAAGCGGGCCGGCGCGCCGCGTACCTGCCGCTGGCTGCCGCCGCCGGTCGCCTGCGCGAGGCGCTGGACGCCATGGAAGGGCACGACCTGCTGGCATTGGACGGAGTGGAATCCATCATCGGCCGGCGCGATGACGAGGTCGCACTGTTCGATGCGCACAACCGCGCGCGCGCCAGCGGTACCGCGCTGGTCTACGCCGCCCGCCAAGCGCCCGATGCGTTGGCGCCTGGGTTGCCGGACCTGCATTCGCGGCTCTCGCAGTGCACGCGGATCGTGCTTGAGCCGCTCGACGACGACGGGCGCCGAGAGGTGTTGCGCACCCGCGCGCTGCGGCGCGGCTGGACGCTGGAAGATGCGGCACTGGACTGGTTGTTGCGCCGGGTCGGTCGCGACCTCGCAGGCCTCACGGCGTTGCTCGATCGGCTGGACCAGGCGTCGCTGGCCGCGCAGCGCCGCGTCACGGTGCCGTTCCTCCGCCAGGTGCTGGGGGCCGTGGCCCCGTAGCTGCCGGCCGGGTGCGGATGCCCACGTAGCCGCGGGCATGAGGCGCGGCCTCGTCAGGCGCCGGAGCGCAGCTCGAGGTCCAGCTGCTCCAGCCGTTGCGGCGTGCCCACGTCGGTCCAGCGTCCCCGGTGATGCTCACCGCTCACGCGTGCACGCGCCATCGCGGCGCGCAGCAGCGGCGCCAGCTTGAAGCGCGGCGGCGTGGCATCGACGCCCGGTGCATCGCCGATGACCTCCCTCCAGCCGTCCAACAGCGTCGCGCGGTAGACGCCGATGCCGGCAAAGGTCAGCGCTGGCGGCGATTGCACGCGGTGGTCCGCGTCCAGCGAGAAGTCGCCCCGGCTGTTGTGCGACGGATTGTCGACCAGCACGAGGTGGGCGTCACCCTCGGGCTCGCGCGGCAGGCGGGCGAAGTCGAAGTCGGTCCAGATGTCGCCATTGACGGCGATGAAGGGCGCATCGCCCAGCAGCGGCAGCGCGTTGAGAAGCGCGCCGCCGGTTTCCAGCGGCGTCGCGCCTTCAAAGGCGTAGTGCAGCCGCATGCCCCAGCGCGAGCCATTGCCAAGCGCCGGCTCGAAGCGGTCGGCCAGCCAACTGGTGTTGACGACCACCTCGGTGACGCCGCACGCCGCGAGCTTTTCCAGGTGCCACTCGACCAGCGGTTTACCTGCCACCGGCAGCAGTGGCTTGGGCGTGGTGTTGGTGAGCGGGCGCATGCGCTCGCCCAGTCCGGCCGCCAGGATCAATGCCTTCATGGGCCCGCCGCCTTCAAGGCGCCGCCAGGGCCGGCCGCACGTGCCGGTCGATCAGGGCGGCGAGCGGCGCCAGAGCGGGGTGGCGCGGCAGGACGGCATCGAGGTAGGCGAGGAAGCGCGGCGCGTCGGCGAGGTACTTCGGTTTGGCGTCGCGGTGGTGCAGGCGCGCGAAGATGCCCATCACCTTCAAGTGGCGCTGCACGCCGATCAGGTCGGCATCGTGCATGAAGCGCTCCAGCGCCGGCACCGGCAGGCCGGCCTCGGCTGCGCGCGCGTGGTAGCGCGCCAGCCAGGCCTGCACGCGCTCGTCGGGCCAGCTCAGGAACGCATCCTTGAACAGGCTCAGGGGGTCGTAGGCGATCGGTCCGCGCACCGCGTCCTGGAAGTCGAGGACCGCCGGGCCGTCGACCGCCGGCATGAGGTTGCGCGGCATGAAGTCCCGGTGCACCAGCACCTGCGATTGCGCCAGCGCCGCATCCATCAGGTGGCGGTAGGCGGCATCAAGGGTCTCCAGGTCGCCACAGTCCAGCGTGATGCCCAGGTGCCGGCCGAGGAACCACTCGTCGAACAGACGCAGCTCGCGCGCCAGCAACGCCTCGTCGTATGCCGGCAGGTCAGCAGGGCAGGCGGTGGCCTGCAGGCGCAGCAACTGGTCAACGGCGGCGTCGAAATGCGCGTCGGCATTATCGGCATCAAGCACGTGCAGCAGCGTATCGGCCCCGAGGTCTTCCAGCAGCAGGAAGCCCGCGTCCACGTCGCGCGCCAGCACGCGCGGCACGCGCACGCCGCCGGCTTCCAGCAGGTCGCGGATGCGCAGCCACGGACGCACGTCCTCCAGCTCCGGCGGGGAGTCCATGACGATCACGGTCGGTGCGTCACCCGCGTGGCCGCGCCAGTAGCTGCGGAACCCTGCGTCGGCCGATGCGCGTTGCAGGTCGAGCCCCGTCGACCCGCTGGCGGCGCGCGCCCATGCAAGGCGCGCGTCGGCGCGGTCGGAGTCCGGTTCGGTGGAAGAAGGGGTCATGCGGGCACTGCGCGGGGTCGGGCGCACAGGGTAAACGCCGTGCCGGCTGGCGGGAACGGGCGACATGGCGGAAGCGTCCCATCGGACGTGGTGACCGGGCCGGCGCGAACCGCCATGCGACGGACAGGCGTTCGGCTGAATCGGCAAAAGGCGCGGCGGCATCGGCTACTGTGTGCGCCGGTACAGCCCGCCACTACAACGGTTCACGATGTCAGCGACCCCGTCCCATCTCGATCGCCTGGAAGCCGAGAGCATCCACATCCTGCGCGAGGTTGCCGCCGCGTTCTCGAATCCGGTGATGCTCTATTCCATCGGGAAGGACAGCTCGGTGCTGCTGCACCTGCTGCAAAAGGCGTTCCGGCCGGCGCCCCCGCCTATCCCGCTTCTGCACGTGGACACTGGCTGGAAGTTCCGGGAAATGATCGAATTCCGCGGCCGCCGCGTACGGGAGACGGCCACCAAGCTGCTGACGCATACCAATCCCGACGGCGTGGCGCAGGGCATCGGCCCGATCTCCCACGGGGCGACCATCCACACCGACGTGATGAAGACGCAGGCGCTCAAGCAGGCGCTGGACGCGCATGGCTTCGATGCCGCCATTGGCGGGGCCCGTCGCGACGAGGAAAAGTCGCGCGCCAAGGAGCGTGTGTTCTCGTTCCGCGATGCGCGCCACCGGTGGGAGCCCCGGCAGCAGCGACCTGAGCTGTGGAACCTCTACAACACCCGCATCCAGCGCGGCGAAAGCGTGCGGGTATTTCCCTTGTCCAACTGGACCGAGTTGGACGTGTGGCTCTACATCTACAGGGAACAGATCCCGGTGCCGTCGTTGTATCTGGCGGCCGAGCGGCCGGTGGTACAGCGCGACGGGGCGTGGATCATGGTCGACGACGACCGCCTGCCGCTGAATCCGGGCGAGACGCCGCAGTGGCGGCGCGTACGCTTCCGCACGCTCGGGTGCTACCCGCTGACCGGCGCGGTCGAATCCGAGGCCGATACGCTGGAGAAGGTGATTGCCGAGACACTGGCGGCCACCACGTCCGAGCGCCAGGGCCGCCTGATCGATCACGACACCGCCGCCTCGATGGAGCGCAAGAAGCAGGAGGGCTACTTCTGATGGGCGCGCAAGATGCACCCGACGCCGACATCGCTGCCGTACTGAAAGCGCACGAAGCCCGCGACCGCCTGCGTTTCATCACCTGCGGCAGCGTTGACGACGGCAAGAGCACGCTGATCGGGCGTCTCCTGCATGACACGCGTGGCCTCTTCGCCGACCAGGTCGCGACCCTGGAGGCCGACAGCCGGCGTCACGGCACCCAGGGAGAGGGGGTCGACTACGCACTGCTCGTCGACGGCCTGAGTGCCGAGCGCGAGCAGGGCATCACCATCGACGTGGCGTACCGGTTCTTCGGCACGCCGCGGCGCAGCTTCATCGTCGCCGACTGCCCGGGCCACGAGCAGTACACGCGCAACATGGCCACCGGCGCCTCGACGGCGGACCTGGCGGTGGTGCTGGTGGACGCGCGCAAGGGCGTGCTGACGCAGACCCGACGCCACAGCTACATCTGCGCGCTGCTGGGCATCGGCCAGGTGGTGCTGGCGGTCAACAAGATGGACCTTGTCGGATACGACCGCGCCGTCTTCGACGCGATCGTCGCCGAGTACCGCGCGCTGGCCGCGTCGCTGGGTATCGGCACCGTCACGGCGATCCCGGTGGCGGCGCTGCACGGCGACAACCTGCTGGCCGGTTCCGATCGCACGCCCTGGTACGGCGGGCCGTCGCTGCTGGATGCCCTCGAGGCGGCGCCGATCCCCGAGCCGGGTTCAGATGCCCCGATGAGAATGCCGGTGCAATGGGTCAACCGGCCGAACCAGGATTTCCGCGGCTTCGTCGGCACGCTGGCAAGCGGCACTGCGCGTGCGGGCGACGAGGTGGTGGTGTTGCCCTCGGGCCGGCGCACGCGCATCGACCAGGTGCTCGGTGCCGACGGTCGCGCGGTGGAAGGCCGCGCGGGGCAGGCGGTCACGCTGACATTGGCCGACGAGGTGGACGTGGCGCGCGGCGACGTGATTGCTGCCGCCGACGATGCCCCCGAAGTGGCCGACCAGTTCGCCGCCCACGTGCTTTGGATGGACGGCCAGCCGTTGCTTCCGGGGCGCTCGTACTGGCTGAAGCTGGGCGCGGCGACGGTGGGCGCCACGGTGACGGAGATCAAGCACAAGGTCGACGTCAACACGCAGGCGCAGCTGGCGGCCCGGCACCTTGAGCTCAACGAGGTGGCGTACTGCAACATCGAACTCGACCGCCCGGTCGCGTTCGAGCCCTACGCGCGCAACGCAGCCCTCGGCGGTTTCATCCTGATCGACCGGCTGAGCAATGCCACCGCCGCTGCTGGCACGCTGGACTTCGCCCTGCGCCGCGCCGGCAACATCCACTGGCAACACCTGGACGTCGACCGCCAGGCGCGCGCCCGCAGCCTCGGCCAGTCGCCGCGCTGCGTGTGGTTCACCGGCCTGTCGGGGTCGGGCAAGTCCACGCTGGCGAACCTGGTCGACAAACGGCTGCACGCGCTGGGGCGTCACGCCTTCATCCTCGACGGCGACAACGTGCGCCACGGCCTCAACCGCGACCTCGGCTTCACCGACGAGGACCGCGTGGAAAATATCCGACGCGTGGCCGAGGTCGCCCGCCTGATGACGGAGGCCGGCCTGATCGTGCTGGTCAGCTTCATCTCGCCGTTCCGCGCCGAGCGCCGCATGGCGCGGTCGCTGTTCGGCGAGGGCGAGTTCATCGAGGTGTTCGTCGACACGCCGCTGGCCGTGGCCGAGTCGCGCGACGTCAAGGGGCTGTACGCCAAGGCGCGTGCCGGTGAGCTGCCCAACTTCACCGGCATCGATTCGCCCTACGAAGCGCCGGAAGACGCGGAGCTGGTCCTCGATACGGTCAACGAGCCGGCCGACGCGCTGGCGGAGCGGATCGTCGTGCGCCTGCTCGGTCCCCAGGCCTGAATCCCACCCGGCAACGACGACACCCGACCGGGGCCGGGTGTCGAATGGTGCAATGGGTCGAGCGGTTGAAGCGTCAGGCCGCCGGTCGCGCGGACCGCTTGCGGATCATCTCGTAGATGAAAAGCAGCACGATGGCGCAGACGATGGAAATGGCGAAGCCGATGAGGCCGCCCCCGGCGTAGAGCAGGCTGCCCAGCCATGCGCCGGCGATGCCCAGCAGGATGGTGAGGATCCAGCCCATCGGGTCCGCGCCGGGCTTGAGGAAACGCGCCAGCACGCCAATGACGGCGCCGATGATGATCGTATAGATGATGCTGCCCATAGAGCTCCCCTCCGTATGGTTGGTGATGCCCGCCGGAGCCTAGCAGCTCGCGGCGGGCAGGAGCGGCGACCGTCCGTGAGGACAGCCGGGTACGGAGCTCAGCAGCAGCCGTGCTCGCCGCGCTCCTGGGTGCTCGCGGCCACTGCGGCACCACGCGTTTCGCCGCGCTCGCCAGCCCGCTGGTGCTCGGCGATCACCCGTGCCACGCAGGCGGTGACCTTCTTGCCCATCGGGATGTGCAGGAACTCGTTGGGGCCGTGCGCGTTGGAATGCGGGCCGAGCACGCCGGTGATCATGAACTGCGCGCCGGGGAACTTCTCACCCAGCATGCCCATGAACGGAATCGAGCCGCCTTCGCCCATGTACATCGCCGGCCTGCCGTAGAACTCGCGGCTGGCCGCATCGATCGCGTTCGACAGCCAGGGCGACATGGCGGGTGCGTTCCAGCCGGTCGAGGACTTCTCCAGGTCCAGCGCCACGTGCGCGCCGTTGGGCGGGTTGTCGACCAGCGTGCGGGTGAGCAGTTCGCCCGCCTTCTTGCCGTCCAGCGTGGGCGGCAGGCGCAGCGAGAGCTTCACCGCGGTATGCGGGCGCAGTACGTTGCCGGCCGAGGCCAGCGGCGGCATGCCGTCGATGCCGGTGACCGACAGCGCCGGCCGCCAGGTGCGGTTGAGGACGAGTTCGGCGAGGTCGTCGTGCATCGGCGTCATGCCGTCCAGCAGCGGGAACTTGGCGTACACCTCGTCGCCCAGGACCTTCGCCGCCTCGCGTGCCTGCGCGATGCGCTCTTCCGGGATGTCGGCGTGCAGGCCGTCGATGCGGATGCGGCCGGTGGCCTCGTCCTCCAGCCGCGACAGCAACTGGCGCAGCAGGCGGAAGCTGGACGGCACGATGCCGGACGCATCGCCCGAGTGCACGCCTTCCTCCAGCACCTTGACGGTGAAGTTGCCGCCGGCCATGCCGCGCAGCGAGGTGGTGCACCAGAGCTGGTCGTAGTTGCCGCAGCCCGAGTCCAGGCAGACCACGAGCGAAGGCTTGCCGATGCGGTCGGCCAGGTGGTCGACGTAGGCGGGCAGGTCGTAGCTGCCGGACTCCTCGCACGCCTCGATCAGCACCACGCAGCGCGCGTGCGGAACGCCCTGCTCACGCAGCGCCATGATCGCCGCCAGCGAGCCGTACATCGCGTACCCGTCGTCCGCACCACCACGGCCGTAGAGCTTGTCGCCCTTGATCACCGGCTTCCACGGGCCCAGGTCGTCGTCCCAGCCCGACATCTCCGGTTGCTTGTCCAGGTGGCCGTAGAGCAGCACGCAGTCCTCGTCGCTGCCGCCGTTCGCCGCGGGGATCTCGATGAAGACCAGCGGCGTGCGGCCCTCCAGGCGCACCACCTCCAGCTGCATGCCGTCGATGGCCTGCTTGCGCGCCCAGTCGGTCATCAGCGTGACCGCGTCCTCCATGTAGCCGTGCTTGACCCAGTCGGCGTCGAACATCGGCGACTTGTTGGGGATGCGGATGTACTCGACAAGCTGGGGGACGATCTCGTCGTCCCACTTGCCGCCGACGAAGCGGTCGACCTGGCTGGCGTCCATGGGGCACCTCGGTGGGGGTTGGCCGGCCAGTTTAGCGCCCGTGCCGTGTAAGGCCTTTCCTACGACGTGGCGGGGCCTGCACCTGCCGCATCGCGGGTGGGCAGGCGATGCCGCCGCGTCGCCCGGCCCGGGACACTGTGCGGGCCGTCGGGTGTCAGGTCCCGGCGGCACTCTCCAATGCATTCCATCGCCTTACGTATCCGTTCCGATCCACAACAGGGAGGTTCCCATGCCATCGATCCACGCCCGGTTCCGCACCGGCCTGCTCACGCTCCTGCTGCTTGCGGGGCTCGCCGGCCCGGCGTTCGCCAGCGAGAAGGTCAACATCAACACCGCCGATGCCGCGACCATCGACCGCGTGCTGCTCAACATCGGCCCGGCCAAGGCCGAGGCGATCGTCGCCCACCGCAAGGCCAACGGCGCCTTCAAGAGCGTCGAACAGTTGGCGCTGGTCAAGGGCGTCGGCCTGAAGACGGTGGAGAAGAACCGCGACCGGATCGTCGTGGGTTCCGCCAAGCCCAAGACCAGGCCGGCGGCCAAACCGGTCGCCGCCAAGCGCTGAGTGGTGATGGGCCGGACAGGACGTCCGGCCCACAGGGATCTCAGGCTGCGGCCTGGACAGGGAAGTGCGCCGCCCGCCCGGAGGGATCCGCGGCGGGCGGCTTCATGTGCGGACTTCGCCCGGTGGCCGATAGACTGGGCGCCGTCCTGCTTCCCGGCCGTTGCGCATGGCGTCGACTCCCCGTTCCCGTGTCATTCCCGCCAACGAGTACCGGCGCATCCGTTGGCGCAACGGGCAAGGGTGGACGCGCGAAATCCATGCAGAAGGCACGGCGGAGGACTGGTCGTGGCGGCTGTCGATCGCCGAGATCGAGCACGACGCCGCGTTCTCGCTTTTTCCCGGTGTCGATCGCGAACTGATGCTGCTCTCGGGCGATGGCTTGCGCCTGCGCTTCGATGACGGCGAATGCGTCGAGTTGAGCCCGCCGCATGACCGCCACCGTTTCGCCGGCGAGCGCGCGCTGACGGGTGAACTGGTCGACGGCACCACCCACGACTTCAACCTGATGTGGCGCCGCGACCGCATCCGCGCCGACACTTGGCACCGGCCGCTGGTGGGGCCCATGGTGATCTTCCTGGGGCCGGGCTCGACCTGGGTGGTGCACCTGATCGCGGGCCAGGCGCGCTTCGACGCGACGTCCGGGCTGCCGGCGCTGGCGGCCGGCGATACGGCCGTGCTCGAAGCCGGCGACGATCGCCGGCGCTACGTGCTGGACGGTGGCGGCGAGGCGCTGTTGATCCGCCTCGAGCCCACGGGGTCCTGACCGCCTGCGGCCAGCCTTCCGGGGGCGGCCGACTCAGTACACGTCGCGCCGGTAGCGCCCTTCGGCCGCCATTCTGTCGAGCGTCTCCCGGCCGATGATCGAGGCCAGCGCCTCGTCCACCGACGGCGCCATGCCCTCCAGGCTGCCGCAGACGTAGACGGCCGCGCCATCCGCGATCCAGCGACCGACCTCGTCAGCCGCGTCTGCCACGGCATGCTGCACATAACGACGCGTCGGCTGGTCACGCGAGAACACGCGGTCCAGCCGTTGCAGCCGGCCCTCGCGGAGCCAGGTCTCAAGCTCGCCGGCGTGGAAGGCGTCGTGCGCTGCGGTGCGTTCGCCGAACAGCAGCCAGTTGCGATGGTGTCCGGCCGCGATGCGGGCTTTCAGCACCGCGCGCAGGCCGGCCAGGCCGGTGCCGTTGCCGATCAGCAGCAGAGGGACGTCATGGGCCGGCGGATGGAAGCCGGGGTTGCGGCGGACGCGCAGGTCGATGCAGTCGCCGATCGTCGCGCCGGCGGTCAGCCAGCCGCTGCCCAGCCCCGGTTGGCCATCGGGCCGCGCCATGCGCCGCACCAGCAACTGCAGGCTGCCGTCCGACGGGAGCGAGGCGATCGAGTACTCGCGATGGGGCAGCGGCGCCAGCGACTCGGCCAGTGCCTGGGTGGGCGATCCGCGAGCCGCGTCGGGATCCGGCAGATGCGACCGCGCCAGCACGTCGGCCAGCGTCTCGGCTTTGCCATCGACAGTGACACCCGTCGAGCCATCCAGCCCGGCCGCCGCGAGCCACGCCTCCACGTCTGCGGCGGCATGGCGCGGGCCGACTTCGGCGATGTCGCCCGCCTGCCATTGCAGGTCGGCCGGCGCTTCGGGCACCAGCGCGATGTGGAATGCGGGGCCACCCGGGCTGCCCGGGTTGAGCAGGCGCTGCTCGGCCAGCCGCCAGCGGCCGTACTCGGGCGGTTGCCAGTCGGGAAGTTCAGTGACGCCACTGAGCTGCCCGATGTGGTGCTGCCAGTGCCGCAGGGCGGCGGGGTCCCCGCCGTCGACCTCGACCCGGTCGAACAGCGGGTGGGCGCCGACATGCTGGAGGCGCCGGTCGAGCTCGCGCCCGAAGCCGCAGTAGTGGTCGCCGTAACTGGTGTCGCCGAACGCGAGGATGCCGTAGCTCAACCCGCCCAGCCGTCCCTCGAAGCCATGCAGCCGGCGTGCGAAGGCGCGCGCGCTGTCGGGCGCTTCGCCGTCGCCGAACGTGGACACGACGAACAGCATGCGTGCATTCGCGGCCAGGTCTTCCGGCGCCAGCGTGCCCAGTGCGCGCACGTCGGCCGCGAGGCCACCCTCGCGCAGCGCCGAGGCCGTCTTCCACGCGTAGCCCTCGGCCGTACCGGTCTGGCTGGCGTGCACGACCAGCACGGGATCGCCGGCGGCGGCCACGGCGGCCGGTGGCGTGGCCTGCACCTCGCGCGCGAGTGCATGCGCCGCCCGCGTGCCTCGCCGCCGCTGCAGGTAGAGCATCCAGCCGGTGATCGCGAACAGCGGCATCAGCAGGCTGGCCAGCATGAACACCACCACGCCCGCGGTGCCGAAGAAACTGCCGCGGTGCAGGGCGAACATGCTGCCGCCGATCTTCTGCCGCCAGCCGCGGTCGTCGTAGCGCTCATGCGCGACCGGTTCGAGCGTCCACGGGTCCAGTTCAAGCGTGTTGCGCGCGCGCTCGTGCGCCGGGTCGGCATCCAGGTAGCGGAACTCCACTGCACCGCCGTCCTTGGGCCAGCCCAGCGTGGCGGTGCTCCAGGCCGGCGCGCTCGCTTCGAATGCCTGCCACGCCGCATCGATATCCAGCGGCGGCGGCGTGCCGCGGTCCGCGACGACGTCCTCAACGGGGGCTTCGACCGGCGCGCCCGATTCGGCCCAGCGGTTCACCGCTTCGCGGTACCAGTCGTACGACCACCATAGTCCCGTCAGCGACATCACCAGGTACGCCAGCAGCACCCAGGTGCCGACGACCGAGTGCAGGTGCCACAGGAAGTTGCGGCCCTTCTGCCGCCAGTCCAGCGCCAGCCACGTGCGCAGGCTGCCCCAGCGGCGCGGCCAGCGCAGGTAGAGGCCCGAAATGCAGAAGAAGATCAGGATGACCGTCGAGGCACCGACGATCTGCTTGCCGACGTCGTCCATCACCAGCCAACGATGCAACTGCATGGTGGTGCGGAAGAACCCCTCGTAGCGCGGCTTGGGCAGCAGGTCGCCGGTGTAGGGGTCGACGTTGCGGCGTTCGCCGCGGCGCTCGCCTTCGGGCGGCGCGAAGCCGACCACGGCCGGCGCGTCAGGGGCGGCCGACAGTTCGAGCGATGCGATCGCGGCATCGGCCCGTTGCGCCTGCACGCGTGCCACCAGTGCCTGCGGCGACAGCCGGTCGCTGCGCAGCTCCACCGTCATCACGCCGGGATTGAGCGCCTTGAGTAGGTCGTCCTCGAAGCTGAGCATCGCTCCGGTCACGCCCACCAGTGCGAGCACGATGCCGGCGGTGATGCCGAAGAACCAGTGGAGTTGGAAGACGGCATTGCGGAAGGTCATGCGCGGATGTCCGGGGTGGAGCGGCCTCAGCCGGCGTCCGCCCAACGTCGAAGGAGGTTGTGGTAGACGCCCGTCAGGCCCACCGCGGCGGCGGACTGCGGCAGGTCGCGGTGCACTTCCTGCACCGCGCGGTCCAGGTCGTAGAGCAGCGTGCGCTGGCCGTCGTCGCGCACCATCGACTGGATCCAGAAGAACGAAGCTACGCGCGCGCCCCGCGTGACCGGTCGCACCAGGTGCAGGCTGCTAGCGGGGTACAGCACCATGTGCCCGGCCGGCAGCTTGACCGCGTGCGTGCCGTAGGTGTCCTCGATGACCAGCTCGCCGCCGTCGTAATCGCCGGGGGCACTCAGGAACAGCGTGGCCGACAGGTCCGTGCGCACGCGGTGTGGCGTCCCGCGGATCGTGCGGATCGCGTTGTCGACGTGGCTGCCGAACGACTGCCCGCCGGCATACCGGTTGAACAACGGCGGAAACACCTTCAGCGGAAGCGCGGCGGACATGAACAGCGGCGAGCGCTGCAAAGCCGCCAGGATGACGTCGCCCAGCTGGCGGGCGACCGGCGAGTCTTCCGGCAGTTGTGCGTTGTCCTTGGCCTGCGCCGACTGGTAGCCCGCGGTGGCGCGGCCATCGGCCCAGTCCGCACTCGCCAGTGCCTGGAGGCACTGCGCCACCTGCGATGCATCGAGGACGTCGGGGATCTGCAGCAGCATGGCAAGGCTCCGGTCGTGGAAACGGCCCGCCATGTGGGGCGGGCCGTGCCTGCGGTCAGGCGGATGGGGTGTCGATCAGAACGATACGTCGGCCGTCAGCATGAACGTACGACCGGCACCCGGCACGTAATGCCCGCCACCGACCTGGTCGACGTAGTCCTTGTCGCTGAGGTTCTGGCCGTTGAGGCGGAGCACCAGCGCATCGGAGGCGCGCCAGGACACCATCGCGTCGTACAGCGTGTAGGCCTTGGCCTGTCGCGTGTTGGACGTGTTGCTGAAACGTGCGCCGACGTGCTGCACGCCGAAGCCGACCTCCCACGCGCCCGAGAGGCTGTGGCTGGACCACAGGCTGGCGCTGTGGCGCGGCGTGTTGCCGAGGCTGTTGCCGACCTCGGCCGGGTCGAGCGATTCGACCACCTCGCTGTCCAGGTGGGTGTACCCGCCGTACACCGTCCACGCGTCGGTGATGCTGCCGGCCAGGCCGACCTCGAAGCCGTCGACGCGCTGCTCGCCCTGCAGCACGACGATTTCGTCGGCGTCCTCGGTGCGGGCGTTGGTCTTCTCCGTCCGGAACAGCGCTGCGCTCAGCAGCAGGCGGTCCCCGGCCAGCTCCCACTTGGTACCCAGCTCGAGCGTGCGGCTTTCCTCGGGGTCGAGCTGGACGGTATCGGCGTTGAGGCTCAGGCCCTCGGCCGACGGGTTGAACGAGGTCCCGTAGCCGACGTAGATGCTGCCGTTCTCGGCCGGTTTGAACACCGCCGCCGCCTGTCCGCTGAGCATGTCGTCGTCGCGGGCGAAGGTGCCGGTGTCGACCTCGAGCCGGTCCCAGCGCAGCCCGCCGGAGAGCTCCCAGCGCGGCGACAGCGTGACCGTGTCGAACAGGTAGGCGGCGACGGAGTCGGCATCGACTTCGGTGTCGCGGCTCGGGTCGCGGGTGACCTCGCCGGTGTACGGCGCGTTGAAGTCCGGGTTGAACAGGTCGGCCAGGTCGCCCTCGGTCGCCGCGCGGTAGCGGTTCCCGGACGTTTCGCGGGCCACTTCGACGCCCGCGACCATCGCATGGGAAACGCCCGCGGCGTCGAACTCCGCGCGCAGGTCGGTAGCGTTGAGGAAGATGGTGTCCTCGCTGTCGCGGGTCTTGGCGGTGCGGCGCAGTTGCGTCGAATCGTCCGACAGGAAGCGCGGCGCGGTGATGATCGAGTCGCGGCTGGAGCGGCCCCAGCGCGTCAGGTTGCGCAGTGACACTGAGTCATTGATCACGTGGTCGACGGTCACCGTCGCCATGTCGGTCGTGGTGTCCTCGTAGTCCCGGTCCAGCAGGCCGTAGAAGTTGGCGCGGTCCACGGGCGCACGGCCGTCGCGGCTTTCGACCAGCACGTTGTTGGTGGCCGGCACCCAGGGCTGGCCGTAGTCGGGCACGTTGTCCTGCTCGAGGTGGAACAGGCTCAATGTCGTGACCGTGTCGCCGCCCAGCCCGAAGGACATCGTCGGTGCCACGCCCCAGCGGTCGTTCTCGACGGCATCGCGGCCGTTGATCTCGGACTGGTGGGCCATCAGGTTGACGCGAAGCGCGTTGCCGTCGCCCAGCGGCTGGTTGAAATCCGCGGTGCCGCGCAGCAGGCCGTTGTCGCCGACGCTGGCGCTGGCTTGGCCGAAGGCGTCCATGCGTGCGCTCTTGCTGGCGAGGTTGATCGACCCGCCGGTCGAGCCGCGGCCGGTCATCGTGGATGCCGGACCCTTGGCGACCTCGACCTGCTCGATATTGAAGGGGTCGCGCGAGTAGCCGCCGATGTCGCGCACGCCGTCCACGAACAGGTCGGTGCGCGCCGAGAAGCCGCGCAGCGTTAGGTTGTCGCCGGCCGGGACGCCGCCCTCACCGGCCTGCATGCTGATGCCGGGCACGTTGCGCAGCGCGTCGCGCAGCGTGGTCACGCCCTGCGCGCGCAGCACGTCGTCGGGCAGGACCGTCACCGTCCGCGGGATGTCGACCTGGGGCTGGGTGATCTTCGGCGACTGCGGTGCGTGCACGCGGTGGCCGTGGACCTCCACGGTGTCGATGTCGGTGGCCGCCAGTGCCAGCGCGCCGGTGGTTTCACTCGACGGGGTCTCGGCAAAGGCAGGCTGGGAGAGGGCGAGCAGGAGCGCGCCCGCGAGGGGCGAGAAGGCAAGACGGGGGGTGGTCATGGAATTCCCTGAAATGGACACGGCGCGTCACTGCGCCAGCCGGGAAATTCTAAATGCGACACATTCCCATTTGCAACAACAACTGCCGACGCGACGAACTCAGCCGCGGTCGTCCCGCGTCCACACGGCGCCATCCTCGACCTTCACGGGGAACCGGGGCACCGGGGCATAGGCGGGCGCGCACAGCGCACGCCCATCGCGCACGTCGAACTTCGCGCCATGCAGCGTGCACTCGACAGTGGCGTCGTCGCCGTCGAAGGTGCCGGCCGACAGCTCGAAGTCCTCGTGCGAGCAACGGTCCTCCAGCGCGTAGAAGTCGCCGTCGTAATTGACCACCAGGATTGGCGTGTCGCCGTCCCAGGCAACGGTGGTCTCCCCGGGCAGCAGCTCGGCGGTGGCGCAGACGCGAATCCAGTCGGTCATGGTCGGTCCTGATGGGTTCGGAAGGGCGGGATACGAATGGTCGGCCGCAAGCGCAACAGGATGGAACCCGCTAGAGGGCCTTTTCCAGTACTTCGAAGCGCAGGTCGTCGCGCAGCGGGATGCCGAATCGCGCATCGCCATAGGGGAATGGCTTGAAGGTGCCCGTGCGACGGTAGCCGCGGCGTTCGTAGAAACCGATCAGCTCATCGCGCACGTCGATCACCGTCATCCGCATCACGGGCAGCCGCCAGTCGTCGCGGACGATGCGCTCGGCCTCTGCCAGTACCGCCTTGCCCAGCCCGCCGCCCTGGATGTGGGGCCGCACCGAGAACATGCCGAAGTAGCCGGCGTCGCCGTCGGTGGCCACGTGCGCGCAGGCGACCAGCTCGCCGGCCTTCGGATCGCTTCCGCCGCGCTCGGCGATCAGCACCGTCGATCGCGGCCGCAGGATGTCCTGGCGCAGCACCTCCGGGTCGATGCGCTGGCCATCGAGAAGGTCCGCCTCGGTGGTCCAGCCCACGCGGCTGGCATCGCCGCGGTAGGCGGACGTCACCAGCGCGACGAGCGCGGGGATGTCGGCTTCGGTGGCGGTGCGGAACTTTAGTGGAAGCATCTGCAGGAGCGGCTTCAGCCGCGATGTCAGGTGGAAGGATGGAAAAGATCGCGGCTGAAGCCGCTCCTACAGAAGCAGCTTCCGCACCTTGAGAAGCGCGGCCACGAACGCGTCGATCTCCTCGAACGTGTTGTAGAACGCGAGCGACGCGCGGCATGTGGCGGGCACCCCGAAGTGCTGCATCAGCGGGTGTGCGCAGTGGTGGCCGGAGCGGATGGCGACCCCTTCCAGGTCCAGCAGCGTGGCCAGGTCGTGCGCGTGCGCGCCTTCGACCAGGAAACTGATGACCGCGGCTTTCTCCCGCGCGGTGCCGAAGATGCGCAGCCCCGGGACCTCCGAGAGCGCCTGCGTGGCGTGCGCCAGCAGCGCCTGCTCGCGCGCGTCGATCGTGGCCATGCCGATGCCGGTCAGGTAATCGACCGCGGCGCCCAGCCCGACGAACCCGGCGATGTTGGGCGTGCCGGCCTCGAACTTGTGCGGTGCGTCGGCGTACACGGTGCCGTCGAAGCGCACTTCCTTGATCATCTCGCCACCGCCCAGGAACGGCGGCATATCGGCGAGGTGTTCGCGGCGCGCCCACAGCACGCCGGTGCCGGTCGGCCCGGCCATCTTGTGGCCGGTGATCGCGTAGAAGTCGCAGCCGATCGCGGCCACGTCCAGCGGGCGGTGCGGGGCGGCCTGCGAGCCGTCGATCACGGTGACGATGCCGCGCTTGCGGGCCTCACGGCAGACCTCGCGCACCGGGTTGACGGTCCCCAGGACGTTGGAGACGTGGGTGACGCCGAGCAGCTTTACCTCGGGGGTGAGCAGCGAATACAGATGCTCCAGGTCCAGCGCGCCGTCGTCCGTGATATTGGCGACCTCGATCGTCGCGCCGGTGCGCTCGGCCACCAGCTGCCACGGCACGATGTTGGCGTGGTGCTCCATGCGCGTCAGCACGATGGCATCGCCGGCCTTCAACCGCGGCAACGCCCACGAGTACGCCACCAGGTTCAGCGCAAAGGTGGTGCCGCTGCACAGCACCAGCTCGTCGCCGCGCACGTTCAGGAAGCGGGCCAGCTTGCCACGCGCAGCCTCGTAGGCTTCCGTCGCCTCCGTGCCCAGTGCGTGCACGGCGCGGCTGACGTTGGCGTTGTGGTTGCGGAAGAAGTCGTCGACCGCATCGATCACCGCCACCGGCTTCTGGCCGGTGTTGGCCGAGTCCAGGTAGATCAGCGGCTTGCCGTGGACTTCGCGCCTGAGCAGCGGGAAGTCGGTGCGCACGGCGGACCAGTCGATCGCCTGTGCTCCCTCTCCTGCTTGCAGGGGAGGGTTGGGGAGGGGTGCTTTTGCCGTGTTCATACCGCCTCCAGCCGCTCCAGCGCCGCATCCAACCGCTTGGCCAACAGCTCGCGCAGCGCCGCATCCTCGACCACCGCCAGCGTCTCCCGGCAGAACGCCGCGGTCAGCAGCGAGCGCGCCGTCTCGGCGGTCAGGCCGCGCGAGCGCAGGTAGAACATTGCCGTCGGGTCCAGCTGGCCGACGGTCGCGCCATGCGCGGCCTGCACTTCGTCGGCGTGGATTTCGAGCACCGGCTGGCTGTCGATCTCCGCGCCTTCGCTCAGCAGCAGGTTCTTGTTCGACAACATGGCGGAGGTGCCGTCGGCGCCTTCGCGGATCTGGATGCCGCCGTGGAACACTGCGCGCGAGCGACCTGCACCCAGGCCGCGCCAGGTGAGCTCGCATGACGAGTCACGTCCCACGTGGTCGATGCCCAGGCGGGTATCGAGGTGGCGGCGTCCGTCAGCCAGCAGCACGCCGTTGGCGTGCAGGCGCGCGCCGTCGCCGTGCAGCGCGACGTTGAGTTCGTGCCTCGACAGCGCCGCGCCCAGCTCCAGGTCCAGCCGGCGATAGTCGGCATCGGCCGCCAGTACCGCGTCGGTGCGGGTGAACGAGGTGGCACCGGTCGAGTCGTCCTGTACGCGCGCATGCAGAAGCGTCGCGCCGCGCGCCACGTGCACGTGCGCCAGCGCGTTGCCCAGGTGGCGGTGCGCGCCGTCGGCGAGGTGGTGCTCGACCAGCGTCAGCGAGGCGCCTTCACGCAGCTCGACGAAGTGGCGCAGGTGCCAGGCCAGGTCGGTGCCGGCCGCGGCGCCGATGACGACGACATGCAGCGGTGCCTCGACCCGGATGCCGGCGTCGACACGGACCACGAGGCCCTCGTCGGCCAGCGCCGCATTGACCCGCGCGAACACCTCGTCGCTCCGTTCGAAGCGGCGCGCGAGGAAGTTGGCATCGCGTGGGTCGGCGCCCTGCAGCACCGCCGACAGCGGCTGCACGTCGATACCGCCGGGCAGCCCGGACAGATCGCTGTGCGCATTGTCGAAGCGGCCATTGACGAAGACCATGCGCGGCGCGGGGACATCCGCGAGCAGGCCGGCATCGAAGTTGGGTGCGGCGGCGGCCGGTGCCGCAAACGCGCGGCGTTCCAGCGAGCGCAACGGGGTGTACTTCCACGCTTCCACGCGGGCGTGCGGCAGTCCGGCGTCGGCCGCGGCCTGCATCGCAGCGCGGCGGCTCTCGCCCAGGCCCGCGGCGTCGCGCGCGGCCAGCGTGTCGAGCGTGCTGGTGAACGAGTCGAGCAGGGTGCTCACACCGACGCCTCCGGTGCGACGCGGTCCTTCAGCCACGCGTAGCCATGCTGCTCCAGCTCCAGCGCCAGCTCCGGCCCGCCGGTTTCGACGATGCGGCCGTCGGCAAGCACGTGCACCACGTCGGGCTTGATGTAGTCGAGCAGGCGCTGGTAGTGGGTGATCACCAGGAACGCACGGTCCGGCGAGCGCAGCGCGTTGACACCCTCGGCGACGGTCTTGAGCGCGTCGATGTCCAGCCCCGAGTCGGTTTCGTCGAGGATCGCCAGCTTCGGCTCGAGCAGCGCCAGCTGGAAGATCTCGTTGCGCTTCTTCTCGCCGCCCGAGAACCCCTCGTTGACGCCGCGGTGCAGCAGTTCGTCCTTCAGGTGCAGCACCGCCAGCTTCTCGCGCACGCGCTTGAGGAACTGCATCGAGTCCAGCTCCTCCTCGCCGCGCACCTTGCGCTGGGCGTTGAGCGCGGCGCGCAGGAAGTAGGTGTTGTTCACGCCGGGGATCTCGACCGGGTACTGGAACGCCAGGAACACGCCCGCTGCGGCGCGCTCCTCGGGCTCGAGTTCAAGCAGGTCGCGGCCCTCGAACGTCACCGATCCCTCGGTGATCTCGTAGCCCTCGCGACCGGCAATGATGTTGCCCAGCGTGGACTTGCCTGCGCCGTTGGGGCCCATCACCGCGTGGACCTGGCCGGGCTGCAGCTCCAGCGTGAGGCCCTTGAGGATTTCGCGTCCGCCGACGGAGGCGTGGAGGTTTTCGATCTTGAGCATGTCGTTTGTCTCGATTCCCGCATGCGCGGGGAATGGGGTGCTGTAGGAGCGGCTTCAGCCGCGATCTGGAACTGGGCGCGCGGTCCGGTTGCCGTTCGCGGCTGAAGCCGCTCCTACAAAAAAAGGGTCAATCAGCCGACGCTGCCTTCCAGGCTCACGTCCAGCAGCTTCTTGGCTTCCACCGCGAACTCCATCGGAAGCTCGCGGAAGACGCTCTTGCAGAAGCCGTCGACGATCATCGACACCGCGTCCTCCTCGCCGATGCCGCGCGAGCGGCAATAGAACAGCTGGTCGTCGCTGATCTTCGACGTCGTCGCTTCGTGTTCGACGGTGGCGGAGGGGTGCTTGACCTCGATGTACGGGAAGGTGTGCGCGCCGCACTTCTTGCCGATCAGCAGGCTGTCGCACTGGGTGTGGTTGCGCGCGCCTTCCGCGCTGCGCTCCACTTTCACCAGGCCGCGGTAGGTGTTCTGCCCGCGGCCGGCGCTGATGCCCTTGCTGACGATCTTGCTCTTGGTGCGTTTGCCGACGTGGATCATCTTGGTGCCGGTATCGGCCTGCTGGCGGTGGTGGGTGAGGGCCACCGAATGGAATTCGCCGACCGAGTCGTCGCCCAGCAGCACGCACGACGGGTACTTCCAGGTGATCGCCGAGCCGGTCTCGACCTGCGTCCACGTCACCTTGCTGCGCGCGCCGCGGCACTCGGCGCGCTTGGTCACGAAATTGTAGATGCCGCCGCGGCCTTCCTCGTCGCCCGGGTACCAGTTCTGCACGGTGGAGTACTTGATCTCGGCGTCTTCCAGGGCGACCAGTTCGACGACGGCCGCGTGCAGCTGGTTCTCGTCGCGCATCGGCGCGGTGCAGCCTTCCAGGTAGGACACGTACGCCTGGTCCTCGCAAATGATCAGCGTGCGCTCGAACTGGCCGGTGTGGCCGGCGTTGATGCGGAAGTAGGTGCTCAGCTCCATCGGGCAGCGCACGCCCTTGGGGATGAACACGAAGCTGCCGTCGGAGAACACCGCCGAATTGAGCGCGGCGAAGAAGTTGTCGCCCACCGGCACCACGCTGCCCAGGTACTGGCGCACCAGGTCGGGGTACTCGCGGATGGCCTCGGACATCGAGCAGAAGATCACGCCCTTCTCGGCCAGCTCCTTGCGGAAGGTGGTGCCGACCGACACCGAGTCGAACACTGCGTCCACCGCGACGCCGGCCAGGCGCGCGCGCTCGTGCAGCGGCACGCCCAGCTTGTCGTAGGTGTCGAGCAGCTCCTGCGGCACCTCGTCCAGCGAGGCGTACTTCGGGCCCTTGGGCGCGCTGTAGTAGCTCAGCGCCTGGAAGTCGATCGCAGCGATCTTGAGCTTGGCCCACTCGGGCATCGGCATGGTCAGCCAGTGGCGGTATGCCTCAAGCCGCCACTGCGTCATCCACTCGGGCTCGTCCTTCTTGGCCGAGAGCGCGCGCACGATGTCCTCGTCCAGGCCCGGGGGCAGGCTGTCGGACTCGATGTCGGTGATGAAGCCGGCGTCGTACTTGCGGCCCAACTGCGCGTGGATCTCGCGGTTGCGCTCGGCTTCCGGGGCCGGGGGGGCGATGATGTCGGTGGCCATGGGGGCTGCCTACTGTCTAGGTATTGGCTAGGCGCAGGTGGATGCGCTTCGCGTCGGATGGGGGCGGGCTCGCGGCCGCGGCGGGTGGTGCCTGCATCTGCGCCAGCGTCACGCTGCGCAGCGCCTGCACCACCACGTCGTTGATACGGCGCCAGTTGGCGCGCACGCCGCAGTGGTCCTCGATCGTGCAATGGCCGGCGTGGATGCTGCACTCGGTCATCCCGAGCGGGCCTTCCATCGCCTCGACCACCTCGATCAGCCCGATAGCATCGGCCGGACGCGCCAGCCGGTAGCCGCCGTTGGCGCCGCGGAAACCTTCGACCAGTCCCGCCTGCGCGAGCGGCTTGAGCAGCTTGGCGACGGTCGGCGTTTCCAGTCCCGCACGCTCGGCCAGCTCGGTGGCGCTGAGCACGCGGTCGGGGTCGGCGGCCAGCACCGTCAGCACGACGGTGGCGTAGTCGGTGAGTTTGGTGACGCGGAGCATCGGACGGGTCCGGGCGGTCGCGGTGGGGGTGCGACGAATCAGGACCGTTATTGTACGGATTGGCGGCCGGCAGGCCAAGCCGGGCGTGCTTCCTTTGTAGGAGCGGCTTCAGCCGCGATTGGACCCCGGGATGCCGGGTGTGTCGGGGCATCGCAGTCCCTTGTAGGAGCGACGTAAGTCGCGACCCACCGAGCGCGCCGACTGCCGGTCGCGACTCACATCGCTCCTACAGGGTGTGGTTCTCCGCGATCGCGGCTGAGGCCGCTCCTACAGGGTCATCGACGGGTGCCACGGGTCCAGCTCAGGGCGCACCAACGGTGGCCGGCGCACCGGTCGGCACCACCAGCTCGAAATAGGGCGGCTGCGGCGCCTGGCCGGGCGGCAGGTAGGCCGGGGCGGGCTCGCCGCCGGGGCCCAGCGACTTGATGAAGTGGAACATCGCGCGGCGGTCGTCTTCGCTCATGGCGCGCAGGGCGAAGTCCGGCATGATCGGCCGCGTGCGCAGGCTGCCGCTGAAGGCCAGCCACTGCGCCTCGTCCATGTCGGCCAGCCTCAGGCGCAGGTTGGTGGCGTACGTCGTGCCCCAAGGGCCGCGGTAGCCCAGTGGTGAGCCGGTCAGCCACAGCGCCTGGTCGACGTTGCCCTGCTGCTCGGCGTAGCCGGGCGTGTGGCAGTCGTTGCAGCCCGTGACGCGGACCAGGTATTCACCGCGGGCGATGAGGTCCGCCTGCGTGTCCTGCGCTGCCGGCGATGCGGCGGCCGTGCTCGCCGCAGGCGCGTCGCGGTCGCATCCGGCCGCCAGCAGCAGGAGGGCGAAGCACGCCAGGTGCGCGAGGGGGCGTGGGGCAGGGCGGTTCGACATGGCGGCGTGCGCGTGGTGGGGATCACGCTTCAACGCACGCGGCGCGTTGGACCGGCCACGCCGTGGCGGTTGTTGCGCATCCGGGCGAGAATGCCGCTCCCGTCGAACCCGGACCACCGCATGCCGCGCAAGATCGTCGCCCGTCGCTCCGCCATCCATGGCAACGGGGTATTCGCCCTTCAGCCAATCGCCAAGGGCGAGCGCATCGTCGAGTACAAGGGCCGCCGCCGCAGCCATGCCGAGGTGGATGCCGGCGACACGGGCGACGCCGATTCGGGCCACACGTTCCTCTTCACGCTCAACGACGAGTACGTGATCGACGCCAACTACGAGGGCGGCACCGCGCGCTGGATCAACCACAGCTGCGCGCCCAACTGCGAGGCGGTGCTGGAGGAGGCCGATGGCGACGACCGCCGCCGCGACCGCGTGTTCATTGAAGCCATCCGCGCCATCAAGCCGGGCGAGGAGCTGTCGTACAACTACGGCATCACCCTGGACGAGCCGCACACCGCGCGGCTGAAGAAGATCTGGGCCTGCCGCTGCGGTGCGAAGACGTGCACCGGCACGATGCTGCAGCCCAAGCGCAAGGCGAAGGGGTGAGCCGGCCCTGGATGCCGTTGTAGGAGCGGCTTCAGCCGCGATCGGTTCGGTCGGGATAACCTCGGAATCCTTTGTAGGAGCGACGTAAGTCGCGACCGCGCACCTGCATGTGGCCTCGCGGGTCGCGACTTACGTCGCTCCTACAAAGAGGCCAAGGCAACGGCTCGCGGCTGAAGCCGCTCCCTACAGGTGTTGCCGCGGGGCGCGCGGCGTCGTCGCGCGGCGACCATTGGACGAACGTCCGGTGCCCGGCGCCTTCGATGCGCCATCCGCGCCCGCTACCATCGGCGGCATCGTCGAACACGGGAACCCGGCATGAACCCCACCCACGGCCCCCTGCAGGGCAAGGTCGCCATCGTCACCGGCGCGGCCAGCGGCATCGGCCGCGAGATCGCGCATGAACTGGCGCGCGGCGGCGCGGCCGTTGCGATCGCCGACCTCAATGCCGAGGGCGCGCAGGCGGTCGCAGCCGACATCCAAGCCGCCGGCGGCCGCGCGCTGGGCCTGGCGATGGACGTCACCGACGAGGCCGCGGTCAACGCCGGCGTCGCCCGGGTGGCCGACCACTTCGGTGGGCTCGACATCCTGGTGTCGAACGCCGGCATCCAGATCGTCAACCCGATCGAGGAGTTCAGCTACGCCGACTGGAAGCGGATGCTCGCCATCCACTTGGACGGTGCGTTCCTGACCACGCGCGCGGCGCTGCCGCACATGTACGGCGCGGGCGGCGGCACGGTCATCTACATGGGCTCGGTGCACTCGCACCTGGCCTCGCCGCTGAAGTCGGCCTACGTCACCGCCAAGCACGGCCTGCTGGGCCTGTCGCGTGCGCTGGCGAAGGAAGGCGGCAAGCGCGGCGTGCGCAGCCACGTGGTGTGCCCGGGGTTCGTGCGCACGCCGCTGGTGGACCGGCAGATCCCCGAGCAGGCACGCGAACTGGGCATCAGCGAGGAGGAGGTCGTCAGCCGCGTGATGCTGGGCAACACGGTCGATGGCGAGTTCACCACACTGCAGGACGTCGCACGCACCGTGCGCTTCCTGGCCGAGTTCCCGACCGCCGCGCTGACCGGCCAGAGCATCGTGGTCAGCCACGGCTGGCACATGCAGTAGCGTCCGCCCGCGACGGATGCCGCGGGGCGCCAGACGGTTGCCATGACTTCCGCCAGTCGGCATGCGCCGGCCGGACCCCTACGCTGCGCGCCACTGATGCGGGCCCACCCGCAGCGTCCGCCCGGTTTGGCGCGGGCGTGAGCCGCCGAGAGAGTCCATGCGTGCCCCCCTGACGATCGCCATCCTCGCCGCCCTGGCGATGCCTGCCGCCCATGCCGTCGAGGTCGACGGCGTGATCGGTGCCGACGAGTGGGCCGGTGCCCGCCATATCACCGACTTCCGCCTGACCCAGCCGCTGTCGCGCGAACCCGCGCCGCAGCCGACCGAGGCCTGGGTGCTCGCCACGTCCGAGGGCCTGGCGATCGCCTTCCGCAACCTGCAGGCCGACCGGTACCCGCGCACGCGCCAGCTGACCCAGCGCGACGCCGGCGGCCCGCTCGACCGCGTCAACGTCTACGTCGACTTCGATGGCGAGGGCCGCACCGGCTACAACTTCACGCTGACGCTGGGCGGCGGGATCATCGACACAACGGTCACCAACGAGAACCAGTTTAACGACGACTGGGACGGTGACTGGCGCCATGCCGTGACCGAGGACGAGGCCGGCTGGTCGGCGGAGATCCTGCTGCCGTGGCACATCGCCACCATGCGCGAGGCGCAGGGCGATACCCGCACGGTCGGGCTGTCATTGGACCGGGTGATCGGCTCCACCGGCGAGCGCGCGTCGTGGCCGGCCGTCAGCTTCCAGGAACCGCGCTTTCTGAGCGTGTTCGAGCGCATCCAGATCCCGGCCTACAGCCAGTCGCTGCTGGCGGTCACGCCGTATGTCGTGGGCCTGTACGACAACGTCGGCGGTGACAGCGAGTTCGATGCCGGCGCCGACCTGTTCTGGAAGCCCAACGGCCAGTTCCAGCTCAGCGCGACGCTCAACCCGGACTTCGGCCAGGTCGAAAGCGACGAGCTGGTGGTGAACTTCGGCGCGGTGGAAACCTTCTTCAGCGACCGCCGGCCGTTCTTCACCGAGAACCAGGGCTTCTTCGACGTGCCGTTCGGCTCGCTCAACAACAACAGCCGCCTGCTGTACACGCGCCGCGTCGGCGCGGAAGCCGACGACGGCAGCGGCGCGTCGGACGTGGCTGCCGCGGTCAAGCTCAACGGCAGCGGGCTGGGGCTGAATTACGGCGTGTTCGCCGCCAGCGAGGACGGCGACGCCGGGCGCGATTTCTTCGCCGCGCGCGTCACCCGCGACTTCGATCGCCACGGCCTGGGCGCGATGGCCACGCGCGTGGAGCGGCCGTTCCTGGGCCGCGAGGCCAACGTGTTCGAGGTCGACCACCAGTGGCGACCCAGCGACCGGCTGTCGGTGCGTACGGCGGTGGCCGGATCGCAGGTCGACCAGGACGGGCAGCGCACCGACGACACCGGCGCCCAGGTCATGGTCGACCACGACCTGGGCAACCAGTGGCGCCAGCAGCTCTACGCGCTGCACCTGGGCGACGACCTGCAGCTCAACGATTTTGGCTACCTGGAACGCAACAACTTCAACTACCTGCGCTACGAGCTGGGCCGGCGCATCACCGACCTGCCCGAGACCTCCGCGTACGCCTCGCACTTCTGGCGCGGCGCGGTGTCGCGCAGGACCAACGACAACGGCCTGCACATCGCCGACGCCGCCTCGCTCAACCGGCAGGGCGAGCGCCGCGACGGCGGCAACGACTTCTTCGAGATCGCGGCCTTCACGTCTGGACACGACGACCTGGTGACGCGCGGCAACGGCGCGGTCGACGTGCCAGGCAAGCTTTACCTGTACTACGAACGCTTCCGCCCGCGGCAGGGCGGCAGTCCATGGTCGATCTATGGCGAAGCGCGCTATGCGGCGGAAGGCCTGGGTGGCATGGACGAGGGCCAGGTGCAGCTGTACGTCGAGCCGGCGTACCAGGTGAACGACCGCCTGAGTTTCTTCGGCGGCACCCAGCTGTCGCACAACCCGGACTGGTTGCTGTGGCGTGGTGACAACCTGGTGGGCACGTACCGGTCCGACCAGGTGTTCCTGTCGCTGGGCAGCACGTGGCTGGTCGACGCGAGGCAGGAGCTTCGGGTGCGGTTGGAGTCGATCGGGCTCGACGCGCATGCGCGCCAGGCCTACCGGGTGGCCGACGACGGCACGCCAGTGGCCGTGGACGAGGCGATCCCGGACTTCTCGCTGAGCAACCTGGCGTTCCAGGTGCGCTACCGCTACGAGCTGGCGCCGTTGTCGTACCTCTACATCGCCTACGTGCGAGGCGGCGAGTTCTTCAACGAGGACCTGGATGGCGTCCAGCGGCTGGAGGGGCGCGACGCATTCGGCCAACTGGGCGATGCGTTCGACCTGCGCGACAACGAGCAGCTGCTGGTGAAGTTGTCGTACCGGTTCGAGATCTGAGCGGTAGCCGTCGCCGGGACGTTCGATCCTTCATGCAGGCATCCCGTCATCCCGGCGAACGCCGGGATCCATCTTGATTCGCATCGCGTAACCAGCATCGGCGGTGGATACAGGACAGTGGACGGGCGTGCTGGCCGTTGCCTAGCGTCTCGACCGGCAGGATGGATCCCGGCTTTCGCCGGGATGACAACAACACGTGCCGCGTTCAACCCGGCGCGTGCGCCACGCCCCACTGCTCGGGCGTCAGTATCCAGAACAGCCCCGCGCGTGCCGTGCGCGTCCCCAGCGCCAGCACGGCACGATCCCGGCTGACCAGCCACTTCGCGCCACAGGCGGCCGCCAGTTCGATGAATTTCTGGTCGTCGGGGTCGTCGCAACGCGGCAGCACAGGGCCGTCGTCGGAGTTCGGCAGTGCGCCGCTCCAGTGGTGGGCCAGTGTGTCGTGTCCGGCGTCCAGCGCCGCCTTGGCCTCGGCATCCAGTTTGAGCTGGCGGTAACCCAGTACGCGCTGCCACTCGGCGTGGCACTCGACATGGGTGATCGCGACCATCTCGCCAGCGGCCAGTGCGTCGGCCAGCGCCTGCCCGCGCGGGTCGCGGTAGTGCAGCAGGTCCAGCCACGCATTGGTGTCCAGCACCACGCGCGGCCGCGGGTCATCGACCGCGAGTCGCCGCATCAGGGCTGGACTTCGCGCAGGTCCGCCGATGCGATGCGCCATTGCCCGGCTTCGGGGCCGGTGCCGTCCACCACCGAGTGGCGAAGCGTGTAGGCGCCGACGAAGCGCCGCTGCGTGCCGTCGGCTGCGGTCGCGGTGTAGGCCACCGGCACTTCGATGTAGCGCGAGCCGGCAGAGGGATCGACCCGACCCGGTTCCAGCACGTCCACGTCCAGGCCCGACGTGCCGCTGAAGCTGTCGGCGAACTGCGCGGGCGATTGGCCACTGGCGCGACCGGCGTCGGCCCACAGCGCATGGGCGACCTCGAACCGGCCGCCGTTGAGGGCGTTGAAGTACGTACGCACCAGCGCAACCGCTTCCGACGGACCGGGGCCAGCCGGCGCCGGGGCGGGCGATGCGGCTTCCGCCTCGCCGGCGGCATTCATGCCATCGACGCCGGCACCGGCCGTGCCCGGGTTGCCCGGCACCGACATGTCCCCGTCGACCATCGAGCCGTCGGGCAGGATCACGTTGCCGTCGCTGTCGATCGCGGTGTCCGGCGGCAGGGCGGCCAAGGCGTCGTCGGCGTCCATCGGTGAATCGCCGAGCGACTGTCCGGGCCGCGCATCGGGCATGCCCGTGATGCTGCCGCCGGTGCGCTCGGGTGCGGGAAGTTCTTCGGCGGTGCGCCCGTCGGCGGTGCGCGGCGTGGCGTCGTCATCGCCGCCGCATGCAGTCAACGCGAGGGCGGTCATCAGGACGGCGAGTGGTAGTGCGGCTTTTTGCATTGGAGTCGTTCAGTTGCCCAGGTTGACCACGACCTGGCCGTTCTCGATCTCGGTCGAGCCGATGCGGCGCGCGCCGATACGGTCCAGCAGGCTGTTGTCGAAACGGTACACCGGTTCATCGCGTGCGTAGTCCGCCAGCCAGCTGTTGAGAAGCTGGCGCGAGGTGGTGTTCATCATCCCGCCCAGGGCCGGGACGTCCACCGATTCGATGGCCGGGTCCTGCAGGTGCAGGCCGCGCGTGTTCGGGTCCCAGCGCAGCGCACTGGTCAGGGCGAAGCGGCCGCGTGCCTGCGAACTGTCGCTGCCCAGCGCGCCCAGCTCGACATCGAAGTCCATCCGCAGCCGGTTGCTGCCCTGCGGGATCGACAGCCGCGGGTTCATCAGCGTCAGCGACACCAGTCCGCCCAGCTTGTCGTATTCCTTGGGGAAGTTGCGGTCCAGCGAGGACTGCAACTGCGGCTGCGTGAAGTTCACCTGGTTGCCGAGTAGCGCGCCCACCGCGCCCAGCGTGGAGCACGCGGCGAGTACCAGCGCGAACACGCCCAGAAGCGCAGCACGCGCCGCAGTGGTGGACAGGCGGAAACGGGACGGCATGGCGATGTGCATCGGCGATGTCCTGCGGGGGCGGGCCGCCACATTAGCCGGCGGCGGTGAATGGCCGGTTAGCGCTTCAGCGCAGGACCGGCTGCAGGGATGCTCCGATCAGCTCCCAGCGGCCTTCGACTGGGTTGCGACGTACGCGGTAGTAGCCGGAGAACCGTGCTTGGCGGTTGTCCGGGAAGGTAGCGAGCAGCCGCACCGGGACTTCGACCGCCGTCGGGATGGGTTCCTCGTCCATCGGCACAGGCGGATCGTTGTCGATACGCATCACGCGCACGTCGCCCAGCGACCGCAGGCCGGATTCTTCACCCGCTGTGGGGCTGCGGCGGTAGGCCCAAAGTTCGTCGGCCTGTTCGAATTCACGTTTGGACACGCGCTGGAGGTACTGGTGTACGACGCTGACCGACGCGCGCATTTCGGAACGCCGGCGCTCGGCCAGTGCGGCTCGGTTCTTGCCCGCTGCGGGTGATGCGGTCCTATGCCCAGGGGTAGCGGGCGCCGTCGCCCCGGCATCATGGGAAACAGCCGCTTCCGCGCCTTCCGCGAGGGGTGCGCCGGCATCGCGTGTGCAGGCCAGTAGCGCGGAAGCCACGAGCAATGCACTCAGACAGGGCAGGCACGTACGGAGAGGGCTGTTGCTGCTGCTGGGCATGAGTCGGGATCCGCCTACGGGACGTCGATGCTACGCCGCAATCGCCCCAACACGCATGCCGTCCATGCCGCCCATACGGCGCAAACCGGTTTCAGTCGTCGCGCGGCGGGTCGAATGAGTTCTCTTCGAAGGCCCGCAGCCGGGGCAGGGGATCGACCGGGCCGCTGGCGCCATAGATGCCGTAGTGGAGGTGGGGTGGCGTACCGAGGGCGTTGCCGGTGTCGCCTGTTTCGCCCAGGGCGTCTCCGGGGCCGACGACGTCGCCTTCGGCCAGGCCGGGTGCCCAGTCGTCGAGGTGGGCGTAGTAGTGGCGCTCGTTGCCGGGGCCGACGACCCAGACCTGGCGGCCGCCCAGGCCAGTTTCGCGGATCGAGGCGACCACGCCGCGCGTCGCGCTGGTCACCGCTGTTCCGCGCGTCGCGAAGATGTCGACGCCGTGGTGTTCGCGGTCCGCGCCGCGCGGCGCGCCGAACGTGTCGGCGATACGGTTGGCCGCGACACCCTCCACCGGTACCGGCAGTTCGTTCGGCGGCGGGATCCGGGACAGTTCCCACAGCGTCCTCGCACGGGCCATGAAGGGCTGGTGCCAGGCCCAGTAGGCCGCAATGGCCAGCAGGCCGAACACCAGTACGGTCGACATGAGGCGCCGCGCCGCGGGTGCGTAGTCGCGGCGCGGCGGCGGCGGGGCGGGGGCGGGCTTCGGGGTATCGGCGGGCATGGATGCAGCGTAGGTGGCGTTGCTGCATTGCACCGTCAAGGCACGCGTGTTCACGCGGCGACACGCCACGCGCCGATAGCGTGCGGGTCCCCTGACCGGAGCACCGCCATGACCCCGAATCGTCCCCGTACCTGGTTGTCGCTGGCGCTGCTGGCGTGTGTCGCGCCCGCCTTCGCGGCGGACGTCTCGCTGCAGGGCCAGCTCGCGGGCGGCAACGTGGTGTCGTCGACCGAGTCACCGGCGACCGGCGAGGTCCGCGCGATGCTCGACGACGACGGTACGCTGACCCTGCAGATGGGCTATGCGGGACTGGGTGAGGACGCTACGGGCGCGGCGCTGCACGTGGGCACGGCCAGCGAGAACGGCCGCAAGGTGTCCGACCTGCCGCTGCCTGCGACCGGCGCCGACGGCCGCATCGACACCACGGTGGACCTGTCCGACGACGATGCGGGCCGCGTGCGTGCTGGCGAGGCCTACGTGCAGGTCACCACGCTGGGCCATCCCGACGGCGCGATCCGCGCACAGCTGATGCCACGTCCGGTCGAACTCGACGACCTGCCGGCGCCGCCGGAAGGCTAGTCGCCGCTGCCGCTTACAGCTTGCGCAAACCGGGTGGCAGGCGCGCTTCCACGTCGGCCCAGCCGGCCTGTCGTTTGGCCGTATGCGCCCACCACGGACGCGTGTCGTCGTAGTCGGCGAACTCGATCACGGCCATGAACGTGTCCAGCACGCAGGGGTCGTGGCGGCGTCCCGTCTCCCTGCACAGCTGCAGGTAGAGCGCGACCGGGTCCTGTCCGCGCAGTTGGGCCGGTCGCTCCAGCCCGAGCGCACGCAGGTCGTCGGCGATGGCATGGCCGACGTTCGGCATGTCTTCCAGACGCCGGGCTTCATCGAGGGTGCGGGCCTTGCGCATCTAGGCAGGCGCTCCCGGGTTGCAGGCGTGCGATACGCGCCGCGTGGTGCATAGCGACCGGAATGCCGTGCGGTATTCGGGGATGCTGGTGTCCATCGCAATGCCCATCCTACGCCCGCCGTGGCCGTGGCGGCACCCACCGCCACGTCATCAGCACCAGTGCGGCAAACGCCGTGTATGCCGCCACGAACACCCACCATGGCAGGTCGAAATACAGCACGCGCGACAGCCAGTACTCGATGAACGATTCGCGGTAGGCCGGCTGGCCGGCGTGGCGCCGCAGCGCCTGTTCCCACACCGTCAGCGGGCAGAGCGCGCCCAGCCACGCCTGCAGCGCGATGACCACCATCAGAACCAGGTGCGTTACCCGCAGCGCGAGGTTCCGCACCCACCACCAGCCCAGCCGCCCACCGACCAGGAACAGGGCTTCGCCCAGCACGACGAAGGCGACGATGCCCACGTGCAGGGCGAGCAGGGCGTCGGCGAGCAACGCGGCCTGGGCGGGCGCGAGCAGGCTCATGCGGTTTCCGTCCGTACGGTCGGACCCGGACAACGGGTGCTCCGCATGTTGGTTGCCCCTTCTTCGTCATTCCAGCGAACGCGGGAATCCAGTGACGTTGCGTGCCGTGGACCGATGACGACATGCAAAGGTCAAGGTGGATCCCGGCGTTCGCCGGGATGACGGCTACTGGCACTGCCTCGGGGTGTCCAGAGGGCTTCGGTCCTTCTCGTGCCTCAATCCTCGTCATGCCGCGGCTTGTACTCGCCTACCAACCGCTGCTGCACCTGCGGCGGCACCGGTTCGTAGTGGCTGAAGTCGAGCGAGTAGCGGCCGCGGCCGGCGGTGACCGACTTCAGCTCGGCGGCGTAGCCCTCCAGTTCCGACAGCGGCACCTGCGCCTTGACCACGATCTCGCCACCGCGCGCGGCGTCCGTGCCGTTGATGCGGGCGCGCTTGCTGGCCAGTCCGCCGCTGATGTCGCCCATGTGCTGCTCGGGCGCATTGACCTCCAGGTCGACGATGGGTTCGAGCACCTGCGGCCGCGCCTTGGCGACCGCGTCGAGGAACGCCTTCTTCCCCGCGGCGACGAACGCGACCTCCTTGCTGTCGACCGGGTGGTGCTTGCCGTCGTACACGGTGACCTTCAGGTCCTGCATCGGATAGCCGGCCAGCGCGCCGGATTTCATCGCCTGGTGCACGCCCTTCTCGACCGCGGGCAGGAACTGGCCGGGAATCGTGCCGCCCTTTACCTCGTCGACGAACTCGAACCCGGTTCCGCGCGGCAGCGGTTCCACGCGCAGGAACACCTCGCCGAACTGTCCAGCGCCGCCGGTCTGCTTCTTGTGCCGGTGGTGGCCCTCGGCCTTGCCGCCGATGGTCTCGCGATAGGCGATGCGCGGCGGTCGCGAGGTGACGTCCACGCCGTAGCGCTCCTTCAACCGGTCCAGGTTGACCCGCAGGTGCAGGTCCGACAGGCCGCGCACGACGGTCTCGTTGGTTTCGGACTCGTGCTCGACGACGAAACACGGGTCCTCTTCCGACAGCTTGTGCAGGGCGGTGGCCAGTTTCTGCTCCTGTCCCTTGCTGGCGGCCTCCACCGCCAGGCCGAACATCGGTTTCGGGAAGTCCAGCGGCGCCAGGTGGATTTCGTCCTCGTCGTGGCTGTCGTGCAGCACCGCGTCGAAGTGCAGGTCCTCGACCTTGGCGACCGCGGCGATGTCACCCGGCACCGCCTGCTCGACCTCGACGTGTTCCTTGCCCTTGAGCTTGAACAGGTGGCCCACCTTGAACGGCTTCTTGCCGTCGTCGACGAACAGCTGCGTGTCCTTGCGCACGGTGCCCTGGTAGACGCGGAACACGCCGAGCTTGCCGACGAAGGGGTCGTTGACGATTCGGAACACGTCGGCGACCACGTGGGCCGACGGGTCGGGGGTGGCGGCGACCGGCTGCGCGTCGCTGCCGCGGCCCTTCACGAAGGGCGGCGGATTTGCCTCGCCCGGATGGGGGAACAGGCGTTCGGCGACGTCCAGCAACTCGCGCACGCCGGCGCCGCTGCGCGCCGAGCAGAACAGCACCGGGACCAGGTGGCCCTCGCGCAGGCACTGCTCGAACGCGTCGTGCAGCTCCTGCCCGGACAGGCCGTCCTCGCCCAGGTCCAGGTAGTGCTCCATCACCGACTCGTTGATCTCCACCACCTGGTCGATGATCTTCTGGTGCCAGTCCGCCACCGGGCCGAGGTCGCTGTCGCCGTCGCTGTTGCCGAAGCAGTCGATGACCGCCTTGCCGCCGTCGGCGGGCAGGTTGATCGGCAGGCATTCGTTGCCGAACGCCTCGCGCAGCTCGTCCAGCACGCGTCCCGGGTCGGCGCCGTCGTGGTCGATCTTGTTGATGACCACCGCGCGGCACAGCTTGCGGGCGCGGGCGTGTTCCATCATCCGGCGGGTGCCGTATTCCACGCCCTGGTCGGCGTCGACGACCATCAGCACGGTTTCCACCGCCGCCAGCGCCGATAGCGCGGGGCCGCGGAAATCCGGGTAGCCTGGGGTGTCGATCAGGTTGACGTGGATGGCCTCGCCCGAAGCGGCCTTGTGGTCGATCGAGGCGATGGCGGCATCGAGCGAGTGGCCGCGCTCGCGTTCCATCGGGTCGAAGTCCGACACCGTGTTGCCGCGCTCGATCGTGCCTGCCGTCTGTATCGTGCCGCCGGCCTGCAGCAGGGCTTCGAAGAGCGTGGTTTTGCCGGCGGCGGGGTGGCCTGCCAGGGCCACGTTGCGGATGGAGGGGGTGCTGTAGGACATGAGCGGACTTCTCCCTTCGAAGGGTTGGAAGGCCGTCATGGCTGTCCGCGCGGCGCGCCCGAGCGGACGCTGGGCGGGCGGTCATGGCGGGGGCGCCGGCGCGGTGCGCCGGGACGGCAAGCCTCGCGCAGGGGTGGGGGCGGGTCAAGACGCGCCGCGGCGCAAACGGCCTCCATCCGGCACAACCGCGCGCAGCAGCATTGCGGCGCGGCGCCACGCAGGGCTAACGAGCCGGCCGCTAGGCTGGCCGCCCCTCACGCAACGGAGTCCGACATGGGCATTTCCCGCCACGCCACCGCCCACTGGGAGGGCGACCTCAAGAGCGGCCAGGGCCGTCTGAGCACCCCGCAGAGCGGCCTCATGGAGGACACGCGCTACGCCTTCAACAGCCGTTTCGGCGACGAGAAGGGCACCAACCCGGAGGAGCTCATTGCCGCCGCGCACGCCGGCTGCTTCACCATGGCGCTGTCGGCCAAGCTCACCGAGGCGGGCCATCCGCCGACCCGGCTGGATACGCGCGCCGATGTCGACCTTTCCATGGACGACGGCCCGTCGTTTTCGCAGATCCGCCTGAAGGTGGACGCGCAGGTGCCGGGGATCGACGATGCGAAGTTCCAGTCCATCGCCGAGGACGCCAAGAAGAACTGCCCGGTCTCCAAGGCCCTCAGCGCGGTGCCGATCAGCCTGCAGGCGACGCTGGCGGGGTGACCGAGGCGCTGCGCCGCCAAGCCGAAGTGGCATGAATGCCTTGATGATCCACGGCGCCGGCGGTGGCGGCTGGGAATGGGCGATCTGGAAGAACGTGTTCGATGCGCATGGCGCCGCGGCCCATGCCATCGACCTGCAGCCGGCCGACCAGGGGCTTGCCACGACCGCATTGAATGACTACCAGCGCCAGGTGGAGGAGGCGCTGTCCATGCTCCCTGGGCCGCGTGTCGCCATCGGCGCCAGCCTCGGCGGATTGCTGGCGGCCGCGTGCGGCGAACGGGCCGATGCCCTCGTGCTGGTCAATCCGCTGCCACCGGCGCCGTGGGCGCATTCGCTTGCGCCCGGCGACGGGCCGGACGTCGAGCCGTGGGGCGCCCAGGCGCGGCACCCACGTCGGCCCGCTGCTGGGGCACTGCGCGGCACGCGTCGCGCAGGATGTCGTCGTCTGGCTGCAGGCACGCCTGTCGCCCCGATAAACCGATTCACGCCGATTTCACGAAATTCAGGGGTGGTTGCCGCGGGTTCCCCGAGGATGGCCCTACGTTTCCGCCGGCTGCATCCATGCCGGTCCTCTGCCGACACCGTGCAAGGAGCCATGCCCATGAATCGACTGCTCGCCGCCAGCCTGGCGTTCTCGCTCGCCGCAACCAGTGGCGCGGCGTCCGCCCAGACCTACCTCGAGCCGCGCGGCAATGACGGCTACGGCAACACCTACGGAAGCAACTATCCGACGCCGGACCGGTATGGACAGTCCAATGGGCAGTACGACTACGCCCGAGTGATCAGGGTGGACCCGGTGTTCGACCGCTACCAGGCGTCCAGTACCGGCAACCAGCGCTGCTACTACCGCGACAGCTACGTGGGCGGTGACACCTACCGCGACGGCTATTACGGCGACGACCGCTACAACGACCCGTACCGCAGCCAGGCCGGCAACCAGGGCGGCCGCACGATGGCGACCGTCATCGGCGGCGTGCTCGGCGCCGTGGTCGGCAGCCAGGTGGGCGGCGGCAGCGGCCGCTACGTGACGTCAGCCATTGGATCGATGGTGGGTGGCGCGGCGGGCCGGCAGGTCTACGACAACTACCAGCGCACGCGCGGCGGCACCGGCACGGTGCGGGTCTGCGATCCGGTTCCGGCGGGCGGCAGTTACGGCGGCTACGCCACAGGCGGGCAGGGCGTGGACGCGTACGACGTGACGTACGAATACGCCGGGCGCCGCTACACCACGCGCACCAATTACCACCCGGGCGACCGTATCCGCGTACGCGTGGACGTGCGTCCGGAGTAACCGGCACGGGCCGGGATTCAAGAACACTCAGGGGTGGGTGATGTGCGGGTCCTTCGGGACCCGCTTTTTTTTGCGTGATTTTTGCGCGGGCGTACAGGGAATGGGACGTCCGGCGGCATTGTTGTAGGAGCGACGTGAGTCGCGACCGGAACACGCTTGCGTCGCATCCGTGGCCCAGGTCGCGACTCACGTCGTTCCTACAGACGAGCAAAAAAGCTCGCGGCTGAAGCCGCTCCTACAGGAATCGTGCGGTGGGGATCACCAAAGGCGGCCGGCAGGCTTCACTCCGGCCAGTCGATCTGCCCTTCCACCACCGTGCAGGCATGCCCGCCCGACCAAACCTCGCCATCGGCATCGATGCGCATGTGCAGGCTCGCATCGAAGCCGACCTCGCGGCCCTGGCTGACGCGGTAGCGTCCGTCCCGTCCCGGCACGGCGTCGTTGTGGTCAAGCCAGGCGGCCAGCGTCGCGTTGGCCGCGCCGGACGCCGCGTCCTCGAAGCGGGCCGGCGCACCGACAAAGGCGCGCACGACCAGGTCGTGTTCGGAACCCGGCGTCGAGCGCGCGAACGCGCAGACGCCCATGCTGCCTGTGGATTCGGCCAGCGCCGCGATTGCATCCCAGTCCGGCGTGGCGGCACGCAGCGCGGCCTCGTCGGCCACCTCGGCCAGCCACCAGCGACGGCCGCCGTCGACCAGCGCAGGGGGCAGCGCACCTGCCGGCAGGGCGCCCAAAGCGTCCACCAGGCGCGGATCGTCGCGGGTCGCGACCTCCATCACCCGGGCCTTCGGCGTGCGCACGGCAATGGTCCGCGCGGTGCCATCGCCTTCGACAGACAGCGGCAGCACGCCGACCTCGCACTGCTGGTGCAGCAGGCCATCGACCGGCGCCACGCGCCCGGTTTCCAGAAGCACATATGCGGTCCCGACGCTGGGGTGGCCGGCGAACGGCACCTCGCGGCGGGGACTGAACATGCGCACGCGGTAGCTGGCGCCGGGCGCGGTGGGCCGAAGTACGAACGTCGTTTCCGGCAAGCGGGTCCAGCGAGCGATGGCCTGCATCGCCTCGTCCGGCAGCCCATCGGCATCCAGGACCACGGCCAGCGGATTGCCGTTGCCGGGACGGTCGGCGAAGACGTCCAGTTGCAGGTAGGGGCGAAGCGGCATCGGCAGGGGTGTCCGGCGTGGGGAGTCGGGGGGAGGCGGGCCGCGGGCCAGGCGCGGCTTGCACTAGAATCGCGGGTTTGGACCGCCGGCTCGCGTTGCGCTCCGGCGGGACGTGATTCTACGGGTCCGCACGGGCCGGGTCGTGTGGCCTGGCCCACACACCGGCCGGCCTTCCAGTTTCCTTTCCTGCATGAGGACATGCGTGGTGGCGCAAGCGCAGCGTTGGGTCGTACTCAAGTTCGGCGGCACGTCCGTGTCCCGCCGCAACCGTTGGGACACCATCGGGGCGCTGGCGGCCAAACGCATGGCCGAGGACGACGCGCGCGTGCTGGTGGTGGTGTCGGCCCTGTCGGGCGTCACCAACGAGCTGCAGGTGATCGCGAGCGGGCCGCTGGAAGCCGGCGAGCTGGCGACGCGCATCGACGCCCTGGTGCAGCGCCACCGAGCGTTCTGCGTCGAGCTGGACCTCGATCCCGATGTGGTTCTCGCCGAGCGGCTGGCGGCGTTGGATGCGCTGTTGGACGACCCCCGCGCCCACACGCGGCCGCTGGACTGGCAGGCCGAAGTGCTGGCGCAGGGCGAGCTGCTGTCCTCGACGATCGGCGCGGCCTACCTGCGAACGCAGGGGCTGGATTTCGGATGGTGCGACGCGCGCGACTGGCTCGACGCCATCGCACTGCCCAACCAGGGCGAGTGGGCCACGCGGCTGGCGGTCAACTGCCGCATCGATGCCGACGCCGCCTTCCGCACGCGTTTTGCCGCGCAACCCGCGCGCATGCTGCTGACCCAGGGCTTCATCGCGCGCCACGGCGACGGCGGCACGGCCGTGCTGGGTCGTGGCGGGTCGGACACCTCGGCCGCGTACTTCGGCGCGCTTCTGCGTGCGGCGCGCGTGGAGATCTGGACCGACGTGCCGGGCATGTTCAGCGCCAACCCGCGCGAGGTGCCGGATGCGCGCCTGCTGGCGCGGCTGGACTACGCCGAAGCGCAGGAAATCGCCACCACCGGTGCGAAGGTGTTGCACCCGCGGTCCATTGGCCCGTGCCGCGACGCCGGCGTGCCGATGGCGATCCTCGACACCGAACGCCCGGACCTGCCGGGCACGCGCATCGACGGCAGCGCGGCCACGGTGCCCGGAGTGAAAGCGATCAGCCGCCGCAACGGCATCGTGCTGGTGTCGATGGAAAGCATCGGCATGTGGCAGCAGGTCGGCTTCCTGGCCGACATCTTCGAGCGCTTCCGCCGCCACGGGCTGTCGGTCGACCTCATCGGCTCGTCGGAAACCAACGTCACCGTGTCGCTGGACCCCAGCGAGAACCTGGTCACCACCAACGTGCTGGAGGCGCTGTCGGCCGACCTTGCGCAGGTGTGCCGGGTCAAGGTGTTCACGCCGTGCGCGGCGATCACGCTGGTGGGGCGCGGCATGCGTTCGCTGCTGCATCGGCTCAGCGACATCTGGGCGACGTTCGGGCGCGAGCGCGTGCACCTGATCTCGCAGTCGTCCAACGACCTCAACCTGACGTTCGTCATCGACGAGGCCGACGCCGACGGGCTGCTGCCGCAACTCCACGCCGAACTGGTGCGCTCGGGCGCGATGCCGGTGCTGGACGCCAGCGTGTTCGGCCCCAGTTGGCGCGAGATCGCCCACGGCAAGCCCGAGCGCCCCGCACCCTGGTGGGCGGTGCAGCGCGACCGCCTGCTGGAGATGGCCGCTGCCGGCACGCCACGCTACGTCTACGACCTCGATACCGTCCGCGCCCGCGCCCGCGCGCTGGCCGCGACGTCGGCGGTGGACCGCTGCTACTACGCGATCAAGGCCAACCCGCATCCGGCGATCCTGCAGGCGCTGGCGACCGAGGGCTTCGGGCTGGAGTGCGTGTCGCTGGGCGAGCTCGAGCGCGTGTTCGACGCCGTGCCGGACCTGCCAGCGTCGCGCGTGTTGTTCACGCCGAGCTTCGCGCCGCGCCGCGAATACGAGGCGGCGTTCGATCTCGGCGCCACCGTCACCATCGACAACATCGAGGCGCTGCAGCGCTGGCCGGGGGTGTTCCGCGGCCGCACTGCGTGGCTGCGCCTGGACCTGGGACACGGCGAGGGCCACCACGAAAAGGTGCGCACCGGCGGTGTCGCCGCCAAGTTCGGCCTGCCGGTAGCGCGCTTCGACGCCTTCCTGCAGGCTGCGCGCGCCGTCGACCTGCGCATCACCGGTCTGCACGCGCACCTGGGCAGCGGCATCGACGACCCGACCCACTGGCGCGGTGTCTACGCCGAGCTGGCCGGCCTGGCCGACGCGGTCGGGACCGTGGAAACCATCGACATCGGCGGCGGCCTGCCGGTGCCGTACACGCCCGACGCGCAGGACTTCGACCTGGCGCTGTGGCGCGACGGGCTGGCCGGCATCAAGGCGGCCTATCCGCGCTTCGGCCTGGTGATCGAGCCGGGCCGCTACCTGGTGGCCGAGGCGGGCGTGCTGCTGGTGTCCGTCACCCAGGTGGTGGAGAAGGACGGCATCCGCCGGGTCGGCGCGGACGCGGGCATGAACGCGCTGCTGCGACCGGCGATGTACGAGGCCTACCACGGCATCCACAACCTGACCCGGCTGGAGGATGCGGACATCGCCGCATTCGACGTGGTCGGCCCGGTGTGCGAGACCGGCGACGTGCTCGGGCGCGACCGCCTGCTGCCCATCGCGACGACCGAGGGCGACGTGCTGCTGGTGGCCGATGCCGGCGCCTACGGCATGGCGATGGCCAACACCTACAACCTGCGCGCGCTACCGGCGCAGGACGTACTCGCCTGATGCGTGCTCGCGCCGCACGGGCCTATCGACATGCAATGAGCGGCGGGCCCACGCCCGCCCACGGGACTTGAAGATGAGCGACTGGACATTCAAACGCGACGCGATCGAGGTATTCCGCTTCGTGCGCTGCGAACTGGACGCGGCCACCGGGGTCGCACGGCTCGTATACGCCTTCGACGACGGCCCGGAGCTGGTGGAAACCGTCACCGTGCCGGGCGCTCCGTTCGAACTGGATGGCGCACGCGCGGAGGCTGTCGAGCAGGCGCTGCGACTGCTGCACCTGATGGCCGGCGTGAGCTACTACAAGGCGGCCGTGCCGCCGCAGATCCGAATCGAGGCGTACGACATCGACGCCGACACCGCGGCCTTCATGGAGACCGTGTACCTCAGCGGCCTGGGCGAGTTCGCCTACCGCAACGGGCTGGACCTGCACGGGCGGATCCGCTTCCCGGTGGCTTCTGACAGTGGCGCCGGCGACGCGCAGGCACTGGGCCTGCGCGCCCACGCCATGGTCGCCATCGGCGGTGGCAAGGACTCGCTGGTCAGCATCGAGGCGCTGCGCGCGCTGGGGGTGGACCAGACGGTCGCGTGGATTGGCGGATCGCAACTGATCAAGGCGTGCGCCGAGCGCACGGGCCTGCCCACGCTCAACATCGGCCGCGCGCTGGCACCGCAGCTGTTCGACTTCAACCGCCAAGGCGCATGGAACGGCCACATCCCGGTGACGGCGGTGAACTCCGCGATCCTGGTGCTGGCCGCGCTGCTGCACGGCGTCGACCAGGTGGTGTTCTCCAACGAGCGGTCGGCCAGCTACGGCAGCCTGATCGAAGGCACCGGCGAGGTGAACCACCAGTGGTCCAAGGGCTGGGCGTTCGAGCAGGCGTTCGCCTCGCACGTGCGCCGGCACGTGGCCGCGGACCTGCAGTACTACTCCCTGCTGCGCCCGCTGAGCGAGCTGGCGGTGGCGCGGCAGTTCGCCCGCATCGACCGCTACGACGCCCATTTCTCCAGCTGCAACCGCAACTTCCACATCCTCGGCGAGCGCCCGACCCACCGCTGGTGTGGCGTGTGCCCGAAGTGCCACTTCGTGTTTCTGGCGCTAGCGCCGTTCATGGCCAAGCCGCGGCTGATGCGCATCTTCGGCCGCAACCTGCTGGACGACACCACGCAGACGGCGGGGTTCGATGCGCTGATGGAGTACCGCGACCACAAGCCGTTCGAATGCGTGGGCGAGGCGCGCGAGTCTCGCGCCGCGATGGCGGCACTGGCGCAGCGCCCGGAGTGGCGCGAGGACGCGCTGGTGGAGCGTTTCGCCCGCGAGATCGCCCCGCAACTGGCCGGTGAGGACCTGGCGATCGAACCGCTGATGGTGCTGGACGACGCGCATGGCATTCCGCCCGCGTTGTGGGAGCGGCTGCGTGCGCATCTCGCAGCTTGAAGGCCGACGGGTCGCCCTGTGGGGCTGGGGCCGCGAGGGCCGCGCCGCCTACCGCGCGATCCGCGCCGCGCTGCCCGCACTGCCGCTGACGCTGTTCTGCACGCCGACGGAAGTCGACGACGCGCAGGCGTTGGGCGATGCGAAGCTCGAGATCGACACGCGGACGGATGCCGACCGGTTGGCGGCGTTCGATATCGTCATCAAGTCGCCCGGCATCAGCCCGTACCGGCCCGATGCCGCGGAGGCCGCCGCGCGTGGGACGCGCTTCGTTGGCGGCACCGCCCTGTGGTTCGCGCAGCACGCCGGCCCGGACGGGATCGCCGCGCGCACCGTCTGCGTGACCGGCACCAAGGGCAAGAGCACCACCACCGCGCTGTTGGCGCACCTGCTGCGCAGCGGCGGCCACGTCACGGCACTGGCCGGCAACATCGGCCTGCCGTTGCTGGAGCTGCCCGAGCATCCGGTGCCGGAGGCGTGGGTGATCGAGCTGTCCAGCTACCAGACCGGCGACGTCGCCGACAGCGGCACGCGGCCCGACATCGCCGTGGTCACCAACATCTTTCCCGAGCACCTGGACTGGCACGGCTCGCAGGCGCGCTATGTCGAGGACAAGCTGCGGCTGGTGACCGACGCGCGGCCGCGCATCGCGGTGCTCAATGCCGACGACCCGACCGTCGCGGCGCTGGGCCATGTGATCCAGGCCGACCCGGCATCGACAACCGCCGTGCGCTGGTACGGCACCCGCGACGGCTGGCACCTGCGTGGCGACGTGCTGTGGCGCGGCGCGGTCGAGGTGCTCGACACCGCCGGCCTGCCGCTGCCCGGGCGCCACAATCGCGGCAACCTGTGCGCCGTTCTCACGGCCATCGAGGCGCTGGGCCACGACGCGGTGGCGCTGGCACCGAGTGCCGTGCACTTCCAGCCGTTGCCGCACCGCCTGCAGGTGCTGGGCGAGCGCGACGGCGTCACCTACGTCAACGACTCCATCAGCACCACGCCATTCGCGACGCTTGCGGCGCTGGACTGCCACCGCGACCGCCCCGTGGCGCTGCTGGTGGGTGGCCACGACCGCGGACTGGACTGGTCCGGGTTCGCTCGCGACGTCGGGACACGGGCGCCTGCGGTGATCGTGACCATGGGCGCGAACGGGCCTCGTATCCATGCGGAGCTGGAAGCGGTGGGCGGCGACATCAAGCTGCTGGCTGCCAACGACTTGGCCGATGCTGTGGTCAAGGCACGGCAGTCGCTTCCCGCCGGTGGCGTGGTGCTGCTGTCGCCCGGCGCGCCCAGCTTCGGGCCGTATCGCGACTACGTGGAACGTGGCCGCCACTTCGCATCCATCGCGGGTTTCGATCCCGACACCATCAGCTCGATCCCCGGTCTCGGCATCCACTAGCGGCGCTGTAGGAGCGGCTTCAGCCGCGATCGCCCGTCCCTCTAATGGGCGGGACCCACACGACCTCGACGGGCCTCGTTCAGTCGCGAATTGGACGGCGGGTTCAAGGCGCGTGCGGGACATTCGATCGCGGCTGAAGCCGCTCCTGCAGGTCAGGCCCGGGGTATTCACGCGCCGCCAACAGCGCCGGACTAGCCTTCGCCGGACTCCAGACGAGGACCGCCCCATGCGCCGTTTCGCTCTCGCCGCTGCACTCGCCCTGTGCATGACGCCCGCCTGGGCGGAGATGAAGGCCGATCCCGTCGAATGGACGCTGGACGGCAAGGACTACAAGGGCGTGCTGGTCTACGACGGTGTCAACGCCATCGCCCGGCCGGGCCTTGTCATGGTGCCCAACTGGATGGGCGTGACCCCGGCGGCCGTCGAGACGGCCCGCAAGATCGCCGGTGACGACTACGTGGTGCTGGTGGCGGATGTGTATGGCGCGGGTGTCCGCCCCAAGAACAGCGAGGAGGCCGGCAAGCTGGCCGGCGCGTTGCGGAGCGACCGCAGCGAGCTTCGCGCACGGGTCGTCAAGGCGGTCGAGGTCCTCAAGGCGCAGGCCGGCCCGGCGCCGGTCGATGCCGGGCGTATCGGCGCGCTGGGGTTCTGCTTCGGCGGGACGACGGCGCTGGAGCTGGTGCGCGGCGGCAGCGAACTGGCCGGCGTGGTCAGCCTGCACGGCGGCCTTGAAACAGCCGATCCGGCCGACCGGAACACTGCCCGTACACCGGTGCTGGTGCTCAACGGCGCCGACGACCGCGGAATCACCGACGCGCATATCGATGCGTTCGAGTCGGAAATGGACGCCGCGGGCGCGGACTGGCAGTTCGTCAACTTCAGCGGCGCGGCGCACTGTTTCGCCGAGCCGGAGGCGGGAGACAACCCCGAGAGCAACTGCCGCTATGACGCCCGCGCCGCCAAGCGGGCGTACCGGATGCTGCATGGCTTCTTCGAGGAGCGTTTCGGCCAGGCGGAGTGATGCATTCGCAAGGAAAAAGGCGGCCATCGGGCCGCCTTTCTTTTCCACGTGGCACGGCCCGGGCTTCAACCGCCCCGATGCGCGCGTGCCGCGGATCGGCACTCAGTGATCGCGCCGGACCGCGTAGTCGGCCAGCCCGCGTAGCGCCGCGACGTACGCGTTGTCCTCCAGCTCTGCCAAGGCGGCGCGCGCCGCCTGTGCGTATTCGTCGGCGCGCGACCGGCTGTAGTCCAGCCCGCCGCTGGACTGGATGGCGGCGACCACGTCGGGCAATGCATCGGTGTCACCATGTTCGATGGCGGAGCGCAGGCGGTTGCGAACCGTGTCGTCCGCATGCGCCATCGCGTGGATCAGCGGCAGCGTGGCCTTGCCTTCGGCCAGGTCGTCGCCCAGGTTCTTGCCCAGCGTCTGTGCATCTGACGCGTAGTCGAGCACGTCGTCGGCGATCTGGAACGCGTAGCCCAGGTTGAGCCCGTAGTCGTGCAGCGCATTGCAGGTTGCGTCGTCGGCGCCGGCGAGCAGCGCGCCCAGCCGGGTCGCAGCCGCGAACAGCACGGCGGTCTTGCGCTCGATCACGCGCAGGTAGGCGGCCTCGTCGGTGTCCGGGTTGCGCACGTGCAGCAGCTGCAGCACTTCGCCCTCCGCGATCCGGTTGGTGGTGTCGGCGAGGATCCGCATCACTTCGATGCGGTCCAGTTCGACCATCAACTGGAAGCTGCGGGAATACAGGAAGTCCCCGACCAGCACGCTGGCGGCGTTGCCCCAAACGGCGTTGGCGGTGCGGCGGCCGCGGCGCAGGTCGGATTCGTCGACCACGTCGTCGTGCAGCAGGGTCGCGGTGTGGATGAACTCGACGACGGCCGCCAACTGGTGGGCATCCGGCCCCCGGTGGCCCAGTGCACCGGCCGCCAGCAGCAGCAGCATCGGGCGCAGCCGCTTGCCGCCGGCGCCGACGATGTATTCGGCCACCTGGTTGATCAGCACCACGTCCGATGCCAGCCGGTTGCGGATCAGGGCGTCCACGGCCGCCATGTCGTCGCGGGCCAGGGCCTGGATGGCGGGCAGGTCGGGGAGGGCGGTCTGGTCGGGGCTTGAATGCATGGGGAGGCCGGGGTCGAGCGGACCGCGGATTATAGGCGGGCACCACACGGCGGCCCGACCCCGGGCGGGGCGGAAGTCCTACAGCGAGCAGGGGCGGGCCGCACCGCCGGTGGTCGGGGCGCCGCCAGAGCGGCGGTTATACTGCCCGGCCCGCGTCGACTGGCCCCGCCGATCGGCGCCTGCGCCTTCCATGTCCGGGCCCGGCCCGGTCTCCAACATAGGACACGCATTCCATGGCACGTGGCATCAACAAGGTGATCCTGGTCGGCAACCTCGGCAACGACCCGGAAATGAAGTACACCCAGGGCGGCATGGCGGTCTGCACCCTGTCGCTGGCCACCACCAGCGTGCGCAAGGACCGCGACGGCAACACCCAGGAAAAGACCGAGTGGCACCGCGTGAAGCTGTTCGGCAAGCTCGGCGAGATCGCCGGCGAGTACCTGAAGAAGGGCCGCCAGGTCTACATCGAGGGCTCGATCCGCTACGACAAGTTCACCGGCCAGGACGGCGTGGAGAAGTACTTCACCGACATCGTCGCCGACGAGATGCAGATGCTCGGTGGCGGAGCTGAAGGTGGCGGCGGCGGTGGTGGCAGCTACCGTGGTGGTGGCGATCGCAGCGAGCGTCCTTCGCGTCCGCCGCAGCGCCAGGAGTCGGCGCCGCGCCGCGAAGCCCCGCCCGCCAAGTCGAGCGACTTCGCCGACGATTTCGCGGATGACGATATCCCGTTCTGATCCGCGAACGCGACGGGCCACACGCAAGTTGTGGCCTTGAGTCGGAACCAGCCACCGGAACCGGAGCAGTCGAGTGCCAACGTGGTTCGTAACCGGCGGCGCCGGGTTCATTGGCGGCAACTTCGTCCTTGATGCCGTCCGTCGCGGCGTCAAGGTGGTGAACCTCGATGCCCTGACGTACGCGGGCAATCTCGACACGTTGCAGTCGCTCCAGGGCGACGCGCGCCACGTATTCGTCCACGGTGACATCGGCGATGCGGCGCTGGTCTCGGGACTCCTGGCCGAGCACCGGCCCGATGCGGTCATCAACTTCGCCGCCGAAAGCCATGTCGACCGTTCGATCGGCGGCCCGACCGCTTTCGTCCAGACCAACGTGGTGGGCACGCTGTCGCTGCTGGAGCATGCGCGCGACTACTGGCGCTCGCTGGAGGGTGACGCGGCCTCGGGCTTCCGGTTCCTGCACGTATCGACCGACGAGGTCTACGGCAGCCTGGGGGATACCGGCAAGTTCACCGAGGCGACGCCCTTCGCGCCCAATTCGCCTTATTCGGCGTCCAAGGCCGCGTCCGACCACCTGGTCCGCGCGTTCCACCACACCTACGGGTTGCCGGTCCTTACGACCAACTGCTCCAACAACTACGGGCCGTACCAGTTCCCCGAGAAGTTGATTCCACTGATGATCGCCAAGGCGTTGGCCGGCGAGCCGCTGCCGGTCTACGGCGACGGCAGGAACGTCCGCGACTGGCTGTTCGTCGAGGACCACTGCTCCGCCATCCGGCGCGTGCTCGAGGCCGGCGACGTGGGCGAGACCTACAACGTCGGTGGCGACGCCGAACGGCAGAATCTCGAGGTGGTCCGTACTCTTTGCGCACTACTTGACCAGCGCCGTCCGCCGTCGGATGGTCGCAAGCGCGAGTCGCTGATCACATTCGTCAAGGATCGTCCCGGTCACGACCGCCGCTACGCGGTCGATGCGTCCAAGCTGAAGAACGCACTGGGCTGGGCGCCGGCGGTCACGTTCGAGGAAGGCATGGCACGCACGGTCGACTGGTACCTCGACAACCAGCCGTGGGTCGATCGCGTGCTGGACGGCAGCTACCGGCTCGAGCGCATCGGCCAGGCCTGAGGAGGCGCGTTTACATGGAACGCAAGGGCATCATCCTGGCAGGGGGCACCGGCACACGCCTGTACCCCGTCACCCAGGCCATCAGCAAACAGCTGTTGCCGGTGTACGACAAGCCGATGATCTACTACCCGCTCAGCGTGCTGATGCTGGCGGGCATCCGCGAAGTGCTGATCATCAACACCCCGCACGAGCAGGTGCTGTTCAAGGGCCTGCTGGGCGACGGCTCGCAGTGGGGCATGCGCATCGAGTATGCGGTCCAGCCCAGCCCAGATGGGTTGGCACAGGCGTTCCTCATTGGCCGCGAGTTCGTGGCGGGCAAGCCCAGCTGCCTGGTGCTGGGCGACAACATCTTCCATGGCCCCGGGCTGACGGCGATGCTCAAGCGAGCCGACGCCCGCGACACCGGCGCCACGGTCTTCGGTTACTGGGTCAATGATCCCGAGCGTTACGGCGTTGCCAACTTCGATGGCGACGGAAAGGTCATCGACCTGGAAGAGAAACCGGCCAAGCCGAAGTCCAACTACGCAGTCACCGGGCTGTATTTCTATGACGGCCGCGCCAGCGACTTCGCCGCCAGCCTGAAGCCGTCACCGCGGGGCGAGTTGGAGATCACCGACCTCAACCGGATGTACCTCGACGAGGGGTCGCTGCACCTTGAGCAGCTGGGGCGGGGCTATGCGTGGCTCGACACTGGCACCCACCAGTCCCTGCTGGAAGCCAGCAACTACATCGAGACGATTGAGGCACGGCAGGGACTTCGCGTCTGCTGTCCGGAAGAGATCGCATGGAACAACGGCTGGATCAGCGATAAAGACCTGCAAGCCCTGGCGCAACCGCTGAAGAAGAACGGATATGGCCAGTACCTGCTCGGCTTGGCGGAGCGGGGCTTCGTGCCATGAAGGTGACGGAAACCCGCCTGCCCGGGTGCGTGGTTGTCGAGCCTCGCGTGTTCGGCGACGACCGGGGCTCTTTCTTTGAGTCTTTCAACCTCGACCGGTTGGCTGAGCACGGACTGGCTCCACGTTTCGTCCAAGGCAACGTCTCCTCGTCACAGCGCGGCGTGCTGCGTGGCCTGCACTACCAGTGGCCGAACCCGCAGGGCAAGTACGTGTCGGTGGTTGAAGGCGAGGTGTGGGATGTCGCGGTGGACATCCGTCGGGGCTCGCCGACGTACGGCCAATGGGCGGCGGTGGAGTTGAGCGCGGAGAACCGGCGGCATTTCTGGATACCCGAGGGGTTCGCGCACGGCTTCGTTGCCTTGAGCGAGCGTGCGGTGTTCACCTACCTCTGTACGGCGACATACGACCCCGCCGCGGACGCGAACATCCGCTGGGACGACCCGCAGCTGGCCATCGACTGGCCTGTCACTGATCCATTGCTGTCGCCGAAGGATGCCGCCGCACCGCTGCTGTCGGCCATCGAGCCCGGGCGGTTGCCGGTCTACCAGCCGTGAGGATCCTGCTGCTCGGCGCCAACGGGCAGGTCGGCACGGAGTTGCGACGCAGCCTGCGCGGTCTCGGTGATGTCGTGGCCGCGACCCGCGCCGGGCAACTGCCGGACGGTGGTGCATGCGAGGCCGTGGACCTCGCGCAGGTCGGGGACATCGCCGCCGCGGTCAACCGCATCGCCCCGGACATCGTGGTCAACGCTGCTGCCTACACGGCGGTCGACCGTGCCGAGTCCGAGCCGGAGCTGGCCTACCGAATCAATGCCGAGGCGCCGGGCGCGCTGGCGGAAGCCTGCCACGGCCGCAGCATTCCACTGGTCCACTATTCGACCGATTACGTGTTCGATGGACAGGGCAGCCGCCCGTATCGCGAAGAAGACCCGACCGACCCGCAGAACGTCTATGGGGCCAGCAAGCTGGCCGGCGAGCAGGCGATCGCGGCCAGCGGCGCCGACCACCTGATCCTGCGCACCGCGTGGGTGTACGGCCTGCACGGCCACAACTTCCTGCGCACGATGCTGCGACTGGGCGCAGAACGCGACGCCCTGGACGTGGTAGACGACCAGCGTGGTTGCCCCACGCCCTCCTGGTTGATTGCCGACGTGACCGCCAGCATCCTGAAGCGAGGCACGTTCGATAGCGGGATCATGCATCTCGTCACAGCCGGCGAAACCACGTGGCACGGGTTCGCGCAGGCCATCTTCGACGATGCGGTGGCAGTGGGCCGGCTGGACCATGCGCCGCTGATCCGCGCGGTGCCGTCATCCCACTACCCCACGCCCGTCCGCCGCCCCGCGTATTCAGTCCTGGACACTGCACGTCTGGGCAACACGTATGGACTGGAGCTCCCCGGTTGGCGTCGCGCGTTGGCGACAACGCTCAGAGCACCTCAAGCGTCCTGAATACGGCACGTGTGTTGGAAATACCGGCCTAGGCTAAGCTTGGCCCGGGGATAAGTGGCATGTCGAAGGGGACATCATCGAGCAGTGCGTGAGCGCCGACAGCCGTGCGTGGCAGTCAGCGCGGAATTCGCTTGCGCCTGTTGACGGCCGATCGATTCAGCTGCCCCCGGCAAGCATCCGGGCCGACTGTCCTGGATGGACTGACAGACACATGGAGTGGACACATGAATCACAACGTTCGATCGGTACTTCTCGCCCTTCTTGCGGCCGCTCCGCTGACAGGTGGCGCCGTCGATCTTGAGGCATACCTCAAGAGGGACACGTTCAACGAGATCAAGATTTCACCAGACGGGGACCACTTTGCGGCAACCGTGCCGCTGGAAGATCGCACGGCCCTTGTCATCATGCGGCGTTCCGACAATGCCGTGACCGGCAATTTCGTGATGGGTCGGAATACCCACGTATCCGATTTCGACTGGGTCAACGAAGAGCGCGTACTGATTTCGATGGCGGAGAAGTTCGGTGCGATGGCGCAGCCACGCGCGACCGGCGAACTGTATGCCATCAATGCGGATGGATCCGGCGCGGACATCCTGGTGGGGCAACGCGTGCAGGGTGCGGGGCTTGGTACCCGGATCCAGCCCAAGAAGGTTGAGCGCGTCGCCGCATGGCTCGTAGACGACCTGCCGACAAGCGATCAGACCGTGCTGATTGGAGTCAGCCCGTTCTCGGCTGACCCGTACACGCGAGTGGACCGCATGGATGTCTACAGCGGAAGGCGCGCACAGGTTGCGAGCGCACCTGTTCGAAACGCCCAGTTCGTGACAGACAACGCAGGTGTAGTGAGGTTCGCCACCGGGGCGGATACCGACAACCGCCAGAGGGTCTACTACCGCGACGGCGACGGCAAGGAGTGGAAGCTGATCCACACGGCCGGTGACGATGGTCGTGGGCAGTTGCCGATTGGTTTCGCGGAAGACAACATCACCGCGTACCTGCAGGTTGACAAAGCCTCCGGGCCTGACGCGATTGTCGCGTTGAATACGAGTACCGGGGAGCGGGTCGACGTCCTGCAGGACGATGTCGCGGATCCAGCCCGCATTCTTTTCAGGCATGCCAGCAACGTGCCGGTTGGCGCGCTCTATGTCGACGGCAAACCCGAAACCGCGTTCCTGGACAAGGACTCGAAGGAATCACGCCTGTATCGGAGCCTTGAAGCAGCATTTGGTGGCATGCCCGTGGTCATCACATCCCAGACTGCCGACGGCAACACCGCGTTGCTCCGGACCTGGACCGACCAGAGCCCGGGAGACTTCTACCTGTTCGACATTGCCGGGAAAAAGGCCGAGCACCTGATCAGCCAGCGACAGTGGTTCAACCCGGACGAGATGAGCGCGAAGAAGCCCATTGTGGTCAAGGCGCGAGATGGCCTGGATCTGCACGGGTACCTCACTGTTCCGAAGGGTTCTGGTGGCAAGGGCGTTCCTTTGGTGGTGATGCCGCATGGCGGGCCTTTCGGAGTGCAGGACATGTGGGGGTTCGAGGGTGATGTGCAGATGCTGGCTGATGCCGGCTACGCCGTACTTCAACTGAATTTCCGGGGCTCCGGCGGTTACGGCCATGATTTCGAAAGCGCGGGTGCGCGCGAGTGGGGCGGCGCCATGCAGGACGACCTGACCGATGCCACGCGCTGGGCCATCAAGGAGGGGATCGCGAATGCCGATCGCATCTGCATCTATGGCGGCAGCTACGGCGGATATGCCGCGCTGATGGGGGCCGCCAAGGAGCCGGACCTTTACCGTTGTGCGGTGGGCTATGTAGGTGTCTACGACCTGCCGACTATGCACACGCACGGCGACATCCAGGAGCGTGGTTCGGGCGAAACCTACCTGCGTGAATGGATCGGCGAGCGCGACAGCCTGGCAGCGGTGTCGCCCAATCGAATGGCGGACCGCATCAAGGTGCCGGTGTTCCTGGCAGCGGGTGGCGAGGACGAGCGCGCGCCGATCGCCCACTCGGAAATGATGGAGCGGGCGCTCAAGCAGGCAGGTGTCCCGGTCGAAACCCTGTACTTCCCCAATGAGGGGCACGGGTTCTACCTCGAGAAAAACCGGCGCGAGTACTACACGCGGCTGCTGGCGTTCCTCTCCCGGCACCTGGGTGGACGCACCGCGAGCACTTCAACTGGTAGCGGCGACGTGGCCGAGTAGGCCATCGTCCGTTCCGGGCAGCAAAGGTTTCAAGCGGCGCCCTCCGGGGCGCCGTTTCTTTTGTGGCTTGTCCTACCAGCCTCGCCCGCGCTTTGACGCATCGCCTGTATCCCCAAGCGGACGTATTTGGAGGCGGAGCAAAGGCGCATCGCATCCTTTGCCGCCGGGCACGCGGCCGCCTACCATCGGGGTTTGTCCCGATCCCGGAGCGTCGATGAACCTGCGCCACGCCGTCCTGCCGTTGATGGTTGCCACCCTCCTGTCGTCCGCGCCCTTACTGGTGGACGCGGCCGAACGCGGGCTCCAGGGCCGCGATCTGGCCACGATGGACCGCTACTCGTCCCCGACGCTGTCGCCCGAAGGTCGCTACCTGGTCTTCGCCAAGCGTGTGGTGGATTTCGCTGCGGACTCGTCCAGTACCGGGCTGTGGATCGAGGACCTGTTCGCGCGCGATGCCGCGCCGCCGCGTCGGCTGACGCCCGAGGGCTGGAGTGTCAACTCGCCGTCGTTCTCGCCGGACGGCAGGCACGTGTACTTCCTCAGCGCCAAGTCCGGGCGCTCGCAGTTGCATGCCATCCCCGTGGCCGGCGGCGAGCCACGTCAGCTGACCGACGTGCCGGTCGACATCGGCACCTACCACGTCGCGCCCACCGGCGACCGCGTCGCCTTCAGCGCCGACGCCTTCATCGACTGCGGCAGCGACCTGGCCTGCACCCGCACGCGCCTGGACGAGACCGGCAAGCGCAAGGCGAGCGGGGTGGTATACGACGAACTCTTCATCCGCCACTGGGACACGTGGGGTGACGGCCGACGCAACCAGCTGTTCGTCGCGCCATTGGGCGACGCGCCGGCAACCCGCGCGGTGGCGGTCAGCGGCGCGCTCGAAGGCGACGTGCCGTCCAAGCCCTTTGGTGGCGGTGCCGATTACACGTGGGCGCCCGACGGCCAGTCGCTGGTGGCCAGCATGCGCGTGGCCGGGCGCGGCGAGCCGTGGTCGACCAATTTCGACCTCTACCGCCTGCCGGCGAACGGCGAGGGCATGCCGGTCAACCTCACCGAAGGCAACCCCGCGTGGGACGCCGAGCCGGTGTTCAGCGAAGACGGCACCACGCTGTACTACCGCGCGATGAAGCGCGCCGGCTTCGAGGCCGACCGCTCCGGGCTGATGGCGATGGACCTGGCCAGCGGCGACGTGCGCGAGATCGCGCCGGACTGGGACCGCTCCGCCGACGGCATCGTCCTGTCGGCCGACGGTCGCACGATCTACACCACCGCGCAGGACACCGGCGAGCACCCGATGTTCGCGGTCGACATCGCCAGCGGCGACGTGCGCGAAGTGGTGGGCGACGGCACGGTATCGAACGTTCAACTGGCCGGGCCGACGCTGGCCTTCACCCGCAACACCATGGCGACGGGCGACCAGATCATCACCACCGGCCCGGATGCGGCGCAGCTGCGCGAGATCACCCCGAGCGCCGCGCAGATGCTGGGCGATGACGTCGGCTTCGGCGAGTACGAGCAGTTCAACTTCAAGGGCTGGAACAACGAGACGGTGCACGGCTACGTGGTCAAGCCGTGGAACTACGAGGAAGGCAGGGACTACCCGGTCGCGTTCCTGATCCACGGCGGTCCGCAGGGCAGCTTCGGCGACGGCTGGAGCTACCGCTGGAACCCGCAGACCTACGCGGGCCAGGGCTATGCGGTGGTCATGATCGATTTCCACGGTTCCACCGGCTACGGCCAGGCCTTCACCGACGCCATCAGCCAGCACTGGGGCGACCGCCCGCTGGAGGACCTGCAGAAAGGCTGGGCGGCCGCGCTCGAGCGGTACGACTTCCTCGACGGCGACAACGCCTGCGCGCTGGGTGCCAGCTACGGCGGCTACATGGTCAACTGGATCGCCGGGAATTGGAATGAACCATGGAAGTGCCTGGTCAACCACGACGGCGTTTTCGACACGCGCTCGATGGGCTACGTGACCGAGGAGTTGTGGTTCACCGAGTGGGAGAACGGCGGCACGCCCTACGAGAACCCGGAGGCCTACGAGCGCTTCAACCCGGTCAACCACGTCTCGAAGTGGCGCGTGCCGATGCTGGTGGTGCAGGGCGAGAAGGACTACCGCGTCCCGGTCGACCAGGGCATCTCCACGTTCACCGCGCTACAGCGCAAGGGCATCGAGTCGAAGTTCCTGTACTTCCCGGACGAGAACCACTGGGTGCTCAAGCCCAACAACAGCGTGCTGTGGCACGACACCGTCAACGCCTGGCTGAAGCAGCACATCGGCCAGTGACGGACCCGGCGACGGCGGCTTCGGTCGCCGTCGTCGTATCCGCATAGTCCTCTTCTAGTTCCTGTTGGTCCTTGCCGTAAACCGGAGCCCGCATGCCGCCTTCCACGCCCGCCCTGATCACCAATGACGCGGTCGTCCTCGGCCTGCTGGCCATCGTTCTGGGCTTCGTCTTCTGGAGCAGTTCGCGCGAGGACGGGTTCTGGAAGAAGTTCTACGGCGTCGTGCCGGCGCTGCTGCTGTGCTACCTGATCCCGTCGGTGTTCAACAGCATCGGCCTGATCGACGGCGCCGCGTCCGGGCTGTACCCGATGGCGCGCGACTACTTGCTGCCCAGCGCGCTGGTGCTGCTGTGCGTGGCGCTCGATTTTGGCGCCATCGTGCGGCTGGGGCCGAAGGCGGTGGTGATGTTCCTGGCCGGCACGGCGGGCGTGATGCTGGGCGCGGTGAGCGCCTTCATTGCCATGGGTTTCATCCACCCGGAGGCCGTGGCCGGTGATACCTGGCGCGGCATGACGACCGTGGCTGGCAGCTGGATCGGCGGCGGCGCCAACCAGGCGGCGATGAAGGAAGTGTTCGGCGTGGAGGCCACGATGTTCGGCCAGTTCGTCGCGGTCGACGTGCTGATCGCCAACCTGTGGCTCGCAGTGCTGCTGTTCATGGCGGCGCGCGCGCCGGTGTTCGACCGCTGGACCGGCGCGGACGTCAGCGCCATCGACGACCTCAAGCACCGCATCGAGGCGTATCAGGCGCAGCACGCGCGCACGCCGTCGATGACCGACCTGATGCTGATCCTGGCCGTCGGCCTGGGGGCGACCGGGCTGGCGCACCTGCTGACCGATCCGCTGGTGGGCTGGATCGCCAGCCTGCCGGCCGAGTGGAACCTCGAGAACTACAGCCTCACCGCGCGGTTCTTCTGGATCACCGTGCTGGCCACCACCATCGGCCTGCTGCTCAGCTTCACCCGTGCCCGGACGTTGGAAGGCGCCGGTGCATCGAAGGTGGGCTCGGTGATGCTGTACGTGCTGGTGGCCACCATCGGCATGCAGATGGACTTGGGCGCATTGCTCGACCGGCCGTGGCTGTTCCTGCTGGGCCTGATCTGGATCACGGTCCACGGCGTGGTGATGCTCGTCGTTGCCAAGCTGATCCGCGCGCCGCTTTTTTTCCTGGCCGTGGGTTCGCAGGCGAACATCGGCGGCGCCGCGTCCGCGCCGGTGGTGGCCAGCGCCTTCCACCCCGCGCTGGCGCCGGTGGGTGTGCTGCTGTCGGTGCTGGGCTACGCGCTGGGCACCTACTGCGCGTACGCGACCGGCTTGTTGCTGCAGTCCATGTCCGGGGGCTGACGCCCCGTCAGAGCCAGCGAACCTTGCGCAGATACCGGTAGAGCGCGATGCAGACCACGGCGACGACGCCGATCAGCACGGGGTAGGCGTACCGGCCGTCCAGCTCCGGCATGAAGCGGAAGTTCATGCCGTACCAGCTCGCAATCAGGGTCGGTGCCGCCAGCAGGGCAGCCCAACCGGCCAAGCGCTTGACCACCTCGCCCTGCGCCAGGGTCACGAGCGAGAGGTTCACGCTCAGTGCCGCCGTCAGCATTTCCCGCAACGTGTCGGAGGCGTCGTTGACCCGGAGCACGTGGTCGTGCACATCGCGGAAATACGGGCGGACCTCATTCGGCACCAGCCCCTCGTGGCTGCGGGCCAGTTGCCCGACCACGTCCTGCATGGGCGCCACCGCGAGCTGCAGGCGTGCCAGTTCACGCTTGAGCTCATACAGCCGGACGATCGTTTCCCGACGGTAGTCATCGGCGAACACGTCCTGCTCCAGGGTCTCAAGGGATTGCTGGAACTGCGCCACGATCGGCTGGTAGTTGTCGACGATGAAGTCCATCACTGCATACAGGGCGTGCGCCGGTCCCATCGCCAGCAGTTCGGGCTCACGCTCGACGCGGGCACGGACCGAGGCGTACGACAGGGAAGCCCCGTGCCGGACCGTGACCAGGTAACGCGCTCCAAGGAAGGCATGGGTTTCGCCGAAAACGATGCGCTCGTCCACGACCTGTGCCGTATGCACCGCCACGAAAAGCGACGGGCCGTAGGCTTCGATCTTGGGACGCTGGTGCGCGTTCTGCGCATCCTCCACGGCCAGGTCGTGCAGCGCGAATTCTTCCTGCAGCTGGTCCAGCACCGATTCGGCCGGTTCGTACAGGCCGACCCAGACGAAACTGCCGTCGTCCACCGCCAGCACGTCGCTGATCGCTTCCAGCGGGATATCGCGCCGGCTGCCGTCGCGCGCGTAGGCCACGCAGTTGACGACGCAGACGGGCGAGGGCGTGGCGGCGGGCGAGGGCGGCGAGGCTGTCATCGCGCGCATCCTGCCACGCGGGCTGTCGTGGGGCGCGTCGTCATGGCTCACGCGGATGGCCCGGCCCGTCAAGGGCGTGCCGGGGGCGGTGTGCCGGACGTGCCAGGGTCCAAGCCAGCGCCGCGTGCATCGGCAGCAGCAGCGCTATCCAGTGGGCGTTTCGCTGCGGCAGTACCTGCAGGCCGTAAACGAAGACAGCAAGCGCCGCCAAGCCGGCAACCAGCAGCAGCACCGGGACGAACAGCGGGCCGGCCGGACGCCCGCGGGCGATGCGCCAGCCGCCCGGCAGCAGCATCCAGGCCAGTGGGCTGAGCAGCAGCAGGTTCTGGTTGGCCCAGCCGAAGCGGTGGTCGGTACCGATCCAGATGTAGAGCATCAGCGCGCCCACCAGGCCCGAGAGCGCCCAGAACGGCAGCGCCAGCGACGCGGCCCACGCGCGGCGCCGGTGGCCCAGCCACGCCAGCGCCAAACCGATCGCCAAGCCCACTGCCAGCCAGCGGGTCCAGCGGCGCTGGAACTCCTGCGGCTCCGGGGCGACGCGATGGGGCAGGACTTCGAAGCGCTCGAGCACGACCGGCCGGCCGTCACGATGCCGCGCACCTTCCAGTGCATCGGCCAGCCGCATCGGCACGAAAGCCTCGCCCCACAGCGGCAGCGGCCGGTCCGCGGACGGACCCAGGCCCACGTCGAACACCAGCCACATCCAGGTGGCCGGGGACGCCAGGCGCACGGCCTCGCTACGGAAGGTGTTGCCGCGCGAGCGCGACTGCAACTGCCGGGCGAGCTGGCCGCCCAAGGCGCGGTCCAGCGCGTCGCGCACGCGGGTGGAGCAGTTGTCGAGGAAATAGTCGTAGCGGTAGAAGGCGTTCTCGGGCCGGGCGTTTACCGCCAACGCATCGGCCAGTTCGCGGGCATCGGCCGGGGCCAGGTCGAGCCACTGCATCGACACGCCGCGCCCGACGTGCCGGTAGTAGGCCAGGTCCTCGTCCACCGGCAGCGCGAGCAGGCGGTAGCGCATCTCGCCGCGGACGAAGCGGGCGATGAAGTCCGACTCGGACGGGTCGAAGTAGCCGAAGTTGTAGGACGTGGCCGTGCCCGTGACCGGGTCCTGCACGACGATGGCGTTGTGGCCGAAGCGTTCGAAGAAGATCTCGCCCGGCAGCATGGTCAGCACGCCGATGCGCGGTGCGGGTGCCGCCTCGGCCGCCTGCCGCATTCCCGCAGCGGTGTCGCCGGTATCCGGTGCGGGTGGGGCCGCCATGGCGAGCAGCGCCACGCACCACAGCGCCAGAACGAGCGCCCAACGCCAACCGTGCCGCAGGCTGCGGCGCACGTCAGCCGTCATCGCCCAGCACGCCCACGTGGAAGGCATGCACGCGCCGCGCGTCGGCGCTCGACACGCGGAACACGTAACGGCCCAGGGTCAGCTCCTCGCCGGCTTCCGGGAGGTGGCCGATGGCCGCGGTCACCAAGCCGCCGATGGTGTCGTACTCGTCGTCGTCGAAATCCGCGCCGAAGCGCTCGTTGAAGTCCTCGATCGGCGTCAGGGCGTCGACCACGAACTGGCCGTCGGCCTGGGCGGCGATCAGCGCGTTGGGGTCCTCGGCATCGTCATGCTCGTCGTCGATGTCGCCGACGATCTGCTCCAGGACGTCCTCGATGGTGACCAGTCCCGCCACGCCGCCGTGCTCGTCGATCACGATCGCCATGTGGTTGCGCGACATGCGGAACTCACGCAGCAGCACGTCCAGGCGCTTGGATTCGGGAATCAGGACCGCCGGGCGCAGCAGCTCGTGGATGCTGGCCGGGCCGTTGTCCTCGACCACGCCGCGCAGCAGGTCCTTGGCCAGCAGGATGCCGAGCACGTCGTCGCTGTCCTCGCCATGGACGGGGAAGCGCGAGTGGCCGGATTCGACCACGCGCTTCATCAGTTCCAGGAAAGGGGCGTCCGCCGGCAGGGCGACGACCTGGGAGCGCGGGATCATCACGTCGCCGACGGTGAGGTCGGACACGGTGATCGCGCCCTCCATCATCGTCAGCGTGTCGGCGGCAATCAGGCCATCGGCCTGGGCGTCGCGCAGGATCTCGACCAGGTCTTCGCGCGTGGTGGGCTCGCCCGACAGCGCGGAGCTGATCCGGTCGATCCACGAGCGGCGTTTTTCGGAGTGTTCCGGCTGCTGGGTACTACTGTCGTCCTCGGACATTGCGTCGGTGTGCTGGCCCTGGGGGCGGGGCCGCTGGTGCCGCAGTTTAGCGCGGCCGGGCGGGGCGCCGTTGCCGGCGGGCGGGCGCCGACGCTGGAAGCGGGTTCAACCTTCCTGGTACGGGTCGTCGATGCCCATTCCCGCAAGGATTTCCCGCTCCAGGCCTTCCATGCACTCGGCCTCCGTGTCGTCCTCGTGGTTCCAGCCCAGCAGGTGCAGGGTGCCGTGCACGGTGAGGTGGGCGTAGTGCGCCGCGAGCGGCTTGCCCTGTTCACGGGCCTCCTTGGCCACCACCGGCGCGCAGATCACCAGGTCGCCCAGCAGGGGCAGGCGCACGCCCTCGGGCAGGCCTTCGGGCAGGTCGGCCGGGAAGCTCAATACGTTGGTGGCGTAGTCCTTGCCGCGGTAGTGGCGGTTGAACGCGCGCCCCTCCTTGGCATCGACGATGCGGATCGCAAGGTCGGCCTGGCGGATCCGACCCTCGAGCGCCGCGCGCACCCAACGCCGGAAGCTCACCGCGGCGGGAATGCCCGAGCGCGGCAGGCCGTAGGTGATGGAAACATCCAGTTGCAGCGTCTCTCGGGTCATTCGCGGGCTCCTCAGGGCGCCTGGCCGGTGTCGGCGTCCTTGGCGTCGCGCGCGTCGTAGGCGTTGACGATCTTGGCCACCAGCGGGTGGCGCACCACGTCGCGCGATTCGAAGAAGGTGAAGCTGATCCCGTCCACGCCGCGCAGCACCTCCAGCGCGTCCTTCAGGCCGGACTTCTGGTGCTTGGGCAGGTCGATCTGGGTCATGTCGCCGGTGACCACCGCCGTGCTGCCGAAGCCGATGCGGGTCAGGAACATCTTCATCTGCTCGATGGAGGTGTTCTGCGCCTCGTCGAGGATCACGAACGCGTCGTTGAGCGTGCGCCCGCGCATGTAGGCCAGTGGGGCGATCTCGATGACGTTCTTCTCCAGCAGCTTGACCACCTTCTCAACGCCCAGCATCTCGTACAGGGCGTCGTACAGCGGGCGCAGGTACGGGTCGACCTTCTGGGTCAGGTCGCCGGGCAGGAAGCCCAGCTTCTCGCCGGCCTCCACCGCCGGGCGCACCAGGATCAACCGCTGCACGCGGCCGTCGTTGAGCGCTTCCACCGCGCTGGCCACGGCCAGGAACGTCTTGCCGGTGCCGGCCGGGCCGATGCCGAAGTTGATGTCGTTGATCGCGATCGCATGCAGGTACTTGGCCTGGTTGCTGCCGCGCCCGCGAATGGTGCCGCGCTTGACGCGGATGGCTACCTCCTGCGATTCGATGTCCTCGTCGACGACGCGGTCGGCCTCGGCTTCGGCCAGGCGCAGGTGGATCGCGGGCTCGCCGAGGGTCTCGTTCGCGGCGTCGTTCCACAGGTCGCGCAACAGGGACTCGGCCTTGCCGACCGCGACCTCGGGGCCGACGATCCGGAAGATGTTGCCGCGATTGGCGATTTCCACGCCCAGGCGCAGTTCGATCATGCGCAGGTGCCCGTCGAACGGACCGGACAGGTTGGCGAGGCGCTCGGCCTCGGGCGGGTCGAGGGTGAATTCGGACGTCGTACGTGAAGGCATCGGGGGCTGTCTTCGGTCGTGGCGTGCGCGCCCGGGCTGCACACGCGCGTGGGGAGGGTGAGCTTGCGCCCCCGGGGGCTTTTTCGCAAAGTCCGGCCAGTCTGCAACAACGGGGAGCGGCGCGATGGTGAAGATCGAGCGTGTGCGTACGGCGGTATGGCTGGCGTGCATGGCGCTGTGCGCGCCGCTGCATGCGCAGGAGGTCACGGTGCTCACGGCCGCGCGCATCCACACGATGGACCCGGCGCGGCCGACGGCGCGTGCGATGGCATTCGATACCGACGGGCGGATCCTGGCTGTCGGCGAAAGCGGCGAGCTGCGCGGGCGCTATCCGGGCGCAGCCCACCTGGATGCACCCGATTCGACCGTCGTGCCCGGACTCATCGATGCACACGGCCACATCGGCAACCTCGGCCTCAGCCAGATGCGCGCACGGTTGGACGGAACGCGCAGCCGTGCGGAGGTCGTCGAGCGCCTGCGTGCGCACGCACGCAACCTGCCCGACGGGGACTGGTTGCTGGGCCGCGGCTGGGACCAGAACGACTGGACTGGCGCCCGCTTCCCGACCGCCGCCGACCTCGACGAGGCGTTCCCGGACCGGCCCGTGTGGCTGACCCGCGTGGACGGGCATGCCGGCTGGGCCAACACGGCAGCGCTGCGACTGGTGGAGCGCGACCTGACCGGTGAGTGGCAGCCTGACGGCGGACGCATCGAGCGCGATGCCCAAGGCGTGCCCAGTGGTGTCTTCATCGACGGTGCGATGGACCTGGTCGAGGCCGTCATCCCGGCAATGGATGCGGGCGACATCGAGCGCGCGCTTGAGTTGGGCATGCGCAGCGCGGTCGAGCACGGCCTGACCGGCGTGCATGATGCAGGTGTCTCGCTGCCACAGATGCAGGCCTACCGGCGCTTGGCCGATCGCGGCGCCCTGCCGATGCGCATCCACGCGATGGCCGATGGCGACAACGATGCGTTCGACTGGCTGTGTAGCGAGGGCCTCTACGAGCACGACAGCGGTCGCCTGCAGATGCGCGCGGTCAAGCTCTACATGGATGGCGCCCTGGGCAGCCGCGGCGCGGCATTGCAGGCCGACTACCACGACGACGCCGGCAACCGCGGGCTGCTGTTGATCCAGCCCGATGCACTGGACGCCGTTCTGGCGCGGGCCAAGGCCTGCGACGTGCAGGTCGCGACCCACGCCATCGGCGACCGTGGCAACCGGCTGGTGCTGGATGCCTACGCAGAGGCTTGGGGCGAGACGTCCAGAGCCGACCATCGCTGGCGCATCGAGCACGCGCAGGTGGTGGCGCCCGACGACCTGCGCCGTTTCTCCCGCCAGCACGTGATCGCCTCGATGCAGCCGACGCATGCCACCAGCGACATGCCTTGGGCCGAGGCCCGTCTCGGGCCGGAACGCATCGTCGGCAGCTATGCCTGGCGCACGCTGCGCGACCACGGCACGCGACTGGCGCTGGGGTCGGATTTCCCGGTGGAGTCGGTCGATCCGCGACTGGGCCTCTTCGCCGCCGCCACCCGGACGGATTCGGACCACATGCCGCTGGGCGGCTGGCGGCCGAACGAGAAGCTGACGGCCTTCGAGGCATTGCGGGGCTTCACGCTCGACGCAGCGTATGCGGGCTTCGCCGAGGACGAGGTCGGCAGCCTCGTCGAAGGCAAGCGCGCGGACTTCGTCCTATTGGCCGAAGACCCGCTCGCAGTACCGCCAGATGCATTGCAGTCGCTGACGGTGCAGGCGACCTACGTCGATGGACAGGCGGTGTACCGGCGTGGGGCGGAGTAGGGCGAAGCAGTCGCGCCGGCTCCCCGGGCTCGACGCCTCAGCGGCGTCCGCCACCTGGCCGGCGCAGCGCACGTGCGGTAGCAACGGCGCCCCACGCGAGCACTGCCACTGAGCCAACCAGCCACGCGAGCGTCACCGGGTCCTGTGTCCAAGCGGGCTCGCCGGCCACCTTGCCCGCAGCCCTGAGCAGGCCGAGCAGCCCGACCGCCAGCAGCCACAGCCCAAGCGCCGCCCGCGACAGGAACCGACGCGCGCTGGACGGGCCGGGCGGCATGCCGGGATCAGGCCGCCAGGCCGGATGCCGAGGCCACACGCCCCCGCAGCGAGTTGCTCATCGCCTCGGTGATGACGACATCCACGAACTGCCCGACGAGCCGCGACGGCGCCGGGAAATTCACCGAACGCATGTTCTCGGTCTTGCCGGTCAGTTCGTTCGGGTTCTTCTTCGACGGGCCTTCCACCAGCACCCGCTGTGTGCTGCCGACCATCGACTCGCTGATGCGACGCGCGTTGTCGTTGATGGTGGCCTGCAGGCGCGACAGGCGCGCGTGCTTTTCCTCGCTGGACACGCTGTCGTCGAGGTCGGCGGCCGGGGTGCCCGGGCGGCGCGAGTAGATGAAGGAGAACGACTGGTCGAAGCCGACGTCCTCGATCAGCTTCATCGTCTTCTCGAAATCGGCCTCGCTTTCGCCGGGGAACCCGACGATGAAGTCCGAGCTGATCGAGATGTCCGGGCGCACCGCGCGCAGCTTGCGGACCTTCTGCTTGAACTCCAGCGCCGTGTAGCCGCGCTTCATTGCGCTGAGCACGCGGTCGCTGCCCGACTGCACCGGCAGGTGCAGGTAGTTGGCCAGTTCGGGGACGTCGCGGTAGGCCTCCACCAATGAATCGGAGAACTCCAGCGGGTGCGAGGTGGTGAAGCGGATCCGGTCGATGCCGTCGATCTGGGCGATGGTCCGGATCAGCAGCCCGAGGTCGGCCACGCCGGCGTCCGCGCCCGCCTCGTCGCGCATGGGCCCGCGGTAGGCGTTCACGTTCTGCCCCAGCAGGTTGATCTCGCGCACGCCCTGCGCGGCCAGTTGCGCGCATTCGACCAGCACGTCGTCGAACGGCCGACTGACCTCCTCGCCGCGGGTGTAGGGCACCACGCAGAAGCTGCAGTACTTGCTGCAGCCCTCCATGATTGAGACGAACGCACTCGGCCCCTCGGCCCGCGGCTCGGGCAGGCGGTCGAACTTCTCGATCTCCGGGAAGCTGATGTCGACCTGCGGCCGTCCAGTCTCACGTTTGGCTGCGATCAGTTCGGGCAGTCGGTGCAGCGTCTGCGGCCCGAAGACCAGGTCGACGTACGGCGCGCGCTTGACGATCGCTTCGCCCTCCTGGCTGGCCACGCAGCCGCCCACGCCGATCAGTACGGGCTTGCCGCCCTGCTTCAGGGCTTTCCATCGGCCCAGCTGGCTGAAGACCTTCTCCTGCGCTTTTTCGCGGATCGAGCAGGTATTGACCAGGATCACGTCGGCTTCTTCGACGTTTGCAGTCAGCTCCAGCCCTTCGCTGGCCGCCAGCACGTCGGCCATCTTGGCCGAGTCGTACTCGTTCATCTGGCAGCCGTGGGTTTCGATGAACAGCTTGCCGCGGGGCGGGGCGGCGGGCGGGGTGTCGGTCATGGCGAGATCCGGGGCGCGGTGTTGAATCCGGGCCGGAGAGGCGGGTGGCCACATAGTCTAGCGGCCGTCGTCCGCCCCGCCATCGCGTTTTGTGAATCAACCACTTGGCAACGCCGGACGGACAGGAGACACTCGCGCCCATGAGGGGGGGCATCACGCTGCTGGGGATCGCCTGTCTGCTGGCCGCCGGAATGGCGGACGCGGGCACCATTTACCGTTGCGAAGCACCCGACGGTACCCGCAGCTACGTCAGCAAGCGCACCAAGGGTGCCAAGTGCTCGGCGGTCAGCCAGTACAAGGCGGTCGCGTACTCACCGCCGACCACCGCCGCGGCCGGCAGCGCCACCCCGGTCAGTAACGTCGCTGGTTCGCCGGCCTCCGGCACGGCCCCGGCGCAATCCCCGATCATGACCAACGCGGCGCCGACCACGCCGGTGTCCGCCGGGCAGTCGCGCTCGCGCCTGGTGCAGGGGCAGGTGTACTCGTACATCAAGGACGGCGTGCGCCATTACTCCAGCACCCGCCCCAAGGGCGTGGCCAGTGCCAGCCCGGTGCGCACGATCCAGTACAGCTTCTTCGAGACCTGCTACGCCTGCGCGGCCAAGCCGGGTGTCAATTTCCACAACGTCCGGCTCAACACCGCCGCCTACCAGGATGAGATCGCCGCGGCGGCGCGCGAATACGGCGTCGACGAAGCCGTGGTGCGCGCGATCATCCATGCCGAATCGGCGTTCAACCCCAATGCGCTGTCTCGGGTCGGCGCCCAGGGGCTGATGCAGCTGATGCCGGCCACGGCCGAGCGCTTCGGGGTGAGCAACGCGTTCGAACCCAGGCAGAACATCCGCGGCGGGGTGAAGTACCTGGCGTGGCTGCTCAAGCGCTTCAACGGCAACCTGACCCTGGCGTCCGCCGGCTACAACGCCGGCGAGGGCAACGTCGACAAGTACAAGGGCGTGCCGCCGTTCAACGAGACCCAGCGCTACGTCGAGCGCGTGGCGATCCTCGCCGACCGCTACCGCGGAGCCATCGTGGCACGCTGATTGCGGGCTTCCGGGTCGTTTCGGGCACCCGGCGGATTGTCCTGCTGTTCACCGTTCCGTTACACTTCGCCGTCTTTGAGCCGCGAGCCGTCGCCAGTGGCCGGCGCTGCGTCCCGATTCGATATCCAGACAGTATTTGCGGAGTGCCGGATGGCCAACCAAGGGATCACCGATCCTCATCCCGAGCCCATCAACCACGGGCGTCGTCGGTTCCTGACTGCGACGACCGCCGTGGTCGGTGCCGTGGGCGCCGGTTTCGTGGCGGTGCCTTTCATCAAGTCGTGGAATCCCAGCGAGCGGGCCAAGCTGGCCGGTGCGCCGATCACGGCCGACATCAGCGCGCTCGAGGAAGGCCAGCGCATCATCCTGGAATGGCGCGGCCAGCCGATCTGGATCGTGCGCCGTTCCCAGGCGGTGCTGCAGGCCCTGCCGACGCTGGATGACATGCTGCGGGACCCGAATTCCGAGAACCCCGAGCAGCAGCCCGAGTACGCCAACAACGAGCTGCGTTCGATCAAGCCGGAGGTGTCTGTGCTGGTCGGCCTGTGCACGCACTTGGGCTGCTCGCCTGAGATGGTCGCCCAGATCGCGCCGCAGCCGTTCGATGCCGAGTGGAAGGGTGGCTACTTCTGCCCCTGCCACAAGTCGAAGTTCGACATGGCCGGCCGCGTCTACCAGGGCGTGCCGGCGCCGACCAACCTGGTCGTGCCGCCGCACCACTATGTCGACGACACCACCATCGTCATCGGCGTCGATCCGCAAGGGGCCGCCTAAGCCATGTCCAACATCATTACCCGTAGCGCCAATGGCGTGATGAACTGGGTCAACGAGCGCGCACCGGCCTTGATGCCGATGTACCGCAAGCACATGACCGAGTATTACGCGCCGAAGAACTTCAACATCTGGTACATCTTCGGCGTGCTGTCGCTGGTGGTGCTGGTCAACCAGATCGTCACCGGCATCTTCCTGACGATGCACTACAAGCCGAGCGCGGCGGAAGCCTTCGCCTCGGTCGAGTACATCATGCGCGACGTGCAGTGGGGCTGGCTGATCCGCTACATGCACTCCACCGGCGCATCGCTGTTCTTCGTGGTGGTCTACATCCACATGTTCCGCGGCCTGATGTACGGCTCGTACAAGAAGCCGCGCGAGCTGGTGTGGATCCTCGGCATGCTGATCTACCTGGTGCTGATGGCCGAGGCGTTCCTGGGCTACGTGCTTCCGTGGGGCCAGATGTCGTTCTGGGGCGCCAAGGTGATCATCTCGCTGTTCGGCGCGATCCCGGTGATTGGTGGCGGCCTGGTCGAGTGGATCATGGGCGACTACCTGCCGGGCGACGCCACGCTCAACCGCTTCTTTGCGCTGCACGTGATCGCGCTGCCGCTGGTGCTGCTACTGCTGGTCGTGCTGCATTTGGGCGCGCTGCACGAAGTCGGGTCCAACAACCCCGATGGCGTGGAAATCAAGAAGGGACCGAAGGGCAACCGCTGGTCGCCGACCGCGCCGACCGACGGCATCCCGTTCCACCCGTACTACACGGTGAAGGACACGATGTACGTCGGCTTCTTCCTGATCATCGCGGCGTTCATCATCTTCTTCGCCCCGGCGTTCGGCGGCTGGTTCCTCGAGCACGACAACTTCACCGAGGCCAACCGCCTGGTGACACCGGCCCACATCAAGCCCGTCTGGTACTACACGCCCTACTACGCCATGTTGCGCGTGGTGCCCGACAAGCTCGCAGGTGTGCTGGTGATGTTCGGCGCGATCGCGATCCTGTTCCTGGTGCCCTGGCTGGACCGTGCGAAGGTCAAGTCGGTGCGTTACCGCGGCTGGATCACCAAGGCGATGCTCGCGATGCTGGTCGTGTGCTTCGTGTGGCTGGGCAAGATCGGCGCCGGCCCGGGCACCGACCCGGTGGAAACCATCATCGGCCGCGTCCTGACCTTCCTCTACTTCGCTTTCTTCATCACGATGCCGCTGTGGACCAAGATCGACAAGACCAAGCCGGTGCCGGAACGGGTGACGATGCATGACTAACAAGACGCCTACTTCCTTCCAGCGCCGCTGGGCCGGCCGGCTGGTCGCGGTGGCCGCCGGGCTGCTGGTTTCGGCCAGCGCATGGGCCGCCGCCGGTGGCGATGTCGAGCATGCCGGCACCGACCTGAGCGACCAGGCGTCGCTGCAGCGGGGCGCCCAGCTGTACATGAATTACTGCTCGGCGTGCCATTCGCTCAAGTACCTGCGGTACTCGCGCATCGCGGAAGATCTCGACCTGTCCGAAGAAGAGGTGATGAACAACCTCAACTTCACCGGCGCCAAGTTCGGCGAGCAGGTCCAGGTCAGCCTGACGGCCGATCACGCCGAGGACTGGTTCGGCAAGATGCCGCCGGACCTCAGCCTGATCTCGCGCGTGCGCGGGTCCGACTGGATATACACCTACCTCAAGTCGTTCTACCTGGACGAGAACCAGCCGCTGGGCTGGAACAACAAGCTGTTTCCGAACGTGTCGATGCCCAACCCGCTGTGGGAGCTGCAGGGCCTGCAGCACGCGGTTTACGGCGAGGCGGACGAAGCGGCCGGCGGCGAACGCCCGGTCGTGGGGCTGGAAGTAAAGACCGCGGGCCAGCTGGACGCGGAAAACTTCGACCAGGCCGCCCGTGACATCACTGCATTCCTCGAGTACGCCGGCGAACCGGCCGCGCTCAAGCGCCAGAGCATGGGCGTCTGGGTGATCCTGTTCCTGGTGCTGTTCACCTTCTTCGCCTGGTTGCTCAAGAGCGAGTACTGGCGCGACGTGAAGCACTGACGGCAGGCCCGGTGGGCGGCCGCTACCCGGAGGGGTGGCGGCATCCGCACCATCGGACCGCAGCGTGATCGAGGCCGCGACGACTGCTCACACGGGGTGGGCGGCGTCTTGCCGACCGGCGGATTCCGGTGGCTGGAGAGGTCGATGATGGCGGCGAGCCCACGTATGCGTAATGCCCTGACCCTGTTTTCCTCAACCGACTGCGTGCTGTGCCACCGGGTGCGCCTGGTGCTGGCGGCCAAGGGCGTTACCTACGACCTGATCCCGGTCGACCCGCAGAACCCGCCTGAAGACCTGATCGACCTCAACCCGTATCACTCGGTGCCGACCCTGGTCGAGCGCGACCTGGTGCTATACGCGGCCAGCGTCGTCAGCGAATACCTCGACGAGCGTTACCCGCACCCCCCGCTGATGCCGGTCGACCCGCTGTCGCGTGCGCGCCTGCGGCTGGGCATGCTGCGCCTCGAACACGACTGGGTGCCGCAGGTGCAGGCCATCCAGCTGGGCAACAAGGCCCAGGCCGATGCCGGGCGCAAGCGCCTGAAGGAACTGCTCACCGCATCGGTGCCGCTGTTCAAGGCGTTCAAGTTCTTCCTCAACACCGAGATGAGCCTGGCCGATTGCGCAATGGCACCGATCATCTGGCGCCTGCCGGCGCTGGGCGTCCCGCTGCCGAAGGACGGCAAGGCGATCGAGGACTACGGCAACCGGATCTTCCGGAACCCCGGTTTCACGCGCAGCCTGACGGATGAGGAGCGCAAGCTGCGCGACCTTCCCACCTGATCGGCCGGCTGGTTCGTTTCCCGAATGCGGCGCGCTCAGGCGCGCCGTATTTGCTTTGCGGCTTCACCCAGCGCCATGCATGTGCGCGGTGTTCTAAACTTCCCCGCATGAGTGACGACGCCGCGACCATGACCAGCCACCGCCCGTACCTGCTGCGGGCGCTGTACGAGTGGATTGCCGACAACGGCATGACTCCCCACGTGCTTGTCGATGCGACCCGACCGGGCGTGCAGGTACCGATGCATGCCGTCAAGGACGGGAAGATCGTCCTCAATATTGCCGAGCGCGCGGTGTCGCGGCTCGAGATGGACAACGAACTGATCCGTTTCAGCGCCCGCTTCGGCGGCGTCAGCCACGCCGTGTCGGTGCCGGTGGGTGCGGTGCTCGCGATCTACGCGCGCGAGACGGGGCAGGGCATGGCGCTGCCCGATGACGCGGTCGCAGAAGGCACGAGCTCCGGCGACGTGGACGGGCAGGACGCCGAGGCGCCGTCGGACCAGGACGCGCCCGTGCAACTCACCGCCGTTCCGGCCGCCACGGACGACGGCGACGACGACCCGAGCACGCCGACCCCGCGCCGAAGCGGCCACCTGCGCATCGTGAAATAACGGCGCGACGCGCTACGGCGCGGCCATGGCAACCGGTCGCGTCCCGGCGGCGCGGGCAGGGCCGCTTGATGCGATTGCGCGAGGCCAGCATTGCGGCCGGCGAGAGCAAGAACCGTCAGTTGAGTCGCGCCGGCGCCGGCGACAGTGGGCCGGAGAACGACACCAGCCGGTCCCCGTGCAGCACCATGCGGCCGACGTGGCGGTCGAGCCCGTCCAGCGAGTAGTCGAACCGGAAGCTGCGCTCCCAGCCGAGGCGGCCGGTGTCCTGCCGGCGCAGGCGCAGCCCGGTGGCGTGCACGGTCTGGTCAAGCCACTGGACGCCCGCAGCGCGACAGGCATCGCGACCCAGCGCCTCCGCGCGCTCGGCGGCGGCGCGCGCGGCGCTCCAATAGCTGAACGCCGCGGTGGCGAGGATCATCACAAGGACTAGAGTCGGCATCGGCTAAATGTGACGCCGCTTTGCTGACGCCGCAAGCAACCTCGGCCACACTCCACCTTTACAGGGGGCTTCCGAATGAAACTGGTATTCCCGGGTGGCGAGCACCCGCAGGTGTTGTTGGGCCTGGGCGTCAATCGCGTGGGGTCGGACCCCGGCGCTAACGTGGTCATCGACCGCCCCGGTGTGAACCCGCAGCACTGCCGGCTTCACGTGACGGGGCAGGGCGTGATGCTGGACGTGCCCGAGGGCACGCCGATCAGCGTCAACGGCCGCCAGGTCGACGGGTTGATCGCATTGCGGCCAGGGGATGCCGTGGACCTCGGTGGCGTGGTGGCGCGCTTGGCCGGGATCGGAGCGCCCGCCCCTGAGCCCAGCGGTGCCGCGGAGACGGCGCTGGTTTCCGCCAACGACGACCTTGGCGCGACGAGCGTTCGGCCGGCGATGCCCAAGTACGCATTGCGCGGCGTCGGCGGCAGTGCTTTCGGCCGCAGCATCGCGATCAACGGCACCATGACGATCGGGCGCGCGCCCGAATGCACGCTCACCTTCGAGGATTCGGGGCTGTCGCGCATGCATGCGCGCCTGATGCCGACCGATGACGGTCTGCTGCTGGAGGACATGGGCTCCAGCAATGGCAGCTTCATCAACGGACGCCGCGTCGCACGTGGACTGGTCGGGGCGGGAGACGAAATCGCCTTCGACACCCTGCGCTTCCGCCTCGTGGGCGGGGTGCGCCACGCGGGCCGCGAGAATGGTGAGCGCCGCTGGGTGGCGCATGTGCCACACGCGGTCTGGGCGCTGGTCGCCATTGCGGCGGTGGCGGGCCTGGTCTGGTGGGGTGTGTCCTGACCGCACGCCGGTAATGACGGCGGTAGCCCTGACGCCGCACGGCCGCGGCGCTTGATGCATCGGGTCAGCCCGGCGGACGTCCCAGCTTCAATGAAAGGTCGATCGCGCGTACGTGCTTGGTCAGTCCGCCGATCGAGATGAAGTCCACCCCGTCTTCCGCCACCGCGTGCAGGTCGTCCAGTTCCATGCCGCCCGACGCTTCCAGCGGAATGGCGCCTCCATAAGGCGCGGATCGCGCAATGCGAACCGCCTCCCGCCGCGTGTCCGGCGGGAAGTCGTCGATCAGGATGCGGTCGCAGCCGGTCCGCAGCGCTTGGCGTAGCTCGTCCAGGCTTTCCACTTCCACGATCAACGGCAGGCCCGGATGCAGGGTCCGCGCGGCGTGGATGGCGGCCGGCAGGCTGCCGGCGGCACGGATGTGGTTTTCCTTGAGCATCACCTGGTCGTAGAGGCCCATCCGGTGGTTGTGGCCGCCGCCGACACGCACCGCGTACTTCTGCGCAACCCGGAGCCCGGGAATGGTCTTGCGGGTGTCGAGGATGCGGGTGCCGGTGCCTGCCACGGCCTGCACGTGGCGCGCCGTCTCCGTTGCCGTCGCCATCAACGTCTGCAGGAAGTTGAGCGACGCTCGCTCTGCGCTCACCAGCGCTCGTGAGCGTCCCTGCAGGTTTGCCAGCACGGTGCCCGGCTCGACGCGATCGCCCTCGGCGACGTGCCAGTCGATGGCGACGTCCGGGTCTAGCGCGCGGTGGCAGGCGTCGAACCACGGCCGACCACACACCACGGCCGCTTCCTTGCACAGCAGGTAGGCGGTATCGCCGGTGTCCGGCAGGAGCGCGGCGGTGACGTCGCCGCTGCCGAGGTCTTCCTCGAGCGCGCGCGCGACGTCGCGGGCGACGTCAGACGGATCCGGCGGCGCGACCGGCCCCGTCATGCCTGCGGGAAGCCGTCGATACCGGCGGTGACGATCGCCTCCTCGGCCAGCAGCACCGGGATGCCGTCGTCCAACCGGTAGGCCAGCCGACGGTCCCGGGTGGTCAGTGCGTCGCGAAGCGGTTGTGCCTGCGCACTGCCGTCGGCCTTGCGCAATGTTCCGGCGGCTGCCGCGGCGTTGAGCGCGGTGAGGGCGCCGGAATCCAGGCGCTGCAGGGGCTGCCGCGTGGTCGGGCAGACGAGCAGGTCGAGCAACTTGCGATCCATGGAAGCCTCGTGGACGGGTCGGGCCCGGTCGCCGGTGTGGCGGCGGGCGGCATCGAAGCCGTGCGACAGCACCACGGGTGCGCGCTGCCGGATGCGGTGTGGGCCGGTAGAATACCGTTTTGCCGAAGGGTCAAACCATGACAGACACAGCGCCCGCGCCGCTCGTCGGCATCGTGATGGGGTCGCGTTCGGACTGGGAAACGATGCAGCACGCCGCCGACCGGCTGGCCGCGCTCGGCGTCCCGCACGAAGTCCGCGTGGTGTCGGCGCACCGCACGCCTGACGTCTTGTTCGACTACGCCGCAACGGCCAGCGATCGTGGCCTGCGCGCGATCATCGCCGGTGCCGGCGGCGCCGCCCACCTGCCGGGCATGCTCGCGGCCAAGACCGCGGTGCCGGTGCTGGGCGTGCCCGTGCAGTCCAGGGCGCTCAACGGCATGGACTCGCTGCTGTCGATCGTGCAGATGCCCGCCGGCATTCCGGTGGCGACGTTCGCCATCGGCAATGCAGGCGCCGCCAATGCCGCACTGTTTGCCGCCGCGATGCTCGCGCCGTCGACGCCCGGTGTCGCCGCTGCCTTGGCCGCGTTCCGCGAGAAGCAGACCCGGGACGTCGCCGACAACGACGATCCGCGTCGTTGAAGCGCATGGCACGGGAGTCTTCGATGACGACGGTCGGCATTCTGGGTGGCGGCCAGCTGGCGCGGATGATGGCGCTCTCGGCCGCGCCCCTGGGCCTGCGCTTCCTGGTGATGGACACGGTGGCCGACGCGTGCGCCGGGCAGTTCGCTCCCCTGATCGTGGGCGACTGGCGCGACGAGGCCGCGTTGTCTGAGTTCGCCTCGAAGGTGGACGTGGTCACGTTCGATTTCGAGAACGTGCCGGCCGAGTCCGCGCAGTGGCTGGCCGAGCGTGTGCCGGTGTTCCCGAGCCCGCGTGCGCTGGCCGTGGCGCAGGACCGGCTGGCGGAGAAGACGCTGTTCTGCGAACTCGGGATCCCCGTGCCGCCGTTTGCGGCGGTCGATTCCCGCGAGGGTCTGGAGCAGGCGGTGGCGACCATCGGTACGCCATGCATTCTCAAGACGCGGCGGCTGGGCTACGACGGCAAGGGCCAGTTCCGGTTGCGCAGCGACGCCGACATCGGCGCCGCCTGGGATGCGCTGGGTGCGCAGGCCCCGAAGGTCGGCCTGATCCTCGAGGGCTTCGTCGCGTTCGAGCGCGAGCTGTCGGTGGTGGCGGTGCGCGGTCGCGATGGTGAGTTCCGTCCTTGGTCGCTGACCGAAAACTGGCACGTCGATGGCGTGCTGTCGGCCAGCCTTGCACCGGCGCGGGTCGAACCCGAACTGCAGGCAGCCGCATTCCGGCATGCCAGGCAGCTGGCCAAAGCGCTCGACTACGTCGGCGTGTTCGCGCTGGAGCTGTTCTGCCGCAACGGAGAGCTGCTGGCCAACGAACTCGCGCCGCGCGTGCACAACTCCGGGCACTGGTCGATCGAGGGTGCGGAGACCAGCCAGTTCCAGAACCACCTGCGTGCCGTGCTGGGCCTGCCTTTGGGCGACACCCGAAACCTCGGCCATGCCTGCATGCTCAACTGGATCGGCGAAATGCCCGACGCCGGCGCGGTGTTGGGCGAGGCCGGCGGTCACTGGCACGACTACGGCAAGTCGCCGCGGGCCGGGCGGAAAGTAGGCCACGCGACCCTGCGTTCTGACTCGCAGGCAGAACTGGCTGATGCACTGGTCCGGGTGGGCGCGGCACTGGGCCGCGAGGCGCAGGTCGCCCCGGTCGTCGAGCGTTTGCGCGGTCGGTGAGGCCCGCGCAGCGGACGAACTCCGTCCACCTGAAACGCGAACGGCCGGGATAGCCCCGGCCGTTCGTGGTCATGCGGTCCGTCGCCTTACTTCATGTTGGCGGCGACGAAGTCCCAGTTGACCAGGTTCCAGAACGCCTCCAGGTACTTCGGACGGGCGTTGCGGTAGTCGATGTAGTACGCGTGTTCCCACACGTCGCACGTCAGCAGCGCGGTGTCCTCGCCGGTCAGCGGCGTGTTGGCGTTGGACGTGCTGACCAGTGCCAGCGCGCCGTCCGGACGCTGCACCAGCCAGCCCCAGCCCGAGCCGAAGGTGCCGATCGACAACTTGGTGAAGTCGTCCTTGAACGACGCGAAATCACCGAAGCCCTTGTTGATCGCCTCGGCGACCTTGCCGGTCGGCTCACCGCCGCCGTTGGGCGACAGACAGTTCCAGTAGAACGTGTGGTTCCAGACCTGCGCGGCGTTGTTGAACATGCCGCCCTGCGACTTGCGGACGATCTCCTCCAGCGGCACGTCGGCGAACTCGGTGCCCTCGATCATCTTGTTGAGGTTGTCGACGTACGTCTTGTGGTGCTTGCCGTAGTGGTACTCCAGCGTTTCAGCCGAGATATGGGGCTCAAGCGCGTTGCGCTCGTAGGGCAGGGGGGGCAGTTCGATGGCCATGTGGCGGGCTCCTTGGGGATCGGACGCTTGCGCGGACGGAAGCTGGCGGGTGGGCGCGCCGCAGGTCGCCGGGCGGATCCGGCAACGCGGACGGTGCGAAGGATTACAATGGCGCATTCTAATCCGTCGCCTCGTTGCCGCGCCGTCAATGCGGTGCAACGGGCCATTGCAGGAGTGTTCCAGATGTCCGTGCTCGAACGGATCCAGGCCGAAGTCGACAGCCATCCGGTGGTGCTTTTCATGAAGGGCACGGCGCAGTTCCCGATGTGCGGTTTTTCCAGCCGCGCAGTGCAGGCGCTGCGCGAGGCCGGCGCCACGCAGTTGCACACCGTCAACGTGCTGGAGGAGCCCGAGATCCGCGCCAACCTGCCGCGGTTCTCCAACTGGCCGACGTTTCCCCAGCTTTTCATCAACGGCGAGTTGATCGGCGGCTGCGATATCACGCTCGAGCTGGCCGACTCGGGCGAGCTCGCACGCATGGTCAGCGAGATCCAGAACAGCTGATGGCTGCGACGCATGCTCCGGCCGAGGCGCGGCCGCTCGAAGGTCGCGTCGTGCTGGTCGCGGGCGCACACGGTGGGCTGGGTGCTGCCGCGTCGGTCGCATGCGCGCAGGCCGGTGCCACCACGGTGCTGCTGGGTCGCAAGGTCCCCAAATTGAACCGCCTCTACGACGCGGTGGCCGCGGCGGGGCCGGAGCCGGCGCTTTATCCGTTGGACATGGAAGGTGCCTCGCCGGACGACTACGCGCAATTGGCCGCGACCCTGGAGTCCGAGTTCGGCCGCCTGGACGGCCTGCTGCATTGCGCTGCCGAGTTCCCCGGACTGACGCCCCTGGCGCAGACCGACCCCGCCGCGTTTGCCCGCGCCATCCACGTCAACCTCACCGCCCGCTGGTGGCTGACCCAGGCGTGCCTGCCGCTGCTGTCCCGGTCTTCGGATCCCTCGGTGGTCTTCGTGGTCGACGACACCGACCGCGTCGGCTCGGCCTATTGGGGGGGCTACGGCGTCGCCCAGCATGGGGTGGAAGCGCTGGTCGGCATGCTGCACGCCGAACTCCACAACGGACCGGTCCGCGTCTCGGCCCTGAGGCCCGGGCCGATGCGCACGACGTTGCGCTCGCGCGCCTACGTCGACGAAAACGATGCGCGCGCGCGCGATGCGGCCGAGTTCGCGCCGGCCTGCGTCACGCTGCTGTCCATCGACGGCGCCGCCCATCGCGGCCAGATCTGGAGCCCGGCCCTGTGACCGACATCATTTCCGCCGCGCTGCTGCTTTTCATCATCCTGGACCCGTTGGGGAACGTCCCGGTATTCCTCAGCCTGTTGCGCAACCTGCCGCCAGAGCGGCAGCGGATCGTGCTCGCGCGCGAGCTGCTCATCGCGCTGGGAGTGCTGATGCTGTTCCTGTGGGGCGGCAAGTACGCGCTGGAGGTGATGCACCTGCGCCAGGAGTCGGTATCGATCGCCGGCGGCATCGTGCTGTTCCTGATCGGCATCCGGATGATCTTCCCGCCCCCCGAGGGGCTGATGGGCGAGCTCCCGGACGGCGAGCCTTTCATCGTCCCGATGGCCATCCCGCTGGTGGCCGGCCCGTCGGGCATGGCGGCGGTGATGCTGATGGGCAGCGAGGACCCGACGCGGCTGGTCGACTGGAGCATCGCGCTGCTGATCGCCTGGTTCGTCACGGCGACGATCCTGTTCGCTGCGCCGTTGCTGTACCGGCTGCTGGGGCGCCGGGTGCTGACCGCGGTCGAGCGGTTGATGGGCATGCTGCTGGTGGCAATCTCCGTGCAGATGTTCCTGGACGGGCTGGGGACCTACCTGCAGATCGCGGCCCCCTGACGGACGCTGCGGCCGGATGGCCGGGCTCGCGACCTAACATGACGGTTGTCATCGGGCTGTAACTCGGCCCTCCTAGCATGTTAAACTGCCGTTAACCCCGGCGGGGATGGAGCCGCGCCAGGGTGGGGGCAATCACCACCACCTACCTGAAGCTTTCTTTCCCGGTCGAGCAGGGAGCGCCACGCGCGCGTCCCGGTTCGGCCGTCATCACGTCACCGAGGCCACTGTAATGACCCATCCGAACCGCGTCCGGCTGTCCCGGCTCACGCTTGGCTTGCTCGCCGCCCTTGCCACCGCGCCTGCGTTCGCGCAGAGCACCTCCGCCGGTGTCGGCGGTCGCGTCGTCGGCGCCGACGGCCAGCCCGTGGCCGGTGCCGAAGTCACCATCGTCCACGTCGAGTCCGGCACGGTCAGCCGCGCGGTCACCGGCGATGACGGCCGCTACAACGCGCGCGGCCTGCGCGTGGGCGGTCCGTACACCATCACCGTCAACAAGGCCGGTGCCGGTACCGAGACCCAGGAAGGCGTCTACCTGAACCTCAACCAGGTCAACACCGTTAACGCCGACCTGGCGGGCGACGTGACGACGCTGGAGTCGGTGCAGGCGATCGCCGCGATGGGTTCGGAAGTGTTCAGTGCCAACAAGATGGGCACGGGCACCAACGTGACGCGCGAGGCCATCGAGGCCCTGCCGTCGGCCAACCGCAACATCCAGGACTACATCCGTCTCGACCCGCGCATCTCGCAGGTCAGCAAGTCCGACGGCGCTATCTCGGCCGGCGGCCAGAACACCCGCTACAACGCGATTCGCATCGACGGCGTCAGCGCCGCCGATCCGTTCGGCCTGGAGTCCAACAACCTGCCGACCGAGCGCCAGCCGGTCTCGATGGATGCCATCGAGGAAATCAATATCGACCTGGCCAACTACGACACGACCATTTCCGGTGGTACCGGCGCGGTGATTAACGCCGTGACCAAGTCGGGCACCAACGAGTTCGACGGGACCGTGTACGCCGCCTATCGCGACGGCGACTGGGTCCGCAAGGATCTGCGCGGCGTTGAATTCGCTGGCTTCGACAGCGAAGAGACCTACGGCATGACGTTCGGTGGCCCGCTGCTGCGCGACCGCCTCTTCTTCTTCGCCAACTACGAGAAGTTCACCCGTAACGCCCCGGGCACGAGCCTGGCCAACACGCCGTACGGATCCGGTGCCGTTACCGATACCGACATCGAGGACATCCAGGCAATCGCGTCGGGTTATGGCTTCGACGCCGGCGAACTGGCCCTGCCGGAAAACAGCAAGACCGAAATCGAGGAGTACGCGCTCAAGCTCGACTGGAACATCACCGATGCCCAGCGTGCGGCCCTGCGCTACAGCAAGACCGAGCAGAGCGTTTTGCGCTTCCCGGACATCGGCACGGGCTCCGTTTCGCTGAGCAGCTTCTGGTACGCGCTGCCGAAGACCTACGAAAGCATCACCGGCGAACTGTTCAGTGACTGGACGGACAGCTTCTCCACCGAGTTCAAGCTGAACTACAAGGACTATTCCGCGGTCCGTTCGGCCTTCTCCAATCTCCCCGACATCGAGATCCGCGGGTTCGGCGAGGACAACGACTCGGTCTTCATCGGTACCGAGCAGAACACGCACGTCAACATCATCGAGTCGAAGGAGCTGACGGCGTTCGGCGCCGGCACCTGGTACGTGGGCGACCATACCGTCAAGGCCGGCTTGGACTACAGCGAAAACGACATCCTCAATTTCTACGGCCGCAACCTCAACGGCGTGTACGTGTTCGATTCGCTGGATGATTTCCGCAACGGCAACGCGTCCAGCTATCAGCTGCGCGCTCCCCGTCCGGGCGGCAGCTACGCCGACATCCCGGCCGAGTACACCCTCAAGAACACCGGCTTCTTCCTGCAGGACAGCTGGGCGGTCAACTACAACCTGACCCTGATGGCCGGCGTGCGCTACGACCTGCCGAGCTTCAGCGACCAGCGCCTGTACAACCCGCGCATCGAGGAGCTTTACGGCTACGACAACACCAACACGGTGGATGACGGCCTGTGGCAGCCACGCGTCGGTTTCAACTACACCTTCGACAGCGAGCGTCCCACCCAGCTGCGCGGCGGCATCGGCCTGTTCGGTGGTGCGGCTCCCAATGTCTGGCTCGCCGGCGCCTACCAGAACACCGGCCTGAACTACGTCGAGTACGACCTGCGTGGCGACGACACCCCGGCGTTCGACCCGAGCGTGCCGCAGCCGATTCCCACCACGGGTGGTGCGGGTCGCAACAATGTCGACATTGTCGAGCCGGGCCTGCGCCTGCCGTCCGTGTGGAAGGCCAACCTGGCCCTCGACCACGAACTGCCGTGGTACGGCATCGTCGCGTCGGCCGAGCTGCTGCTCACCAGCGTCAACGACGGCCTGTACATGGACCGCCTGGACGTGATGAACCCGACCACGTATGGCCCCGACGGCCGTGCGATCTACTGGAACGCGGCAGGCCTGGATCCGGCCAACTCGGGGCGCTTCGGCATGAGCAATGGCACCAACGGTGCTGGCGTCAAGGCCAACCGCCCGTCGGACATTGGCGACGTCATCCTGATCCGCAACACCAACAAGGGTGCAAGCCGTCAGCTGACAGTGGGTCTGGACAAGCCGCTCGTCGAAAACTTCGGCTGGTCGCTGTTCTACACCCACACCAGTGCCGAGGAGGTCAGCCCGCTGACCAGCTCGCAGAACACCTCCAACTGGGGCAGCACGCTGTCGTTCAACGCGAACGATCCGGTCGCCTACAACTCGCGTTATGCGATCCGCGACCGCGTGACGGGTACGGCAACCTGGCAGCGCGACTTCTTCGGTGACAACACCACCCGCGTGTCGTTCTTCTACGAAGGTCGCTCCGGCCGTCCGTTCAGCTACATCTACTACAACGACATCAACGGCGACGGTGCGAACACCAACGACCTGTTCTACGTGCCCGCCGCCCCCGGTGACGTATTGTGGACTGGTGGTGCGGCGATGGAGCAGGCGTTCTTCGAGTGGCTGGACGAGAATCCCGAGCTGCAGGCCTACCGCGGCCAGGTCGCGCCTGCCAACGGCTTCCGTGCCGGCTGGGTGAACAACTTCGACGTGCGCATCAGCCAGGAGATCCCGGGCTTCGTGTCCGACCACAAGGCGGAGCTGGCGCTGGACATCATGAATGTCGGCAACCTGCTGAACGAGGACTGGGGCCTGATCGACGACTACGGCTTCTTCTCGACCCGCCGCGTTGCCAACTACGCCGGTATCGATCCTGAAACCGGCAAGTACGTCTACAACTTCTCCGGCTCGACGGACAATCCGCAGATCCAGGAGAACAACAACGACAAGGGCAACACCGGCGTATCCCGCTGGTCGGTAATGGCCAGCTTCAAGTACAAGTTCTGATCCACCTTTGCCCTTTGGGCAAGCAAACGGCCGGGGGAAACCCCGGCCGTTTTCTTTTGTGCACGGCGCTGGGTAGAGTCACCGCCACGAAAACGACAGAACAACGAGAACAACGCATGTCTGCAGCCGCCGCTCCGTCCCGCCTCCCCACCGTCGACGCCCGGATCTATCCGCGCGGCGGCCTGGATGTGCTTTCCCGCGATGAAGTCGCCCGCCTTCGCGATGTCTCGACGGGCATGCACGATCTGCTGCGCCGCTGCGCGCTCGCAGTGTTGACCAGCGGCAGCACCTCCGACGACCCACGCGCCGCGCAGGAGCTCTATCCGGACTTCGATATCCAGGTCGAGCAGCAGGACCGGGGGCTCCGCATCGACCTGCGCAATGCGCCGGGCATGGCGTTCGTGGATGGCGAGATCATCCGCGGCGTCGCCGAGCTCCTGTTCGCCGTGGTGCGCGACCTGGCCTACACCGCGATCGAGCTGGACGGGCGCGCCGGTGGCCGCGACCTGTCGACCAGCGCGGGCATCACCGACGCGGTGTTCGACCTGCTGCGCAACGCGCGCGTACTGCAGCCGGCGGACCCCAACCTGGTGGTCTGCTGGGGTGGCCACTCGATCAACCGCGACGAGTACATGTACACGAAGGAAGTCGGATACCAGCTTGGCCTGCGCGCGCTGGACATCTGCACCGGCTGCGGGCCGGGTGCGATGAAGGGGCCGATGAAGGGCGCGACGATCGCCCATGCCAAGCAGCGTGTGCGCCGTGGCCGGTACGTCGGCGTGACCGAGCCGGGCATCATCGCCGCGGAGTCGCCCAACCCGATCGTCAACCACCTGGTGATCATGCCGGACATCGAGAAGCGCCTCGAGGCCTTCGTCCGCATCGGCCACGGCATCATCGTGTTCCCGGGTGGCGTCGGCACGGCAGAGGAAATCCTCTACCTGCTGGGCATCCTGTTGCGCGAGGAAAATGCCGGCGTGCCGTTCCCGCTGATCCTGACCGGCCCGAGCGCATCGGCTCCGTACTTCGAGCAGATCGACAAGTTCCTCCGCCTGACGCTGGGCGAGGCCGCCACGTCGCGTTACGAGATCATCATCGGCGACCCGCCGACCGTAGCGCGCAGGATGGCGGCGGGCATCCGCAAGGTGCGCGAGCACCGCCTGGTGCAGCGCGACTCGTTCTTCTTCAACTGGTCGATCGATATCCCGCTGGCGTTCCAGCAGCCGTTCGTACCCAGCCACGAGGCGATGGCCGCGCTGGACCTGCACCACGGCCGCAAGCCGCACGAACTGGCCGCCGACCTGCGTCGCGCGTTCTCGGGCATCGTTGCAGGCAACGTCAAGGAAGACGGCATGCGGCGCATCGAAGCGCACGGCCCCTTCGAGATCCACGGCGACCCGGACATGATGCAATCGCTGGATGCCCTGTTGCGGGCGTTCGTGGAGCAGCGTCGGATGAAGATCGCGGGCGAGTACAAGCCTTGCTATCGCGTGGTGGCTTGAGCCGCACGCCGGAAGGGACGAGGCAGTTTTCTGGTTGCCTTCTCAGGGTGTCGGCTTGCGCGGGATCCTGATGGTAGTGATGTAACGGTCGTTCTCCACGCCAGCAGTCAGTCGTCCGCGGCCGCTGGTGAATGCCTCGATGCGTGCGCGTGAGGACCGCAGGCCCACGCTGTGCCCCCCATGCCCCGCTGCTCCGGCGGGGTTCGGCAACGGGTTGGTGATGGTCACCACGATCTCGTCCCCTTCGTCGACCACGTCCATCTCCACGGTCCCGCCACCCGCCACGCGTTCGATGCCGTGGCGTATTGCGTTCTCGACGAGGGGCTGGATGGACAGCGCGGGCACCGTCGCTTCGGGCACGGGGTCGGGTACGCGCCACTCGATCTTGAGGCGGTCGCCGAATCGCAAACTTTCGATCTCGAGATAGCGATGCGCCAGGGCGAGCTCATCAGAAAGGCGGATGTCCCGGGGTCCGGCCAGCGCGGCGCGGAACAGGTCCGCCAGGTCGACCAGCAGCCGTTCCGCTTCCTCCGGACGCTGGTGCACCAACGCAACGCCGGTATTGAGGGTGTTGAACAGGAAGTGCGGCCGAATCCTCGCCTGCAGCGCTTCCAGCTCCGCCTGCTTGGCACGCACCGCCAATTGCCGCGCGCGCCAGTGGTTCTGGAAGGCACCCAGGCCCAGCAGGCCTACCACCAATACGATCCCGGTGAGCCGCAGGAACAGGCTTTCCCAACTCTCCTGTGTCAGGGGCCACACCCCCCGCATCAGCCACCACGTAATCGCACTGACCATCCATGTGTTGAGCACGAGCAGTGCCAATGCCACGTAGGCGACGCGTACGGGCCGCGTGCCCGCCAAGGCGTTGCGAAGCAGGTACAGCGTTGCCAGCGTCAACAGGGCGATCCATTGGATCACCATGGCGGCCAGTCCGAAATACACCACGCGGTCCGCTGCGGCGCCGGGGGCAAGTGCCAGTACCGTTGCCAGGCCCAAGCCGGCCAGGACCACCCAGATCAGCGTTGGCGCCTGCCATAGGCTGTCCAAGGGGTGCGACTGGGACGTGGATGGACCAGCCATTTCGAAGTCCGCTGTTCGGCGCGCCATGATGCCCGCATTCTGGGCAGGGCGTGCTCCGTGCCGCCCGCGACCACATACCGGCCGTCCATCGGGCGCCGCTGGATCGACAGGAGGGCGGCCCGTAGGTTAGGCGGGCCGAACCGTGGGAGGGGGCGATGCAACGCGTGGCACCAGCGAGATATCCGGAGAACCGGGGGCACGAAGTCTGCCCGGCGTCGGGCTTCACCCTGATCGAACTGATCGTGGCCATCGCGGTCCTGGCGGTCATGATCGCCTTGGCCGTGCCCAGCTTCACTTCGCTGATCAATGGCAATCGGCTTACGGCAAATTCCAACGAGCTGGTCGCGTCCCTGCAGTTGGCCAAGATGGAGTCGCTGCGCCGCAACCTGCGCGTGGCGGTGTGTGAAAGCGCCGATGGAGCCACCTGCACGGACGGCGATGAATGGTCGCAATGGATCACCATCGCAGATGCGGACCGTAATGGGGCCTACGAACAGGTGCTGCGCGTCAGCGTCGCCGAAGAGGCGGTCGAGGTGCGGGCCGCGGATGCGATCAGCGATAACGGCAATCGCATCGAGTTTCGCGCCGATGGGATGGCGCGGGATGAAGATGGCGCGTTGCTGGACGCCCTGGTGAGTGTATGCCTGCCCACCACGCAGCCCGCAGAGAACGAGCGCCTGGTAGAGGTTGCATTCGGGAGCCGCATCAACAGCCGTCGCAGTGATGCCGGCGGGGCGTGCGCAGCGCCATGAACGGACAGTCGAAAATGGGTAAATACAGGAACTCCCGGTTCAACGCCCCGGTGGCACGCGGCGCTGTCCGCGGCGCGGGCCTCATCGAAGTTCTGGTCGCCGTGCTGATCATGGCTATCGGCCTGCTCGGCATCGCCGCAATGCAGGCCACGGCCTTGCGCAACAGCCAGAGTGCGCTGGAACGGAGCCAGGCGGTCGTGCAGACCTACAGCATCGTGGATGCCATGAGGGCCAATCGTGAGGCTGCGCTCGCCGGCAACTACAACATGGGCATGACCTGCGAGCCTCCGGGTGCGGGCGGCAGCCTGGTCGCGAACGATCAATCGAACTGGATCAACGACCTGCAGTCCTCCATGGGCAGTACGGCGTGCGGCCAGGTCGGGTGTGACGCGGCGGGGGCCTGCACGATCACCGTCGAGTGGGACGACAGCCGAGCTGGCCCCCAGGGCGGCGCGGGCGACGAAGAACAAACCGTAGTGACACAGACACGGATCTGACATGGCAAGCAATTCGACATTTCGCACTATCAGGCTTCAACGCGGCCTGAGCCTCGTGGAACTGATGGTGGCGCTGGTGCTGGGCCTGCTGGTCGTGGGCGCGGCGATCGGGGTGTTTCTCTCCAACCGGCAGACATACACCGCTACCGAGAGCCTGGGCCGGGTGCAGGAGAACGCCCGCGTGGCCTTCGAGCTGATGGCGCGCGACCTGCGCGAAGCCGGGGGTAACCCGTGCTCGAACCGCATTCCCATGGCCAACGTGCTCGAGAACCCGGCCAACAACTGGTTTACCAACTTCACGGATGGCATTCGCGGGGCCGAAGGCGCCTTCACCCTGGATGAGCCGGCCAACCGCGTGGCGGGCACCGATGCGGTGGAGGTGATGTCGGGCGAAGGGCGCGGAGTCACGGTGGCGAGCCACAACCCCACGTCCGCCGTATTCCACATCAACACCGCGACGCACGATATGGAAGCCGACGATGTGCTGCTGGTCTGTGACAACCGGCAGGCGGCCATCGTCCAGATGACCGGGCCGAATGCCACCAACGAAACGGTGGTGCATAACGAGGGCACCGGGACCATCGGAAACTGCACCAAGAAGCTCGACGTGCCGGTGGATTGCGATGACAACTCGCCGGGCGGCTACGAGTACGGCGACAACTCGCAGATCGTCAAGTTGCGCGCCGTGCGCTGGTTCATCGGCGACAACCCGAGTGGGGGCCGTTCCCTCTATCGCAGCGTCCTCCGCCGCGGTGCCATGGGCGCCCCGGAGGAAGTCACCGACGGCGTTGAGAATATGCAGATCACCTACCTGCTGCCGGGTGCGGCGGCATATGTCGATGCCAACGGGGTAGGCACCCGCTGGGGAGAGGTGCTTGCAGCACGTATCGAGCTTCAATTGCAGGGCGAGGACCGGGTGGGCCTGAATGGTGAAGTGATCGGCCGCCAACTGGTCCACGTCGCAACATTGCGGAACCGCAACGCATGAATACCAACAACCTGACGCGAGTACCCCGCGGACAATCCGGCGCCGCCTTGATGGTGGTGCTCATCCTGCTGCTGGTCATGACGCTGCTGGGGCTTGCAAGCCTGCGCGGCACCCTGATGGAAGAGCGGATGAGCGCGAACCTGCTTGACCGCAGCCTGGCCTTCCAGGCTGCCGAAGCCGCGCTGCGCGAGGCCGAAGCGGCGATCCTCGCCAATGGGCGTGCGGGTTTCCCCGCGATCGGGTCTGGCGCGTGCAACGGCAACCTGTGCGACCAGCCCACCGAAGCCGAAATCGGAGACGGTTTCGTGCCGCGGTCGGAGCGTGATGGGGCTTACTGGGGTGATGCAGCGGCTGACGTAGGTGATGTCGCCATCCAGCCCCAGTTTTTTATCGAGTACATGGGCGAGGCGCCAAGCTGGCCTCGCTGCGACAGTGAGATCCCGCAGCATCCAAGTTGCCTCAAGCCTCGTTACCGCGTCACCGCCCGCAGCACCGCGGCCGACCGTGCGCAGGTAGTGCTGCAATCCAACCTCGCCGGCTCGTGATGGAGGCCAACATGAAGTCCACCGCTCACAAGCCCGAGACACGCCGAGTTCTTCCCAAGACTCTTAACGGCGCGACGGCTGCATTTCTCGCGACCTTGCTCGCGCTGCCGTCGCACGCTGCACTCGACGTTGGGAACGTGCCACCACAGTCGGCCAATGGCGTGACACCGAACATCCTGTTCATCTTGGATGACTCAGGTTCGATGACGTGGCAACGCATGCCCGAGAACAGCAACGGCTTGCCTCTGGATTTCAGAAACCGCTCGTATATTCATAATACGATTTACTACGACCCTCGCATCAACTATCAGGCCTGGATGAAGGCTGATGGGACCCGTATGGCTGGCGGTACGAGTTATTCGTCCGCATTTTCCGATTTCAGCTTGGCAAGCAACCCCATCGACCTGTCAGACGATGACGATTGCGAATGGTCGGTTCAGAACGGATCGTGGTACTCGGTGTGCGGCGGTGTCCAGTACTTCTACGTGCCCAGAGACTTGAGTATTACTGATCCCGGCGTACTGGATTCCGCCAGCGATTTTTATCGTTACCGGATAACCACTGGCGGCAAGGTGCAACGCTGCAATTCGAGTGGCAACAGCTGCACAGACGCTACGCCTACGGGGCGCTCGCAGGCGGACGAAAAACGAAACTACGCAATATGGTTCTCATATCACCGCACTCGTATGAAGGTGGCCAAGGCAGGTGCGGCAGAGGCCTTCGGTACTTTGGATGGCTCCAAATTTCGCGTTGGCTACAACAGCATCTGGAATCGGAACTCGTTCGAGATCCCCGTCAATGACGGCAATAATGGATTGTTTGAAGGTGCAAGTCGCGCAACGTGGTATGCGCGCTTGTTCAATGCCGAGGGCAGCAGTACTACCCCCCTACTTCCTGCTCTGACTCGTGCCGGCGAGTACTTCAGTGAGCAAGGTGATGACGGCCCCAATGGCGGCCTGATGAACAGTGATGGTAGCCAGTTTGCTTGCCGGCAGAACTTTTCGATCCTGACCACTGATGGCTTTTGGAACAACACGAGCGGTGCGGCCAACGTCGGCAATGCCGACAACTCCGGTGGCCCGACTCATATTGGGATCAGGGATCCCAACTATACGTATCAGGCCGTGGCGCCGTATGCGGACAACCACAGCAGGACGCTGGCCGATATCGCGATGCACTACTGGAAGAATGACCTGCGGGATGATCTGGATAACATCGTTCCGGTGTCATCCGCCAATCCGGCGTTCTGGCAGCACATGGTCACTTTCGGGATCTCCATCGGCCTGAGTGGAACTCTGGATCCTGCGACCGATCTGGAAGGATTGAAGTCTGGTGCCATCAGTTGGCCGAACCCGCTCGACAACGAGGATGAACACCGGATCGACGATCTCTGGCACGCTGCCGTGAACAGCCGCGGCAAGTTCGTCGCAGCCACCAAGCCTGGTGACTTTGCCAACGGCCTCAAGGGGGCGCTGTCAGCGATCACGGCGGTCACCTCGTCGGTCTCCAACGTGGCGGCGAACAGCACCACCTTGAGCACGGACACCAAGCTCTTCCAGGCCAAGTACGTGCCCGGGCAATGGACAGGCGAACTGCAGGCCTTCCCGGTCGATAGCAGTGGCATCGACGAAGACCCACCGTTGTGGGCGGCATCCGACAATATTCCGGACTTTGCCTCGAGGAAGGTGTTGACGCACAGCGGCATCTCGGGTGCGACGTTCCCGACGTCTGCCCAGAGTGCCGCGCTGGAGTACGGCGCAAATACAGGTGCGCAGGTGGCTGACTACATCAAGGGTTCCCAGTCGCGAGAAGAACGGTTCGACGATGGCGTCTTCAGGAACCGGAACAGCCTGCTGGGCGACATCATCCACAGCTCTCCGGTCTACGTCGCGGACAGCGATACCATCTTCGTGGGTGCCAACGACGGCATGCTGCATGCGTTTGATGCGGATGACGGCACTGAACTGTTCGGCTATGTGCCCAGGTCGCTCGACATGACCCGGCTTCGCACCCTCAGTCAACCGGACTATCCGCATTACTATTTCGTGGACGGTCCGCTTGTGGTGTCCGACAAGCGCATCACTCCGGGCAAGAACATCCTCATAGGCACGCTCGGACGCGGTGGACGAGGCGTGTTTGCGTTGGACGTCACCAACCCCGACACGTTCGGTACGTCTGACGTCGAGTGGGACGTGGGCAATATCGCCGACCTGGGGCACGTGACGGGCGAGCCGATCCTTGCCAAATTGAACAACGGCCGTACCGGCGTGATCATCGGCAACGGCTTCAACAGCGACAGCGATGAAGCCGTGCTTTTGGTCCTGGATATCGCCAATGGTTCGGTTATCGCCCGCATACCTACTGATGAGAGCACCAACAACGGCCTCTCCGCGCCCCGTGGCTGGGATCAGGATGGCAATGGCACGGTGGACTACGTCTATGCAGGTGACCTGCAGGGCAACCTGTGGAAGTTCGACCTGAGCTCCGGCAACAGCAACGGATGGGAGGTCGCTCTGGGACAGGGCAACAACCCAGAACCTTTGTTCGTTGCGATCAATGACGACAACGAGCGGCAGCCGATCACGGGTGGTGTTTCGATCGGCATCGATCCGGCAACCTACAAGCGCTGGGTGTTCTTCGGCACGGGCAAAATGATCGAGCCGGAGGATCCGCTGGATACATCAGTTCAGAGCATGTACGGCGTCATTGATGACGGCGATACGGTAGGTGACCGCGATCAGTCTCTGGTCGAGCGCACCACCAGCGCAGTGGGCAACATCGGTGGGCGCACCGTGCGCGCGTTCGAGTCATCAAGCCTGGAAATGCCGCCGAACAAGGATGGCTGGTTCATCGACTTCGTGCCGCCGGCCCCTGGTACAGCAGAGGGCGAGCGCATCGTGGGTGATCCCGCGGTTGTCGCACAGGTGCTGCTGTTCTCGAGCATCATTCCTTCACGCGATGCCTGTCTTCCGGGTGGCAGCGGTTTCCTCAACGCGATCAATGCGTTCACCGGCGCGAGCGTTCCGGAAAACTTCTTCGACGTCGATGGCGATGGCGTGTACACGGATGACGAGGTCGGCGGCAATGCCGTCGGGTCCGTGGATACCGGCGTGGGCATGCCCACCGACGGCCTGCTGATCGAGAAAATCATCGGCGTTGGCGGTTCCGGCGGTAACACCGGTTCCGTGGGCGTCAACAACCCTGCTGCGTCGGGCCGCGTGTCCTGGCGTGAGCTCGTTACGGACTGACCATGGCGAATTACATGAAGTACAACCCTTCGATGGCGTCGGGCCGTTCCCGACGCCAGGTCCGCGGATTCACCCTGATCGAGCTGATGGTGACGGTGGCGATCGTCGCGATCCTCACCGGTATCGCCATCGCCAGCTATGACTTCGCGGTGGTGAAGTCGCGGCGCTCCGCGGCGGCGGCTTGCCTGACGGAGCGGGCGCAGGCAATGGAGCGCTACTACACGACCAACCTGACCTACGTGGGGGCACCGGCCCCGGCAGCCTGCAGCTCGGATATCTCGCCCGACCACTACGCAGTTGCGTTTGAGGGGGTTCCCACCGCCACGGCGTTCGAACTGCGCGCCACTCCGCAGGGTAATCAAGCATCGTCGGACACGAAGTGCGGGACGCTGACCGTCAATGCCCAAGGCGTGAGGGGCATCGTCGACGGTGATGCAGGAGATCCCGAGGATTGCTGGTAAAGCTCTGCCGGTCGTCCTGATGGCCGCCAAAAACAAAGGGCCGCGGAATTCCGCGGCCCTTTGCGTTACTCGATACTGGCGCCCGAAGTTGGACTCGAACCAACGACCCCCTGATTAACAGTCAAGTGCTCTAACCAGCTGAGCTATTCGGGCGGGGGCGCATATCGTAAGGGTGGCCCCGGGCAAGGGTCAAGCACGGCGTGGCAAGCAACGGGGCCTCAGTAATAGGCGCACTGTTCGGCCGCCCCCGTCGAAGGGCGACCACTGCGCAGGTGGCCGGTATTGGCCATGACCAGGGTGATGGCCTTGGTTGGGCCCCGCTTGTCGCACAGGGTGAAGGTCACGTTCGAGCCAGCCGTGCTGCCGCCCGGCTGGAACACCAGGCGCGTCCGACCCCGGGTCGAGCGAAGCTTCACCCCGCCCTCCAATTGTTCTTCCCGGCGCACGAGCGGTTCGTACGGGCCCCGCTCGCGATTGCCGTCGATGTCGGCAAACGAGATCCAGCCTACGGTCCAGTCTGCGGCGCCGGTGCATGACAGCCCATCCAGCGACGGGCAGGTCACCACTTCAGCACCGCCAACGGTAGCGCTCCGCATGGCGTCCATGAGGGTGGTGGCAATCAGCGTGCGGGCGTGGCCAGCGTGCGCGGCCGATACAGCGTGGCTCATGGCGGGCACTGCCACGGCCAGCAGCACTGCCGACACCAGAAGCGCCACCAGAGCCTCGATCAAGGTGAATCCATGTTCGGTCCGCATGTGACGTCCCTGTCCCTGTGCGCCGTGCAGGTTGCCCGGCAGGGCCGGGATCCTGAATCAGGCATGCGGGCGAGGTGGGGTAGGGAAACTCCGCGTCCGGCCCCATCTACTGTCGCTCGCTACACTGCCCAGTCCCCTCGGGACCCTTGCTTATGAACGACGCCGTCCAGCCCCAACCCGCCAGGCCCGCCGTGCAGGAGGGCCGCTTCCAGATCGTCTCGCCGTACCAGCCCGCAGGCGACCAGCCGGCCGCGATCGAACGGCTGGTGAAAGGGTTCGAGGGTGGGTTGGCGCACCAGACGCTGCTGGGCGTGACCGGTTCGGGCAAGACCTATACCATCGCCAACGTCATCCAGCAGGTGCAGAAGCCGACCCTGGTGATGGCGCCCAACAAGACGCTGGCGGCGCAGCTGTACGGGGAGTTCAAGTCGTTCTTCCCGAACAATGCGGTCGAGTACTTCGTCAGCTATTACGACTATTACCAGCCAGAGGCGTACGTGCCCTCGAGCGACACCTTCATCGAGAAGGACAGCTCGGTCAACGAGCACATCGAGCAGATGCGGCTGTCTGCGACCAAGGCGCTGCTGGAACGGCGCGACGCGATCATCGTCTGCACCGTCTCGGCCATCTACGGCCTGGGCGACCCGAACGAATACTTCCGCATGGTGCTGCACATGGTGCGGGGCGAGCGCATCGACCAGCGCGAGCTGATCCGCCGGCTGACGGAGATGCAGTACAGCCGCAACGACACCGAACTGCGCCGTGGCACCTACCGCGTGCGCGGCGAGGTGATCGACGTGCATCCGGCCGAGAGCGACGACGAGGCCATCCGCATCGAACTGTTCGACGGTGAGATCGAATCGGTCACGGCGTTCGACCCGCTTACCGGCGAGGCGCTGCGCAAGCTGCCGCGCTACACGATCTATCCAAAGTCGCACTACGTGACCACGCGCCGCACGGTGCTGGACGCCATCGACGCCATCAAGGACGAGCTGAAGGTCCGCCTGGAGCAGCTGTACTCGGCCAACAAGCTGGTCGAGGCGCAGCGCCTGGCGCAGCGCACCCAGTTCGATCTGGAGATGCTGGCCGAGGTCGGTTACTGCAACGGCGTGGAGAACTACAGCCGCCACCTCACCGGCCACATGCCGGGCGAGCCGCCGCCGTGCCTGTTCGATTACCTGCCGCCGGACGCGCTGCTGGTTTGTGACGAGTCGCACGTGACCGTTCCGCAGATCGGCGCGATGTACAAGGGCGACCGCTCGCGCAAGGAAACGCTGGTGGAGTTCGGCTTCCGGCTGCCCTCGGCGCTGGACAACCGGCCGCTGAAGTTCGAGGAGTGGGAAGGTCGCTCGCCACGCGCGATCTTCGTCTCTGCCACGCCCGGCCCCTACGAGCTGCAGAAGTCCGAGGGCGAAGTGGTCGAACTGGTCGTTCGCCCCACCGGCCTGATCGACCCGGTCGTCGAGATCCGGCCCGTGGCCACGCAGGTCGACGACGTGCTGGGCGAGATCAACGAACGCGTGGCCATGGGCGACCGCGTGCTGATCACCACGTTGACCAAGCGCATGGCCGAGAACCTCACCGAATACCTCGGCGAGCACGGCATCCGCGTGCGCTACCTGCACAGCGACATCGACACGGTCGAACGCGTGGAGATCATCCGCGACCTGCGCCTGGGCAAGTTCGACGTGCTGGTGGGCATCAACCTGCTGCGCGAGGGCCTGGACATGCCGGAGGTGTCGCTGGTCGCGATCCTCGATGCCGACAAGGAGGGCTTCCTGCGCTCGGGCGGCTCGCTGATCCAGACCATCGGCCGCGCCGCGCGCAACGTGCGCGGCAAGGCGATCCTCTACGCGGACAAGGTGACCCGGTCGATGCAGACCGCCATCGACGAGACCGACCGCCGCCGGGCCAAGCAGGTCGAGTACAACGCCGAACACGGCATCACGCCGCGCTCGGTCATAAGGCCGGTGGTGGACATCATGGAAGGGGCACGCGCCGACCCCGACGCCGAGAAGGGCAGGGGCCGCGGCAAGGGCCGCAAGGCCGCCGAGCCGGCCACGGATTACGCATCGATGGACCCCTCGCAGGCGGCCGCGAAGATCAAGGCGCTGGAGCAGCAGATGTACAAGCACGCCCGCGACCTGGAGTTCGAAGAGGCCGCCGCGGTGCGCGACCAGATCCGCCAGATCAAGGAAGTCGCCCTGCATTGACGCACCCGTGACGGGGCATGACCGCCCCGTCACGGCGGCGGTGCGAGGGTCGCGTTCCCCCCCGCACTGGAGGCCATCGCCATGGGCCTGTTCGACTTCATCAAGGATGCCGGCAGCAAGATCTTCGGCAAGGACCACGACCGCGGCGCCGAGGGCGCCACCAAGCCGCTGAGCACCCACCTGCGCGAGCACGGTATCGATCCCTCGGGGATCAACTTCCGGTTCGAGGGCGACACGGTGGTGATGGAAGGCACCGTGCGCGACCAGGACACGCGCGAGAAGGCGGTGCTGATCGTCGGCAATGTGGAGGGCGTGGGCCGGGTCGATGACCGCCTGCGCATCGGCCCTCCGGTCGCGGAGGTGAAAACGGCCGGTGCGACGCCGGCAGGCGGCTCGGCCGGCCAGTCGCACGCATCGGCGGGCAGCCCGGGTGGCGAATGGACCAGCAAGACCTACACCGTGGTATCCGGTGACACGCTGTCGGGCATCGCCAAGAAGATGTACGGCGATGCCAACCAGTATCCGCGGATCTTCGAGGCCAACCAGCCGATGCTGAAGGACCCAGACAGGATCTATCCGGGCCAGGTGCTGCGCATCCCGCCCAAGGCCTGATCGGCGCTTCGCGGCAGTTGCCGGACGCCACGCACCGGGCTACACTGCGCGCCCCTCGCCGGGTGTGTCTGACGGCGAATGGGCGGTTAGCTCAGCGGTAGAGCACTACCTTGACATGGTAGGGGTCACAGGTTCGAACCCTGTACCGCCCACCAGACATCGAAAAAGGCCGTCCCTCGCGGGGCGGCCTTTTTCATTGCGCGGCGGCCGGCGACACGTGCCGGCAGGGCGGTCAGAGCAGGTCGCCACCCGCCGACAGCATGCGCTCCATGCGGTCGCCCAGGCCGCCGATCTCCAGCACCAGGCGGTCGATCTCGGCGCCGTCCAGGCCGTCGTACGGGCGGTTCTCGCACAGCTGCAGGTAGGGCACGCCGTCCATGTCGCCGATGGCCAGGTAGCCCACGCGGCTCTGCCAGTTGAAGACCAGCGAGCGCCGGGCATCCAGGCCCGTGGTGGGGGCCACTGCGGTGCTGACGCGCAGGTAGGGACGGCCGTCGTCGTCGTCCAGCTCCGACAGGAAGATCGCCTGGTGGCGGGTGCCTTTCTCCAGCGACAGTTCGATGCAGAGGACGTCGTCGTCCTGCATGGTGACCTGGTACCCGACCGCCTTGATGTGGCGACGGATCGATTCGAAGTTGCGCACGGCGGCTCCATTCGCGGGGGCAGAGCCGTATCCTAACCGGCATGGCCGGCACCGATGACTCCCGCGAGGCGGAACGGCGCATCCTGGCGCAGGTGCGGTCCATTCCCGCCGGGCAGGTGGCCGGTTACGGAGAGGTCGCGCGGCGGGCGGGGTTGCCGGGGCGCGCCCGCTGGGTCGCCCGGCTGCTGTCGGCCAACACCCATGCCGACCTGCCGTGGCACCGGGTTCTGCGCTCGGACGGCCGCGTGGCCTTCCCGGAAGGCTCGGCGGGCTACCGCGAGCAGTGCCGCCGGTTGCGGGCCGAAGGCGTCCGCGTCGAGCAGGGCCGGGTACGCGGCCAGCGTGCCGCCCCCAGCGTCGACGAGCAGGTCTGGGGCCCGGCCTGACGGCGACTGCGGGGCGTCCGCCGCGTCGTGATGCGACCGTTGCGTGAAGCGGCCTGTGGCCTCCAGCGGATACCATGACGCGTCCCCCGGGAGTCGAAATGTTTTCCAACCTTCCGCCCGTCACGCGGGCCCTGCTGATCGCCAACGGCGTCGCTTTCCTGCTGCAACTCGTCCTGGAGTACACCGCGCTCGGCCCGCTGATGCTGTGGCCGTTGGGCGCGGGCTTCATGCCGTGGCAACTGGTCACGTACGCCTTCCTGCACGGCGACATCGCCCACCTGCTGTTCAACATGCTGGCGCTGCTGATGTTCGGCGCGCCGGTGGAGCACACGTGGGGCGAGAAGCGCTTCCTCACGTTCTATGCCGTGTGCGTGGTCGGTGCGGCGCTGTGCCAGCTGGCGGTGGGCGCCTGGACGATGTCGCAGGGTGGCCAGGCGTACCCGACGCTGGGTGCCTCGGGCGGCGTGTTCGGCCTGTTGCTGGCGTACGGCATGCTGTTCCCGCATCAGCGGGTGATGCTGCTGATCCCGCCGATCCCGATGAAGGCGCGCACCCTGGTCATCGTCTATGGCGCCATCGCGCTGTTGCTGGGATTCACCGGCCTGCAGCCGGGTGTCGCGCACTTCGCCCACCTGGGCGGGATGCTGTTCGGCTGGCTGCTGATCCGCTACTGGCGCGGCCACCCGCCGTTCGGCCGCCGCAAGCCGCCGCGGCCGCGAATCGTGCGCTGAGGCGGGTGGTGCGTCAGACCGGGCGATGTTGGGCGTTACATACGTTCAGCCCGTTGGGATGACAAAGAAAAACGGCGAGGGTGACCGCGCCGTTTTTCTTGCCTGTTGCGTGCAGTCGGTCAGGGCCAGAGCACCACGCGCTCGCCGTCGCCCAGCCGCATGTCCGCGCTCGCCTTGCAGCCGAATGTCTCGGCGAAGCCGGCATGGTTCATCAGCGGGGCGTTGGTGCGCCACTGGCCGGGCGCATGCACGCTGCTGGCGGCGCGACGGGTGGCTTCGGCTTCGCTCATGTGCTCGGCCCAGATCGAGGCCCAGCCTTCGAAGAAGTCCTCGCGGCTCTCCTTCGGGGCGTCCGGGCGCGCGGTCTGGTAGGCCGCCCACGCCAGCTCGATGCCGGCCAGGTCGGCCAGGTTCTCGTCGCGGGTCTGGGCGCCGTTGACCCTGATGCCTTCGATCACCGGGTACTCGAGCGCGCCGTACTGGGTGATCACGCGGTTGCCCACCGTGTCCCATGCGGCGGTTTCCGCCGGGGTCCACCAGCTGCGCACCTGCTCGCTGGCGTCGACCAGGTGGCCGCGCGAGTCGAAGCCGTGGCTGATCTCGTGGCCTACCAGCGCACCGAAGCTGCCGTACTGCGCCGCGGTGTCGAGCGTCATGTCCAGTACCGGTGCCTGCAGCATCGCGGCCGTCACCACCAGTCGGTTCTGGGCGATGTCGTAGGCCAGCGCGGGCTGCTGCGGCAGCACGTTCCAGCGACGGTCCGCGTTCTCCGCACCGATGCGGCGCATCTCCTGGGCGTGGTGCCATGTGGACGCGATAAGCATGTTGCCGCCGAAGCTGCCGCGGCCCATCGGCTGGATCGTGTAGTCGAGGTCGCGCGAGGGGGTGCCGACCTCGATCTTCATCGCCGCCAGCTTGGCCTTGGCTTCGGCCTTGGCCTGCGGGCCGAGGCGCGTGTCGCGGTCGAGCGCGGCGCCCATGGCGTTGCGCACCGCGGTGGCGATCTCCTGCGCACGCGACTTGGTGGCGGCCGGCAGGTACCGGGCGGCGTATTCGCGGCCCAGCATCGGACCGGCCGCGTGGTTGATCGCATCCAGCACCATCTGCTGGCGCGGCAGCTGCGCGGTGCGGCCCTCCAGCACGCGGCCGCGGAAGTCGAAGCTGGCGTCGCGCCACGGACGGGCCATGTACGGCGCCATCGCGTCGCCGACGCGCCAGCGCAGGTAGGCCTTCCACTGCTCGGGCTTGAGCTGGCGGACCAGCCCGTCGATCTGCGCGAACAGCTCGGGGTTGGCGATCGACACGGTGTCGTCGCTGACCGACTGCGCCTGCAGGAACTCGCCCAGCCTGAGGTTCGGGTAGGTCTTGTCGAGCTCGGCCGTGGCCACCGGCGCGAAGTTGCTGCGCGGGTCGCGCAACTGGGCCAGCGGGCGGGTCACCTGCGCGATGCGGGTTTCCAGGTCCAGCACCAGCTGCGCCTGTTCGGCGACCTCGTCGTCGGGCGTGCCGGTCAGCGCGAGGATCTTCTGCACGTAGGCGGTGTACTGGCCCAGCAGGTCGCGCGTGGGCTGGTCGACGCGGATGTAGTACGCCGGGTCCGGCAGGCCCAGGCCGCCCTGGCTGAAATAGCCGATGTGGCGCTTGAGGTCGCGCAGGTCGACGTCGGCGCTGAAGTTGAAGGCCACCGGGATGCCGACTTGGTGCAGCGCGGCCAGTGCGGGGGCGATGTCGCGATGACGGCGGATGGCGTCGATGCGGGACAACAGCGGGGCGATGGGCTGCGCGCCGTCGCGCTCGACCGCCGCCTCGTCCAGGCCGCTGGCCCAGAAGTCGCCCAGCAGTTGCTGGACGTTGCCCTGCGGCGATTGCATCGCCGCGTTGAGCAGTTCGACCTGCTGGTGGCGGGCGCGGTCGCCGAGTTGGCCCAGCGCGGAAATGGAGGCGACGCCTGCGGTCAACGGGTTGTTCTGCAACCAGTCCGCGTTGGCGTGGCCGTAGAAGTCGGTGCAGGCCGCCGGTGGCTTGGCCGCCTGGGCGTGGACCGCGGGGGCGGCGAGGGTGGAGGCGAGGGTCAGGGCAAGGGCGCAGGCGAGCGGGCGCAAGGCGTGGCGGGGCATCGCGTATTCCATCTGGATGACCGCGCGAGTCTACCAAGCACGTTGGGGTTGGCCATGAACGGGTTCACGGCCCCTCCATGCGCGCTGCAGGGTGCGCACGGGGCCCCAAAAAGACGAAGGCCCGGGCGAACCCGGGCCTTCGTTTCCCGGGTCGCCCCGGGCCGGTCATCGCATCGCGGTTACCAGATCACGACCTGGTCGTCGCCGCCGCGGACCATCGCGTCGCCCGCCTCGCACTCGTAGGCCGCCGCGAACGCCGGCAGGTTGCTCGGCGCGCCCATCGCCCGGAAGTTGGCTGGGGCGTGCGGGTCGGTGGCCAGGCGGACGTTGAGCTCCTCGTCGGTGAAGTTGCGGCGCCACACCGTGGCCCAGTTGGCGAAGAAGCGCTGGTCGCGGGTCATGCCCTCGGTCATCGGGTCCTCGCTGTCGCCGGTCGCCTTCTTCATCGCGTCGTAGGCCACGGCCAGGCCACCCAGGTCGGCGATGTTCTCGCCCAGGGTCAGGCTGCCGTTGACGTTCTTGCCGGGCACCGCCTCATAGGCATTGAACTGGTTGACCAGCTTGCCGGTGAGGTCGCTGAAGCCCTTGGAGTCGGTCTCCGTCCACCAGTTCTCGAAGTTACCGGTCGGCCCGAAGCGGCTGCCCTGGTCGTCGTAGCCGTGGATCATCTCGTGGCCGATGACCGCGCCGATGCCGCCGTAGTTGAGCGGTGCGTCGGCATCGGGATCGAAGAACGGCGGCTGCAGGATGGCGGCCGGGAACACGATCTCGTTCTGCAGCGGGTTGTAGTAGGCGTTGACCGTCTGAGGGCTCATGCCCCACTCGGTCTTGTCCACCGGCTCACCGATCTTGGACAGCTGCCACTTGTAGTTGAACTCCTGCGCGGCCAGCACGTTCTCGATGTAGCTGTCGCGGTCGGTCGACAGGCCGGTCCACTCGCGCCACTTGTCCGGGTAGCCGATCTTGGGGGTGAACGTCTCCCACTTGGCCATGGCCTTGGCCTTGGTCTCGTCGCTCATCCACTCCAGGTTCTCGATGCGCGGCTTCAGCGCGGCGCTGAGGTTCTTCACCAGCTCCTGCATCTTGGCCTTGGAGTCGGCCGGGAACGCCACGTCGACGTACATCTGGCCCAATGCCTCGCCGGCCTGGCTCTCGATGGTGTCCAGGACGCGCTTGCCGCGCTCCTTGAGCTCCTTCTGGCCGCGCATGGTCTTGCCGTAGAACTCGTAGTTGGCCTGCACGAACTCGTCCGACAGGTACGGCGAGGCGCCGTCGACGGTGTGGAAGCGCAGGTAGCTCTGCCACTGCTCGACCGGCACGTCCTCCAGCATCTCGCTGACTTCGGCGTGGAAGTCCGGCATCGCCAGCGAGAACATCTCGGGGGCTTCAACGCCCTGCGAGTCGAAGAAGCGCGTCCAGCTGAAGTTCGGCGTCAGCTTGTCGGCCTCGGCCGGCGTGACCGGGTTGTAGTACAGCGAGACGTCGCGCGACATCTCCTCCTGCGACTTGGAGACGCCCGCCAGGCGCTTCTCGAAGGCGATGACGTTGGACGCCTGCGTTGCCGCATCGGCCGCGGCGACGCCCGACATCTCCAGCACCTTGGCGATGTGCTTCTCGTAGGCGGCCAGCTTGTCGGCCTTGTCGGCGTCGGTGTAGTAGGTCTTGTCCGGCAGGCCCAGGCCGCCCTGCATCGCGTAGGCGATGTTGTTGGCCGAGTCCTTGAAGTCCGCTTCCGGGCCGAAGCCGAAGAGGAAGTTCTGGCCCTTGGCCGCGCTGGTGCGCAGGTATTCGGCCACCGCTTCGCTGCTGTCGAGCGCGGAGATCGCGTCCAGGTGGCCCTTGATCGGGGTGATGCCGGCGGCGTTGATGGCCTCGGCATTCATGCCGGTGGCCCACAGGTCGCCGACGATCTTCTCGACGCCGCTGGCGTCCTCGAGCGCGGCGGCCTGCTCGGCGAGCTGGCGCTGCACGGCCTTGGAACGCTCGTCCAGCATCTCGAACGCGCCCCACGAAGTGCGGTCGCCCGGGATGTCGTTGGCGGCCAGCCACTTGCCGTTGACGTGGCCACCGAAGTCGGTGCATGCGTCGACGGACGAATCCAGGTCGGACTGCGTGAAGCGGTTGACCGGCGGCAGGTTGGTTTCGTCGAGCGTGAAGCGCGCGGTGTCCGCGGCGGTATCGGTGCCGGCGGCCGTGGTGTCGGCGTCCTGGCGATTGCAACCGGCGATGACGCCGGCAATCGCCAGCGACAGCAGCAGGGCCTTGGGTGAGCTCAGATTCACTTGGTTCTCCAGCTTCATGGGCGTAGGTGCGCCCCGGCGGGGCGGACGGCGCATCTTGGACCCGATCGGCCGGCGCCGGGGGTGTCGATGGTCATGGCGCCGTCATAACGAGTTCTTACACCCGCGGTGGGCCGCACAGTCAGAGGCCCGGGACATGCCCGGGCCTCTGACTGTGGCCGACGAGGATGGCCAGTCCGGTGCGGGCGCCGCAGGGGCCCCGGTATCGCGCTGCCGGCGTGGCCGCCGGCGTAGGGATTCAACCTACCGCGCAGGCGCCGCCGCGGCGGGTGCCGGAGGTCACAGGCGTGGCATCGTGTCGCGGTCCGGGCAATGCTGTGCACCGGGCTGACGGCACATCGCCGAGCGGCCGAAGGGGACCTCTTGGGTATCGAGCGCGCGCTGCTGTTCCTGTCCCTGGCCCTGCTGGCGGAGGTCGCCGGCACCGTGGGCGGCTTCGGCTCGTCGGTGTTCTTCGTGCCGATCGCCAATTTCTTCTTCGACTTCGAGTCGGTGCTGGGCATCACGGCGCTGTTCCACCTGGCCAGCAACCTCAGCAAGCTCGGCCTGTTCCGCGCGGGCATCGACCGCCGCCTGCTGGTGCGGCTCGGCGTGCCGTCGGTGCTGTTCGCCATCCTCGGCGGGCTCGCCGGCACGCTGGTCGAGACCGCATGGCTGGAGCGGCTGCTGGCGGTATTCCTGATCGGCCTGAGCGGCTGGCTGCTGTGGCGGCCGGCAGCGACGTTCGCGCCGACGACCTCCAACGCCGTCGTGGCCGGTGCTCTGTCGGGCGGCATGGCAGGCCTGGTGGGGACGGGCGGTGCCGTGCGCGGCTTGGCCCTGGCGGCGTTCGACCTCCCCAAGGAGGTGTTCGTGGCGACGTCGGCGGCCATCGACATGGGCATCGACCTCAGCCGCGCAGTGGTCTATTGGCGCAACGGGTACATCCATGCCGACGACCTGGCGTGGATCCCGCTGCTCGCGGTGGTGGCGCTGGCGGGGACGTGGCTGGGGCGGCGGGTGCTGCGCCGGGTCCCGCAGGCGTCATTCCGGCGGATCGCACTGCTGCTGGTGTTCGCCATCGGGTGGGTGACATTGCTGGGCGTGGCGCTGGGCTGAGACGGCCCAACCGGGCGGACCTGAATGGGGCGCGCGCGTGCCGATGGCGCCGGCGGGGTGGATCGCCTACACTTCGCGCCGTCCAGCGCACGGCTGCCTCCCCGCAAGGGGTACGTTTCCCAGGTATGCCTGCCGCCTCGCACTGAGTTCCAGGCTTTGCCCTGACTCGCCGATCGCGGCCTTTATCCCGCACGTCTTTCGTAGCGCCGACACGGTCCGGAGCATCCGGTGCCGTCAAATCCGAATACTCGTGGCGCGGTTCAAGGGAACGCTTCGGGTACTCCGCGACATCGCTCGCGGATCGCACACCTGGAGTTCCAACGCATGTCTTTCGAATCCCTCGGGCTTTCGCCCGCGTTGCTGCGCGCGTTGTCCGAACAGGGCTACGACACGCCCACCCCGATCCAGACCCAGGCCATCCCGCTGGTGCTGTCGGGCCATGACCTGCTGGGCGGCGCCCAGACCGGTACCGGCAAGACCGCCGCGTTCGGCCTGCCGCTGCTCAACCTGCTGTCCAAGCAGACCGGCGTCAGCGGCCCGCGCAAGCCGCGCGCGCTGATCCTGGTCCCCACCCGCGAACTGGCCGTGCAGGTCAGCGACAGCCTGCGTGGCTACGGCAAGCACCTGCGCATGGGCATCACCACCATCTTCGGTGGCGCCGGCATGGGCCCCCAGGTCGATGCCCTGCGCCGCGGCGTCGACATCCTGGTGGCGACCCCGGGCCGCCTGATCGACCACCTCGAGCGCGGCACCGCGCGCCTGGACGGCATCGAGATCCTGGTGATGGACGAGGCCGACCGCATGCTCGACATGGGCTTCCTGCCCGCGATCAAGCGCATCCTCGCCAAGCTGCCGCGCGACCGTCAGACCCTGCTGTTCTCGGCCACGTTCGAGGCGCAGCTCAAGGCGCTGGCGCTGGAGTTCATGCGCAACCCGCAGCAGGTGCAGGTGGCGGCCAACAACGCCATCGTCGACACCATCACGCACCGCGCGCACCCGGTGGACAGCGGCCGCAAGCGCGACCTGCTGGTCGATATCCTGGCCGCGCGCCCGAATGACCAGGTCATCGTGTTCGGCCGCACCAAGCACGGCTGCAACCGCCTGTCCGAGCAGCTGGAGAAGTCCGGCCTGAAGGCCGTGGCGATCCACGGCAACAAGAGCCAGGCGGCCCGGCAGAAGGCGCTCAACGCGTTCAAGGCCAACCGCGTGCGCGTGCTGGTGGCGACCGATGTCGCCGCGCGCGGCCTCGACATCCCCAACCTGCCGCTGGTCATCAACTTCGACCTGCCGATGGTGGCCGAGGACTACGTGCACCGCATCGGCCGCACCGGTCGCAACGGCGCCACGGGCGAGGCGATCTCGCTGGTGTCGCACGACGAGGGCGGCCTGCTGCGCCAGATCCAGCGCATCCTCAAGGACGACATCGCGATGGAAGCGGTGGAAGGCTACGCGCCGAGCCGCCCGATCCGCCTGGACGCCGCCATCCCCAACCCGCGCAGCAACAACGGTGGCCGCAACAACGGCCCGCGCAAGCCGGCGCATCGCCCGCACGGCAAGCCGGCAGCGCGCCACGCGCACGCCGGCCCGAAGCAGCATCGCGGCGGCGCCGGCCGCGGCGGTGCGCGTCGTGAAGCGGGTGCCTGAGGCAGTAGCTTCGAAGTGAAATGACGAGGGCCGGCAGCGATGCCGGCCTTTTTTTTACGTGCACGTCTTGCCGTGGGTTGTCGTAGGGCCGCCGTGTCGGGCGACCGTAGGATGGGTTGAGCGTAGCGATACCCATCGCTCCCCGGTACTGAGCGAAATGATGGGTATCGCGGGGCTCAACCCGTCCTACGGCGGCTATTCCGGGGACTGGGGCGTCCAGCCGTGCCGCACGCGCAGGAACCGCGCAAAGCGCGGCAATCCTTTCGACGTGAAGCCGTCATGCCGGTACGTGACCCACGCACCGAGCGGGGGCGGCTCGGCCCGTTGTGCGTCGCTGAGGCCGCTGCCCAGGCGGAAGCGCACGCCATCGGCGCGTTCCACCAGCAGCGAGCCGGTCATCCCTTCGTACTTGCCCTTGCCGGGCAGGTGGGCGACGACGCGTGCCTCGGCATCGTCATGGCGCTTGTACTTCAGCAGCCACTCGCTTCGTCCGTTGCGGTAGGTCGAGTCGCGGTGGTGCAGCATCAGGCCCTCGCCGCCGCGCGCTTCCACTTCGTCGAGACGGTGCTCCAGCGCGCGGGCATCGGCCACGCGTACCTGCGGTACCGCGCGCAGCCATGCGGTGCCGGCGGCCTGGACCGCCCGCCGCAACGCGACCAACCGTGCTTCGAACCGGCCCGGATGGGACGGCAGGTCGAAGACCATGAAGCGCATGTCGCGCCAGTCGGTATCTTCCGGTCGCGCCGTGCGCACGGTGGCGCTGGTGCGCTCGAACTGCCCGCGTCCGATCCAGAGTTCCCCATCCATCTGCACCGCCGGCCAGCCGCGGGTGAACCACGCCGGTGTGCTGATGCGATGCCCGCCGCGGGTCCACAGGTGCTCGCCGTCCCAGCGCCCGCGCACGCCGTCGAGCTTTTCGCTCACCCAGTACTCCCGCAAGGCGATGCCATCGCGGTGCGATGAGGCGAGCATCGTGGTGCGTGGCGGCGAGTCGGCCGCCGGCAGCGGGCGGGGATGGAAGGCTGCGATGGCCAGCAGGGCATGCAGCAGGAAACGCAATGCGCGCATCAGGCTCGTCCTTGAGCGAGAGGGGCCGGCAGTGTGCGCGGGTGGGCGGGGACGCACAACCGGCGTCGCAACGGACCCCGCAACGGAAACGGGCCGGCAAAGAGCCGGCCCGTCGGTCCACGCGTGCGGCGGGTTTACGCCTTCTTCGCCGCGATCCAGCGGTCGATCTTGCCTTCCAGCACGTCCAGCGGCACCGAGCCGTCCTTGAGCACCTCGGCGTGGAACTCGCGGATGTCGAAGTCCGCGCCCAGCTCGGCCTCGGCCTTCGCGCGCAGCTCCTTGATCTTGAGTTCGCCGATCTTGTACGCCAGCGCCTGGCCCGGGATCGCCATGTAGCGCTCGGTCTCGGAAATCGCCGGGGTTTCGGCGGTGGCCGAGTTCTCCAGCATGTAGGCGATCACCTGCTCGCGGGTCCAGCCCTTGCTGTGCAGTCCGGTGTCCACCACCAGGCGGATTGCGCGCCACAGCTCGTTCTGGAGGTAGCCGAAGTAGTTGTACGGATCGGTGTACAGGCCCAGGTCCTTGCCCAGCGACTCCGCGTACAGGCCCCAGCCTTCCGAGAAGGCGGTTTCGCCACCAAAGCGACGGAACGCCGGCAGGCCGGTCAACTCCTGCTGCAGCGCCAGCTGGAAGTGGTGGCCCGGGATCGCCTCGTGCAGGAACAGGTCCTCCGCGTCCCACGTCTGCCGCGTCGGCAGGTCGTAGGTATTGACGTAGAAGATGCCCGGACGGCTGCCGTCCTCGCTCGGCCGCATGTAGGATCCACCCGCCGCGGACTGCGCGCGGAACGGCTCCACCGGGCGGATCTCGAAACCGGCCTTCGGCGTCAGCGAGAACAGCTTCGGGATGTGGACGTTGACCTTGTCCTCCAGCGCCCGGTAGTAGGTGAGCAGCGCTTCCTCGCTCTCGAACTGGAAGCGCGGGTCGTCACGCATGAACGCGAAGAAGTCCTGCAGGTCGCCCTTGAAGCCGACTTCCGCCATCACCTTGCGCATCTCGCCATGGATGCGGGCGACCTCGTCCAGGCCGATCTGGTGGATCTGCGCCGGCGTCAGGTCGGTCGTGGTCGAGTTGCGCGCGTTGTAGGCGTACCACTCATCGCCACCCGGCAGCGCGGCCATGCCGGAGGTTTCGCGCGTGCGTGGCATGTACTCGTCTGCGACGAATGCCCGCATCTCGCGGTAGGCCGGCATCAGTTCGTCTTCGATCATCGTGCGGTATTCGGCCGTCAACCGCTCGCGGTCGGCCGCCGGGAACGACTCGGGCATGGTTTCGATCGGGCGCCAGAACAGCGTCTGCTCGGCGTCGTCCTTGATCAGCGCATCCAGCTGGGGGATGACCTTCTCCATCAGCGCGCGCGGCTGCACCACGCCGTTCTGCACGCCGATGCGGCTGTTGGCGATGGCGGTGTCGAACAGCAGCGGGATCTGCGAGGCGCGCTTGCGCCAGTTGTCGTAGTCCTCGACCGTCTTGAACGGCTGCGCCCCAGTGCCCGAGCCCAGCTGCACGGCGGTGGAGGCGAAGTTGTAGAACTGGTTGATCGGCTGCTGCCAGCCGGGGAAGCGCTCGCCGGCGAGCTCGTTCTTCGCGTCGCGCACGAAGATCTGGTAGCTCAGCAGGTCCTGGCCTTCCAGGCCCTCGGGCCCGACGGCCTCGACGGTGTCCAGCCAGCGCTGGGTGAACGCGCGGGACTTCTCGCGGTACTCCTCCGACAGGAAGTTCGGCATCCGGTCGTTGTAGCGGCTGTCGCCCTGGTACGTGGCAGCCAGCGGGTTGAGTTCGAGCAGCTCCTCCCAGTACTGCGCATACAGCGCATCAAGCCGCTCGGCCTTGGCCTCGCCCTGGACGGAAGCACCCGCCGCGGCGGTGGCATCGGGCGCAGGCGCGGGCGCGGTGGTGGCGCAGCCGACCAGCGCGGTCGACAGGGCAAGGGCAAGCAGGGTGCGGTGCAGTGAGACGGGCTTCATCGCGTTCTCCGGTTCGGCGGGACGGTCGGGCACAAGGGACCGACCGGCAGGATAGCCCGCGAGCCTCGCCGGCCCCGGTGGCGCTGGCATGGGCCGAAGGTCATTGCGCAGTGCGAAGACGCGTGTTGGAGGGGCTCAGGAGACGTTTCCGGCCGCCGGCGGCGAAAACGGAATCGACTCGGGCGACACCGCGCCACCGGAGATGATGAAGCTCATCGCCTGGTCGACGGTCCAGTCGGTGGGCGTGATCTTCTCCACCGGGACGATTTCCAGGTAGCCGGAGGTCGGGTTGGGCGTGGTCGGCACGTAGACGGCCGCCAGTTCGCGGCCGGTGCCTTGTTCGCGCAGCACCCGCGTAACGAAGCCAATCGACTTCATCTCGGTGTGCGGGAAGTCCACCAGCACCACGCGCTGGGTGCCGTCGGGCTTGGTCTGCAGGATGTCGAGCAGTTGCCGCGCGCTGGAGTAGATCGTGCTGGCGAACGGGACGCGCAGGATCAGCGACTCCATCCAGCGCAGCATCCGTTGTCCGAACACGCGCCGCGCCATGACGCCCGACAGCAGGATGACCAGCACGGTCGCGACGAGCGCGATGCCATGGTCGACCCAAGGCTGCGTGAGCCAGCCCCAGGTAGCAGGGTTGGAGTCGGCCATCCGTTGCAGCACCGGTCCGGTGAACGGCCGGCTGATGTCCGACAGCAGCACGAACACGAACTTGACCACGACCCACGTCAGCCAGATCGGCAGCAGGGTGAGCAGGCCGGTGATCAGCGTGGTCTTGAGGCTGGCGCGGGGCAGGGCGGTGTCGGGCATGGCGCGCATTGTAGGCGGGCGCGCCGTCCGCGGTGGGGTGGTCGGCGCTCGCGCGTCGGGTGCTACAGCTCGCGTACCAGTCGGAAGCCGACGTCGTCGTAGCCGCGCGAGGCGGCCAGCGCGCGCTGGCCCTTTCCGTCCCGCCACGATCCGCCCAGCACCTGGCGATGCTGGCAGTCGCTGCCGCAGTCGCGCACCCACAACGACAGCGGCCGATTGCCGAGCTGGCTGGCCAGCTGCCGCGCCTCCGCCGCACTGGGGAGGCGGTAGTTGTGGCCGCTCTGGCGGCTGTACCAGCCGGCGAACGATTCCGCATCGGCGACCGACACGCACACCACCGGGTCGTCGTTGCCCTGCGGGAAGCCCGGCTCGCGCCAGCTGCGCGGATCGATCACACGCAGCAGCGACACCCGCTCGCGGCACAGCGAAGCCTCGCGGCCGGTGGACTGGCTGAAGCGCGAGTACAGCGCACGCGATACCGGCCGGCGCGCCAGTGCGAGGCCTTCGTCGATGATGACGGCGCCGAGAGGATCGCCGGCCACCGGCTGTCCACGACGCGGGATGGCATCGGCACGCGCGAGCAGGGCATCGGTCTGCGATTTGGAAAGGCCGAAGGTCCCGCCCAATGCCGCGAGCTGCTGCACGGCCTCGGCATCGTGGTCGCGCACCGCCGCGTCGGCCCGGTCCGACAGGACGTCGTCGATGCCGGCGCGCATGCGCGCGATCGCGGCGGAATCCTGCGTGCGGGTCGTCGTGGACAGGCGGGTCGCGTGCTCGTAGTACTCGCGTGCACGTGTATTCCGGCCGGCACGCAGGTGGCCGGTAAGCTCGCCTGCGAAGGCATCGGTGAGATCGCCGATGGTCGACTGCACGTTGGGGTTGTCCGGCTCCACGCGCCATGCGCTGAGCACGCTGGCGTACGCATTGTCGCCTTCGGGCTCGGTGAGGTTGCGCGCCTTGATCTGGCGGCGTGCGTTCTCCAGCGACGTCTGCAGCGGCGCTTCGGGCAGCGGGCGGAGCATCGCGTCGGCGACGTCCACGCGATCGGTCGCCACCGGGTCGTTCGCGTTGGCGGTGACCGCGCGGAAGAAGCCGTCGCCCTGCGCGCCATCGCGCGACAGCAGCCACGCGCCCGCGCCCACGGTAACGAGTAGCGCGGCCGCGATCGCGGCGACCTTCGGCTGGCGACGCACCTGCGCCAGGCCGCGGTGCAGCAGCACCACGCCCGGGAGCGGCCGACGACCGTCCACCTTGTCGATCGCCTCGCGCATCTCCGCCACGTTCTGGAACCGCGCAGCGGACTGCTTGGCGAGCGCCCGGTTCATGAAGCGCTGCCAGTGGCGCAGGTGCGGCGGCAGTTTCGGGATCGGGTCCTGGGCGTGCATGACCGCCATCGTCAGGGCATCGCCGGCGCGGAACGGCAGCTCGCCCGTCAGCATCTCCCACAGCAGCACCGACAGGCTGTAGAGGTCGGCACGGCCGTCGACCGTTTCGCCGCGTGCCTGCTCGGGTGCCATGTACGCGGTGCTGCCCACGGCCATGCCCGCCGATGTCACCCGCGGGCCGAAGCCCCGGCGCAGGGCGATGCCGAAGTCGGCCAGCAGCGGGCGCTCGCCTTCGTCGAACAGCACGTTCTCGGCCTTGACGTCGCGATGTACCACCCCGCGACCGTGCGCGTACTCCAGCGCCGACAGCAGCGCACGGGTGATCTCCAGTACGCGGCGCTCGTCCCCATGCGCGACCGCCTCATGGAAGTTGCGCTGGCCCAGGTGGCCGCGCGGCATGTTCGGCATCGAGTAGTAGGGCAGCCCGTCGCGGGTGCGCCCGACCTCGTGGATGCCGACGATGTGCGGGTGCTCCAGCCGCGCGACGGTGCGGACTTCGTTCTCGAAGCGGCGGCGGCTGACTTCGTCGGTCAGCGCCTGCGGCATCATCACCTTGACGGCGACTTCCCGTGACAGCGCCACCTGCTCGGCCAAATACACGGTGGACATGCCGCCGTGGTTGATGACGCGCAGCAGGCGGTAGCCGGCGATCTCCGGCAACGGCGGTGCATCGTGTTCGTGGTCGGACACGAGGTTCGACATGGGCCGCCCCCTGTTGCGGACGTCCGAGCATACCGCGGCCGGATGCCGCCGTGTTTGCCGTCGGCGCCGGGCTGCGACAGGATGCACGGCTGAACGGATTCGGCAGGGGGATGCGATGCACCAGGGCGTGAAATGGATGCTGGTGGCGGCCGGCAGCGTGGTCCTGCTGGCGGGCGCGGTGTACGGCGCCTCGGCATGGCGGGGTGCCACGGCGGCGCAACGGGCCGCGCTCGCGGAAATGGAGCGTCCGGTCGAGCTGCCCGGACGCAATGCCTTCGCAGCGATGATGCTGCTGCGCTACCCCCTCGACGATGCGGAACTGTCGGCACTGGAGCAGCCGGGCCCGTGGCAGGGCATCGCCGTGGATTCAACGAACGGCATGCTCACGCTGCCGAAGGATTTCGAGCGGCACCTGGTCGGCGACAAGGTGCCCTTCAAGCCCGACCTGGACGCCGCGCCGTGCAGCAGCGACGGGCCCTGCCTGTCCGCGGTGGAGGCGGCGGGCGACGATGCCAACGGATGGGTCGAAGCGCACCGGGCATGGATTGACCGCATCGATCGGCTGTCCACGTACGGGCACTACCGTTCGCTGCTGCCGCATACGCTTGCATGGCCGGGACTTGAAGGGATCAGTACCGCGCTGCAATCGCACCGGGCCGCGCTTTTCGCCAGTGGCGAACCTGCCCCCGCGCTCTCGCAGGTGTGCGGCGACATCTCTGCGTGGCGACAATTGACGGCCCATTCGGAGTCGTTGCTGGTCTGGTCGATGGCACAGCGCGTGGCCGAAGGCCAGATGGAACTCTTTGCCGAGATGCTGGACCGGTGGCCCGCAGGGGCTGCGTTGCCGCCGGCCTGTGAAGCAGCGCTCGTGCCGCCCTCACCGCATGAGATGTCGACGTGCACCGCCATGCGCGGCGAGTACGAATCCGGGAAAGCGCTGCGCTTACAGCTGGCGGACGCAGTGGACGGCCAGGCCGCCGGTCTGTTCTATCGCGCCGACATGACTGACGCAGCCGCTGCCCATGCCTTGCAGCGTGCGTGCGGCGGCGATGGGCTGGAGGCCGCGCTGCACACGCCGAGACCGCCGATCTGGGCGCGCCTGGAATGCGTTCGCAACGCCTCGGGCTGCATCTTCATGGACATTGCCGAGCCCGCGTACGCGACCTACGTCGCACGGGCCAAGGCATTCGGCGACCACATCCGCCTGACCGCCACGCTGGCGTGGCTGCACGGCATCGATGCCTCCGATCCTCGCCCGCTGGCGGAGCGGCTGGCCGCCCGGCCTGCGGCCCTGCAAGGGGCATGGCCGGTCGACGTCGTCGACGGCGGAGCGGCGTTGGAGGTGATGGAGAAGGAGGACACGCGCAGCACCTTCCGCTTGCCGATACCCGCTCGCCTGCGCGACTGAGTCGGGAAAGGCCGGCTCAACGCCCGCGCTTGCGCCGTACGTACAGCTGCTTGCGGATGCGGGCGACGACCTCGCCATCGGCGTCACGCACGTCGGTGCCGAACCAGCGCAGCGCCTTGTCGCCGTCGGCCGTCGCCTGGCGCAGTTCCTCCAGCACGGCGTCCTCCAGCACGAACTCCGCGTGGACCGTCCCGCGGCCGGGTTTGACGAACTCGATGGTGCCGGCCTTGTCCCAGACGATGTAGTCGCGCCCGATCGACTTCATCGCCAACAGCATCCAGAACGGGTCGGTCATCGCGAACAGGCTGCCGCCGAAGTGGCTGCCGACGTAGTTCCGGTTCCACGGACGCATGCGCAGCTCGACCCGCGCACGCCGGTAGTCGTCCGACATCGTCGTGACGTGGATGCCGGTGAACAGGAACGGCGGCCAGAAGTTGAGCAGGTGGCGGAACGTACTGGCTTTCATGCGCGGACCGGCGGGGCAGGGCGGGCCAGCCTGCCATACGCGTGCGTACAGTCAACTGCCCGCCGTGGCCGGCGGGCTTGTGACGGGATCAGAACAGCAGCGAGGACATGCGGCGGCGGTAGCGGCCGACCAGTTCGGCGTCGTCGATGATGCGGAACGCATCGATCAGCGCCTTGCGCGGGAGTCCGCCGTCGAACTCGCGGTCACGGCGCAGCATCTCGATGAACTGCTCCAGGCCCGCCTCGGGCCGGTCGCCGACGACATGGCGGACGCCCAGCAGGTGCCGGGCCCGGAGGTCGTTCCCGTCGGCGGCGATGGCGGCTTCCAGCTCGGCGGCCGGGGGGGCATCGGCCAGGACCGACGCAAACGCAAGGCGCGCCTGCGCGCGCTGGGCGCGGTCGTCGGTGGACAGGTTGGCGGGCAGGCCGTCCAGCAGCGTGCGCGCCTCGTCGGTGGCCCCGGTCTGCAGCAGGGCCAGCGCCAGGTCGAGCTTGAGTTCGTCGTTGTCCGGCGCGGCGGTGATGGCGGCGCGCAGGCGCTCGACCTCGGCGTGCGGATCGAGCGGCGCGGCCGCCACGTCGGCGGCGTCATCCTCCGCCGGCGCAGCCGCCGGCTCGATGCCGTGCTGCCTGAGGAACTCGCGCAACTGGCCTTCGGGCAACGCGCCCGGGAAGCCATCCACCAGTTGCCCGTCCTTGACCAGCATCACCGTGGGGATCGAACGGATCTGGAACGCGGCCGCCAGCTGCTGCTCCTTGTCGACATCGACCTTGGCCAGCTCGAACGCGCCGTTGTACTCGGCCGCCAGCTTCTCCAGCACCGGCCCCAGTTGCTTGCACGGCCCGCACCACTCGGCCCAGAAATCGACCAGCACCGGCACCTGCAGGGACTTCTGCAGGACCTGCGACTCGAAGGCGTCGGCGGTGGCATCGAATACGTGGCGGGGGGCGGTGTCTGCGGTCATCGGGGGTACTCGTTCGGGGTCGTACGGCAGATGGGGGCGGGGCGCGGCCGTCGCAACCGGGCAAAGGCCCGCTAGCATGCCGGCATGGAAAGACAGGATCGAGTGCAGGGCGCCCTGCGGCACATGGGCACGGCGGCCGCTGCCGTGTGCGTGGTGGCCGTGGTCGCATTCGCCGCAGCGCTGGACGGCTACTCGCACCTCGTGCACCCGGTCGGCCTGCTCGGCGCGCGCGGCATGCCGGGTGCCATCGGATTCAACGCGCTGGCGTTCGTACTGCCGGGCGTGGTCGCGGCCGTGGTCGGGGTGCGCCTGCGCGGCCGCATTCCGACGACCGCCGGCATGTTGGCCGGGATGGGCTGCTGGATGCTCGCGGTATCGGGCGTCGCATTTGCCGCTCAGGGGCTGCTGCCGCTGGACGTGAATTCATTGGACGGTCCCATCAGCCAGCGCCATGCCGCGGCCTGGCTGCTGTGGTGGGTCGCGTTCATCCCCGGCGCTGCGGCGCTGGCCGCCGGCCTGGGCCGCCAGCCCGGTTGGCACCGGTTCGCCCTGGCGCAGGCGGTGTTGGCGGGTGGGGTGCTGGTGATGGTGGTGATACCGGTGCCGTGGTGGCCGGCGCCGGTATCGCAGCGCATCGCCCTGTGCGCCTGGCTGTTGGCGGTCGTCCTAGCCGGGCGGCACTGACCGCCCGGGCGCTTCAACCGCCGCGGGCCTTCAGGCGCCCGGTGCGGCGTGGATGGCGCCGTCCTTCATGACGAAGTCCACGGCCAGCACGGCATTGATGTCCTCGACCGGGTTGCCGGGCATGGCGACGATGTCGGCGCGCTTGCCGGCCTCGATCACGCCCTGGTCGTCCACGCCCAGCACTTCGGCGGCGCGGACCGTCGCGGACTGGAGCGCCACCGCGGCGGGGATACCGGCCTCCACCATGTAGACGAACTCGCGCGCGTTGTCGCCATGCGGGCCCACGCCCATGTCGGTGCCGAAAGCGATCTTGACGCCGTTGCGGTAGGCGCGCGCAGCGGTGTCCTGGATCAGTGCGCCGATGCGCTCGGCCTTGGGCCGCACCACCTCGGGGAAGTAGCCGTCGATCTTCGCCTTGTCGGCGACGAACCGGCCGGCGTGGATGGTGGGCACGTACCAGGTGCCGTTGCGCTTCATCAGCGCCATCACCTCGTCGCTCATGTAGGTGCCGTGCTCGATGGTGTCGACACCCGCGGCAACGGCCCGGCGCATGCCTTCCTCGCCGTGCGCGTGGGCGGCCACCTTGTAGCCGTAGTCGCGCGCGGTTGACACCACGGCCTTGATTTCATCCTCGGTGAACTGCGGCGCATCGCCCGAGCGCGCGTACGACAGCACGCCGCCGGTGGCGGTGATCTTGATGACGTCGCTGCCTTCCTTGTAGCGCTGGCGCACGGCCTGGCGGGCGTCTTCGGGCGAATTGATGACGCCCTCGGTCGGCCCGGGTGGGCCCATCAGGTGCGACAGCGCATCGTTGACGCCATTGCTGGGGTCGGCGTGGCCGCCGGTGGTGGCGATCGACTTGCCGGCCGCCCAGATGCGCGGGCCCACCACGAGGCCCTGGTTGATCGCGTCACGCAGGTGCGGGCTGACCTCGCCGCCGAGGTCGCGCACGCTGGTGAACCCCGCCATCAGCGTCTTGCGCGCATACCCGACGGAGCGGAACGCGTAGTCGACCGGGTCGAGCCGGAAGCCCTCCGAGTAGCTCTGCGGACTGGACTGGCTGCCCAGGTGCACGTGCAGGTCGGTCCAGCCCGGCGAGCAACTGTGGCCGGACAGGTCGACGGCCCTGGCGCCCGGGACGTCCACGCGACCGGACTCCACGCGCTCGATGCGCCCATCGCGCACGACCACCGTGTGCGCGTCGAGCATCCGCCCCGCGCGCGCATCGAACAGGCGTCCGCACTGCAGGGCGACAGGCTCGGTGGCCGCGGCGGTGCCGACGGCGAAGACGCTGGCGGCAAGCGCAAGACGGGCAATGCGGATCATGGAGCTCTCCCCGGTTCAATGGACGCTGGATTGAACCACAGCGCCAGCGAATGCGTCCGGGGCCTTCGCGGGCTCAGGGGCCGGTAATGCGTATGGCCACTTCGCGGCCCAGCATGCATGCCGCCAGTAGCTCCCAGCGTATGCCACGCTCGGCGACGAACTCCTCGAACGCGCGCAGCTCATGCTGCTCGAAGCCGGGGTAGGCCAGCATGTCGTCGAACACCACGACCGAGCCCGGCACCAGCCGGTCGGCCAGCGCATCGAGCACCGTGCGCGTGGAGCTGTAGAGATCGCAGTCCACGTGCAGCAGGCGCACCGGCCCGGCGTGTTGCGCCAGGAAGCGCGGCAGCGTGTCCTGGAACCAGCCCGCGTGGAGGGTCACGTTCGCGGCCACCTCGGGCATGCGGCCACCTGTGCTGTAGGCGCCCGGACCTTCGGCCGCGCTCCATGCCTCGGGAAGGCCTTCGAAACTGTCGAAGCCATGTACCGCACCGTCGGTGCGCTCGGCGATCAGACCCAGCGACCGGCCGAAATAGACGCCGCATTCCAGTGTCAGGCCCTGAGCGGGCGCGGCATCGAGTGCGCGTTGCAGCACGCGGTCGGGCAAGCCCTGGTGCACGGCGGGCGATGTCGAATGCGCCAGGACCCAGTCAAGCGCCGCCCGGCGCGCCTGCTCCGCGGGATCCGCAGAGCAGGGAGGCAGCGGCGTCGCATCGATGACCGCATCCAGTGCCTGCTTGAACTCCCTGCACGTCGCATTGTCCGGGAAGCGCGACAGTTGCTCCCGGGCGTGATCCAGGTTGCCGGGGATGTCGAGCAATGCCGCGTGCAGGCCAATGCCGGGATGCTCCGGGTGAAGCCGGAGGGCCTCATCCAGCGCCGTGCGTTCGAGCGCGTGGTGGCCAAGCATTGCCGCGCAACGCAGCAGCGACAGATGGCTTTCCGGCACCCCGGGGGCGCGATCACGCGCCTCGGTGAAGTGGACGATCGCACGGGCGTATTCCCCGCACCGCCACTCGCCCTGTGCCAGCGCGAATGCGGTCGCCGCGTCGTTGCGGTCGCGGTGCTCGCTCGCCAAGCCCTCGAGCCATTGGCGACGTGCGGCATCCAGGTCGTGGCGTGAACGGTCCAGGGCAATCGTCGCGAGTGCGGGAAGGGTGTTCAATGGTAGCCGAGCCGACACAACGGCCCGGGGGTGTCGGATCAGCCCGAAACGACCCGATCGCGGCCCTGCGCCTTGGCGCGGTAGAGCGCGGCGTCGGCGACTTCCAGCAGGCGCGAGGGGGCGTCGCCGGCGTTGGGGAACGTGGCGATGCCGATGGAGGCCGTATTGGGCCCGAGTGTCTTGCGCAGGTGGTTGACCGTGGTGGCGCCGATCGCGCTGCGGATCTCCTCGGCGCGGCGGCGTGCGCTGTCGCCATCGGTCTCGGGAAGCACCACGGTGAACTCCTCGCCGCCGTAGCGGCAGGCGATGTCCTCGTCGCGGGTGAGCTGCTCGAGCGTCTGGCCGATCTTCGCGAGCAGTGCGTCGCCGGCGGCGTGGCCGTGTTCGTCGTTGAAGCGCTTGAAGTGGTCGACATCGACCATCAGCACCGACAACGGAAGGCCTCGCCGTTCGCAGCGCTGGATCTCGCGGTTGAGGTTCTCTTCCAGGTAGCGCCGGTTGAACAGGCCCGTCAGCGGGTCGCGCAGGGACTGCACGCGCAGCGTCTCGCGCAGCTGCAGGTTGACCATGGCCAGGCTCAGCTGCTCACCGACGGCCTCCAGCAGCGCGACGTCGCCGTCGTGGCCTTCGCTGGCCTCGGGCGCCGCTACGTGCAGGAGGCCCAGGGACGTGCCCTGCGCCATCAGCGGCACGCAAACCGTCCATGTATCGGACTGGCCCGGTTCGACCGACAGGTGGCGGCAGTACACGTGCCCGTGGCCCCTGCCGGTGCGGTGCGGCTGGCCGCGACGCAGCGCCCAGCAGTGGTCGGGCTGCAGCAGCTCCTCGCTTGGGATCTGCTCGGCGCCGAACCGCGCGGTGGTCTCGGCCAGGTTCTGCGAGGCGCGCAGGGTGTAGCAGCGGCCGCCCGTGTGGGGCAGCAGTTCGGCGATCACGTTGGCGGTCATCGCCATCGCCTCGTCCAGGTTCTGGCAGCTCTGCAGCAGGCCGGCATACACGCCGAGGCTGCGGCGCTGCTCGGACAGGCGGTCGCGCAACACGACCGAGGCTTCAAGCTCGCGCATGGCCTGGCGCGCTTCGCGCTCCAGCGACCGGCTGCGGCGGGTTTCCTGGAGCAGGCCCGACAGCAACAGGCCAAGCAGGGCAAGCGGCATCACGATGCCCAGCACCACGAAGCCGATCAACAGGTTGGCCCGCAGCAAGGTGTCGCTGCGGCGGGCGTCCAGCAGTGCGCGCTCGGCCGCGCGCATCGTGGAGGCGAGCGATGCCAGCCGCGTTGATTCGCCTTGGCCGATGCCCGCCATCGACGACAGTCGGGCCTGCTCGGCGCCTTGGGTGTTCTGCAGTTCGACCAGTGCGTCCAGCTCCGCCAGCCGTGCCTCGACGCTGGCGCGCAGTGCCTGGGCACGCTGCAACTGCGCGGGGTTGTCGCGGGTCAGGCTTTCCAGCGCGCCGGCCTGGGTGAGTGCGACCGGCACGGCGGCGAGGTACTCGGCCTGCTGCTCGGGGCGATCGGTCAGGCGGTAGCCGCGTGCGGTGGATTCCACCGTCCTCACGGCGTTCTCCACGCCGCCGATGCCGGCAATCACCTGGTAGGAGTGCTCCACCCACTCCGCGCCGCGCGCAAACCCGCGGATGCCCCAGACGGTCGCCACGCCAACGGCCACCAACAGGACGGCCGCCACCATGAAGGCGGCAAAGCGCAGCGGTCGAGAGCGTGGCGTGGCGAGGGGCATGGCAGCCTCCATCCCGGCGTACGGGCGAGTCTACCGACCAAGCAACATGCGTGCCGGGCAGGCGCGGGACGCGGAAAGCTCGCGGACGCGGCACATACGGGTGCCGGTGAGAAAAGAGGCATCGCCGGCCACACAAACGAAAAACCCCGCATCGGCTCGAGGCCTTGCGGGGCTTGCGTACCACACGATCCGAAGAATGGTGGCCGGGGAGGGAATCGAACCCCCGACACGGGGATTTTCAATCCCCTGCTCTACCAACTGAGCTACCCGGCCACGTCACGGCGGGCCGTGCGAGGAGCGGCATCATACGGACGGGTTGCGGGACTGGCAAGCCGCATCGGGCCTGAATGTCGGGACGATGTGGCGAGACGGGTGGAATGGGCCGGCGCATCATGGGCCGAGAGGGCCGTCCGGAGCCCGTGTGCGCCGGGTAGCACGCCGCGCGAGGTCGATCCTGCCATTGCGCGGATGAAGTGCCGGACGTGTCCGCGATTCAATGAAAGAGGAGGCCTTGCCATGGAACGTCCATCGCACGATCGATCGTCAAAACCCGCCATTGCGCGGCTCGCGCTCGCCGCTGCAATAACTGCGACCCTGCTGGCCGGCTGCGCGACCAATGCCGGCCTTCGTGACGAACAGCGCCTTGCGCTGTATCGCGAGCACGCCGGTGCGCCGGTCAGCAGCTTCCAGTATTTCGGACGCCTCAATGGCTGGACGCCGCTGGGCGACCGCGCGCTGGCCGTGTGGACGCGGCCCAGCCAGGCCTACCTGCTGGAGTTGACTGACAGTTGCCAGGACCTGGAGTACGCCCATGCCATCACCGTGACCAACCAGTCCGGGCGGGTGCATGCACGCTTCGACGACGTGCTGGTGCTGGGGTCCAACACCATGCGCATCCCCTGCCGGATCGAGCAGATCCGACCCGTGGATGGCGCCGCGCTCAAGCAGGCCGAGCGCGAGATGCGCCAGGAGGTTGACACCGTGGAGCGCGGTCAGGCGCCGGGCGGTACGTAGCCGGCGGGCTGTTCGGCGTCGCCGCCGAACAGATACTTCTCCATCTGTTCGGCCAGGAACGTCCGGTGCTCCGGATTCATGGGCGAGAGGCGGTTCTCGTTGATCAGCATGGTCTGGTGCGCCAGCCACTTCGACCATGCGGCCTTGCCGATGTGTGCGAACACGCGCTGTCCGAGCGGGCCGGGCCACGGCACGAAGTCCAGGCCTTCGGTCTCGCGCTTCTCGTATTCGCAGTAGACGGTGCGGGGCATGTGCAGGTCCTGTGGCTTGGGGGTCAGTTACGGGCGGTTTCGATGAGGCGTCGCACGGGGGCGGGAATGCCGAGGGTCGCCAGCTCGTCGTAGCGCAGCCAACGCAGTGCGTCATTGTCGCGCAGGCGTGGAGCGGGCTCGACCCCGCTCCAGCGCCGTGGGTGCAACTGCAGCCGGTAGTGGCTGAATGCGTGGTCTATCGGGTCGAGCGCGGCGCCCTCGCTTCGCGCGGTTCCGATATGCGACGACCACCAGGCATCCGTGCCTTCGGCATCGTCGAGCTGGGGCAACGACCACAGCGAGGCCCACACGCCCGTGGGCGGGCGGCGCTGCAGCAGCACGCGGCCCTGCGCATCTTCCAGCCACAGCACCTGCGCGCTGCGTTGCGGCAGCACCTTTGCAGGCCGCGGCGTCGGCAGCTCGCCGGTGCGGCCTTCGATGCGCGCGACGCAGTCGGACTGCAGCGGGCACAGGACGCAAGCCGGCTTCGCGCGGGTACAGATCGTCGCGCCCAGGTCCATCTGTGCCTGTGTGTAGTCGGGCATGCGCGCGGGTGCCAGCGACGGGTGCGCGACGTGCCGCTCGGCCAGCGTCCACAGTTGCTTCTCGATGGCCGGCTTGCCGGGCCAGCCTTCGACACCGTGGTACCGCGACAGCACCCGTTTGACGTTGCCGTCGAGGATCGCGCACCGCTCGCCCCACGCCTGCGACAGGATCGCCGCGGCGGTACTGCGGCCGATGCCGGGTAGCGCGGTGAGGGCATCGAGGTCGCGCGGCAGTTCGCCACCGTAGTCGTCCACGCACCGGCGCGCGGCGGCATGCAGGTTGCGGGCGCGGGCGTAGTAGCCCAGCCCCGACCACAGCGCGAGCACGTCGTCGAGTGGCGCCGCCGCAAGCGCCGGCAGGTCGGGCAGGGCGGCGACGAAGCGCTCGAAATAGCCGGTCGCCGTCTTCACTTGCGTCTGCTGCAGCATGATTTCCGACAGCCACACGCGGTACGGCGTGCGCGGATGTTGCCAGGGCAGGTCGTGGCGGCCGTGGCCGTCGAACCAGGCCAGCAGGCGCGGGGCGAAATCGTCGGCCCCGCTCACTGGATATCGGCCGGCGAAGGCTCGTCCTCGAACTCGACCACCACGCCGTGCATCTGCGCACCGGCGATCTCGAGGCGTCGGGCTTCCAGGCGGCCGCGCAACGGCGGCAAGGGGGTGTCTGTATCGCGCACCTGCAGCCAGGCCAGCACCTCTGGCAGCCGGAAACCGCCATCGAACCGGGCACCGTCACGCTCCAGCTGCAGCCCGGTATCGCCCGACAGGTCGGGGGCTCCGCGGTAGCGCAGGGCAATCGGCAGGGGCGAGTCAGAGGACGCCAGCGGCTCGGGCAGCGCCGGCCACGTCGCGGGCCACCGCGCCAGCGTGCCCTCCAGTTGCAGGGCGAGCGCGTCATCCAGCGACAGGCGGCCGCCGGCGTCCAGCTCGGGAATCAGCGTGTGCCCGTCGACTGCGACGCCCAACGGGTCCAACGTCAGTCGACCCTCCCGGTAGCGGAGCCGGCCGGCGATGCCGAGCGCGAAGGCCTCATCGACCTCTCCACCCACGTATCGCGCGTCTGCCGCGTAGCGCAGGCCGTCCAGGCCAAGCCCGTCGTCGCCCTCGTGCAGCCGGCCGCTGGCGGTCGCGGCCATCGGCAGCCGCCAGGTGTCGGCCTGCACCTCGATGCCGCCTGATAGGCCGAGTCCGGCGCCGCGCGCCGGGCGCGTCAGCGCAGCCTGCAGCGTGAAAGGCACGGCCAGGCGCGCCGTCCGGTAGCGGCCCGATACCTTGCCGGCTACGGCGCGGTCCGGGTGGAAGGACGGAACGTCGATGTCGACGCCATCGATAGACCAGCTGCCACCCCCGATGCGCCCGTCGCTGACCGCCAGGCCGTCGGTCAACGTCGGCAGGCGAGGTGGCGCAGGCGGCCGCGTCGCCTGCCATGCCTGGTATGCGGACAGATCGAGCTGCGGCGCGTCCAGTTCGACCCGGCGCACCACCAGCTCGGCGCCGGCCGCGCGCAGCGTTGACCAGGGCAGCGACAGCAGGATGCGCTCGGCGCGCAGAAGCGGTGTTTCCGCGCCCGGCTGGCGTACCACGACGTCGCGCAGCACCAGAGTCGGTTCGTTGCGCAGGCGGTACTCGCTGGCACCCGCGGCGGTGATCTCCAGCCCCAGCGCGGCTTCCACGCGCGACAGCACCACGGTCGACACGCGCGCCGGCCGGGTGGCCCAGTAGGAAAACGCGAGCAGCAGCGCCACTGCGGCCAGGGCCCAGGGCCAACGGCGGCGACGCGCGGTAGCGGGGTCGGTCGAGGCGGGGGCGTCGCTCATCAAGGGTGGCGAAGCCGGGTGGTCAGCGGCCGAGCGCGTCGGGCAGCAGGGCGTCCACGAATGCCTGCGCGTCGAACACGCGCAGGTCCTCGGGTCGCTCGCCGATGCCGGCGAACCGGATCGGGATGCCGAACTCGCGGGCCAGCGCGAACACCACGCCACCCTTGGCGGTGCCGTCCAGCTTGGTCACCACCAGCCCGGTCACGCCGACCGCGGCATGGAATTGCCGCAACTGGCTGAGGGCGTTCTGGCCGGTCGTGCCGTCGATGACCATCAGCACCTCGTGCGGCGCGGACGCGTCGAGCTTCTGGATCACGCGCTTGATCTTGCCCAGCTCGGCCATCAGCCCCTGCTGGGTGTGCAGGCGGCCGGCGGTGTCGGCAATCAGCACCTGGGTGCCGCGGGCCTTGGCCGCCTGCAGCGCATCGAACGCCACCGAAGCCGCATCCGCGTTCTGCCCCTGTGCCACGACCGGGACGCCGTTGCGCTCGCCCCAGGCCTGCAGCTGCGCGACCGCGGCGGCGCGGAAGGTGTCGCCGGCGGCCAGCATCAGCGGCCGGCCCTCGTCCTTGAAGCGGCGCGCCAGCTTGCCGATGGTGGTGGTCTTGCCGACGCCGTTGACGCCCACCGTCAGCAGCACGAAGGGCTTGGCGGCCTCGTCGATCACCAGCGGGCGCGCCACTGGCGCGAGCAATGCGACAAGGTCCGCACGCAGCGCATCGAGCAGCGCGCCGGCGTCGGCGAACTCGCGCGCCTTCATGCGCTTGCGCAGGTCCTCGACCAGCTCTGTGGTGGCCGACACGCCAACGTCGGCGGTGATCAGCGCGGTCTCGATCTCATCGAGCAGGTCGTCGTCCAGCCGCGGATTACGCGAGAACAGACCGCCAAAGCTGCGCGCAAAGGCGCTGCCGCGCAGCTTGTCGCGCCAGCCGGCCTTGCCGGGTGCGGCAGGCGCGGGTTCGGTGGGTACGGGTTCGACTGCGGGTTCGGCGGTCGCCGGACGCTCGGCCACAGGCTCCGGCGCGCCGTCTTCCATGGCCGCAGCGATGACTTCCGCAGGGACGGGCACGGGTTCGGCGGGGCGGGGTGCGGATGCGTCCTGCAATGCAGATGGGGTTGCGGCAGGCGCCGCCGCCGGCTCATCGGCATCGGCCGACGGCGCCGCTTCAGGCGGCGCCTCGCGTCGAGACTCCGGGAACGCGGCCGCGAGTTCCTCGATGTTGTACTTGCGCTCGGAAGCGGGCGTTTCGGGCTTCTTGCGGCGGAAAAAACTGACCATCGAGCGGGGCTGTCTGCGGATGCGCGAGAATGCCCACATGCTAGCACCCGCCCCCCGCCAAGCCCGATGAACAAAGCCTCTCGCAGCCGACACGCACGCGCCGGGGCAGCCCACGACAAGGCGCCCGGCACGGTGCGCATCATCGCCGGCCGCTGGCGGGGCACGCGACTGCAGGTGCCGGACGTGGCCGGCCTTCGTCCCTCCAGCGACCGGGTGCGCGAGACGCTGTTCAACTGGCTGCAGCCGGTCCTTTCCGGGGCGCAGGTGGTCGACCTGTTCGCAGGCAGCGGGGCGCTGGGACTGGAGGCGCTGTCGCGTGGCGCCGCCGGTGCGGTGCTGGTCGAGCGTGATCGCGCACTGGCCGATGCACTGGCCGCCACCTTGGCGCGCCTCCCGGGCGGCGAGGCCGGCCGGGCCGTCAACGCCGACGCGCTCGCCTGGCTGCCGCAGCAGGCCGATGCGCAATGGGACGTGGCGTTCGTCGACCCGCCGTTCGCGGGCGACCTGTGGCAAGCGGCGCTGCAGGCCCTGTCGCCGCGTATGAAGCCCGATGCGTGGCTGTACGTGGAGTCCCCGGTCGACGCCGTTCCCGCGCTGCCCGACGGCTGGCGCCTGCACCGCGAGGGGCGCACGCGCGAGGTGCGGCATGCGCTGTACCGGCGTGTCGCGCAACCCGCTGATACACTCCCGGGCGACGTCGACGGGGCCGTCCCGGCCGGCGATTGACCGACTTCCCGCCCGACCCGGGCCGCTCGCCCCAATACCGGTTCAAGCCTTCCGAATGACCGTGGCCCGTACCCGCATCGCTGTCTACCCGGGCACTTTCGACCCGATCACCAACGGCCATATCGACCTGGTCGACCGCGCCGCGCCGCTATTCGAGCGCCTGATCATCGGCGTCGCCGAAAGTCCGGGCAAAGGTCCGGCGCTGCCGCTGGAGCTGCGGGTGCAACTGGCGCGCGACGCCGTCGCCCACCACCCCCATATCGAAGTCCGCGGGTTCGACTGCCTGCTGGCCCATTTCGTGGACCAGGTCGGTGCCGGTGTATTGCTGCGCGGCCTGCGCGCGGTCTCGGATTTCGAATACGAGTTCCAGCTGGCCAGCATGAATCGCCACCTGATCCCGGAGGTGGAGACGCTGTTCCTCACGCCGGCCGAGCAGTACGGCTTCATTTCCTCTTCGCTGGTGCGCGAGATCGCGCGCCTGGGCGGCGACGTGTCGGGCTTCGTGCCGCCGGCCGTGGCCGAGGCGTTGCAGGCCGAATGGCAGCGCACCCGCGAATGAACGTCCATCCACGCACCACGAACCACCACGTTCCACAAACCAAACGGGGATCCCGATGAACACCACCACCCGCATGCTGCTGGTCGCCTGCCTGTCGCTGCCGATGCTGGCCGCCTGTAACCAGGAAGCCGACGAAACCGCCGTGGTCGAGCAGGCGCCGCTCACCGTGCCGGCCGACAACAACGACGACGCCTGGGGCACCTATCTGACCGAGGTCGTCCGCCGCAACATGGACGACGTCGTCTCCAGCCCGTACCTGTACTACCTGCCGGCCGAAGATGCCGCCGACTTCCAGGGCTTCTACGACCGCCAGCTGGAAAAGGCCCAGGGCGACATCGCCCGCGGCGTGACCGAGGGCAACATGCTGGCCTACGGCTCGCCGGCCTCGGCGAAGATGGCCGACATGATCGTGTCGGCGTTCGAAGGCGCCGACCCGGGCTCGATGAAGGGCGTCAAGGTGCTCTTCATCGGCAATGCCGCCGACAGCGCACGCGTCGAAGCCGCCGTCGCCCCGACCGGCGTCAACTACAAGTTCGTCGAAGCCAAGTGACGCACCGGCGCATGGCCGCTTAGCGGCCATGCCTTTGCCGGTGCGTCATCCCTGCGAAAGCAGGGATCCATGGATCCGACGCCCGCGTGGCCGCGAAGCGGCCACGCCTTTGCCAAGTCGTCATCCCTGCGAAAGCAGGGATCCATGGACACGACGCCCGCATGGCCGCCTAGCGGCCACGCCTTTGCCAAGGCGTCGTCCCTGCGAGGGCAGGGATTCAGTTGAAACACGGACATGGCCGCAAATGCGGCCATGTCCTTCTTGCGCATTGGAACCGTAGCCGTTGGGCGATCCAGCCGGAATCCAAATTCCGCATCGGGCCGACGTCCCGTACCGTTCCATCCGCGCTGCTTGATCGCCGCCCGCGCCCCTCCTACCGTGTCCCCATGTCGCTGAAGATCAACGAGCTGTGCGTCAACTGCGACGTCTGCGAGCCGGCCTGCCCCAACCAGGCCATCTCGCAGGGCGAGGTGATCTATGTGATCGACCCGGCGCGGTGCACCGAGTGCGTCGGCCACTACGACGAACCCCAATGCGTCGTCGTGTGTCCGGTCGAGTGCATCGACCCCGACCCCGAGCACCCGGAGGACCAGGGCCAGTTGCTGGCCAAGCTGGCACGGCTGCAGGCGGCATCCTGATCGACACCACTGAACTGTCGGCCCATCGACGGGCCTTGCACGGAGACTTGCTGCATGCGTGAAGCATTGCGAACCCTCGCGCTGGCCACCGTGCTGTTCATCGGTGCCCCGACGCTGCATGCAGAAGAAGTGCAGCGGACTGCAGAGGCGCGCCAGGCACCTGTCGCCGACACACCGCCGGGCACCGCCATCGCCAGCGCCCACTCGCTGGCGACGCAGGCAGGGTTCGACGCCATCGACGCAGGCGGCAATGCCTTCGATGCGGCCGTGGCGGTTTCGGCCGCACTGGCGGTGGTTGAGCCCATCAGCTCGGGCCTGGGCGGCGGCGGCTTCTTCCTGCTGCACGACGCGGACACCGGCCGCGATGTCTTCATCGATGCCCGCGAGACCGCGCCCGCCGCCAGCGCGGGAGAGGGCGTGTACCTGGACGCGGACGGGAAACTCGACCGCGACCGCGCCACCAACGGGCCGTGGGCCGCGGGCATTCCGGGCCTGCCGGCTGCGCTGGTGCACGTCGCGCAGGAATACGGACGCCTGCCGCTGCAACGCACCCTGGCTCCGGCCATCCGCCTGGCGCGCGAGGGCTTTCCCGTCTACGAGCGGCTGGAACGTGGCTACCGGGCGCGCGCCGAGGTCATGGAGCGCTACGACGGGACCCGCGCGGTATATCTTGCCGACGGCGACCCGCCGGAGGTCGGCGAGACCCTGAAGCAGCCCGAGCTGGCGCGCACGCTGGAATCGATCGCCCGCGACGGCTTCGACGGCTTCTATCGCGGCGACATCGCGCAGCGCCTGCTGGCCGGCGTCGAAGCCGAAGGCGGGCGCTGGACGGCCGAGGAGCTGGCCGGCTACCGCGTGCGCGAGCGCGAGCCGCTGCGTTTCGACTACAACGGCTGGCAGGTCGTCACCGCGCCGCCGCCGTCGTCGGGCGGCGTCGCACTGGCGCAGATGCTGCAGATCCTCTCGGCGTGGGACCTGGAGGCGCTGCCCGAAGCGCAGCGCGTCCACCTCACGGTCGAGGCCATGCGCCGCGCCTACCGTGACCGCACCTTCTACCTGGGCGACCCGGATTTCGTCGACATGCCGCTCGCGCTGTTGACCGACCCGGACTACGCCGCAGGCCTTCGCGCGACCATCCATCCCGACAAGGCCACGCCGAGCGACCTGCTGTCGGGCCAGCCCACGCCGCTGGAGGACGAGGAAACCACGCATTTCTCCATCATCGACGCCGAGGGCAACCGGGTCGCGGTCACGCAGACGGTGAACCTGTTGTTCGGCTCGGGCCTGGTGCCGCCGGGCACGGGCGTGCTGCTCAACAACGAGATGGACGATTTCGCCCTCAAGCCGGGCACGCCCAACGCATTCGGGGTGATGGGGTTCGATGCCAACGCAGTGGAGCCGGGCAAACGCATGCTCAGTTCGATGACGCCCAGCTTCATGGTGTCGGACGAACAGGTCGCCGTGCTCGGTACGCCGGGCGGCAGCCGGATCATCACCATGGTGCTGCTGGGCATGCTCGGTTACGCGGACGGCCTGGACGCGGCGAATGTGGCGGCACTGCCGCGCTACCACCACCAGTGGATGCCCGACGAGGTCTCCGCTGAAACCGGCGCACTGTCGCTGGATGTGGCCACGGCGCTGGAGGCCATGGGCCACAGCGTCAAGCGGCCGCCGGACGAGGTTACCGGCGGTGCGTCCAGCCACACCTGGGGCAACCTGCAGACGGTGTCGTGGGATCGCGTCGAAAATACGCTCGAGGCCGCCAGCGACCCGCGCAATCCGGTGGGCGAGGCTGCCGTGCGCCGCGCGGAGTAGAGTCGGTACCGGTCTGGTGCGAAGCGGCCGCTTCGCGTCAACGACGCGCTAATGCAGTCCGCAGTACCGTATTGCCCCCAGCCAACCGATCAAACCGATCGATATCTCAGGAGCCGGCCATGAAACTCTGGTCGTTGATGGGCAATTCGCAGAAGCTCGACGGCGGCGCCATGTTCGGCAATGCGCCGCGCGCGCTGTGGGGGCGCTGGGCCGCGCCGGACGACGAGAACCGCATCGACCTGGCCTGCCGCGCGCTACTCGCGACGCCGCTCAACGGCAAGACGGTGCTGTTCGAGGCCGGCATCGGCGCGTTCTTCGACCCGAAACTGCGCGAGCGCTACGGCGTGGTCGAGGACCGGCACGTGCTGCTGGACTCGCTGGCGGCCGCCGGCTTCAAGCCTTCGGACATCGACGTGGTGGTGCTGTCGCACCTGCACTTCGACCATGCCGGTGGCCTGCTGGAACCCTACGAAGAAGGCCAGCCGCCGAAGCTGGCTTTCCCCGACGCGACGTACGTCGTGGGTCGCGAGCACTGGGAGCGCGCCACGCAGCCGCACCCGCGCGACCGTGCCAGTTTCATTCCGGAGTTGCCTGCGTTGCTGGAAGCCACCGGCCGGCTGGAGCTGGTCGACGGCCCGCATTCGAAAGCGCTGGGCGACACCGTGCGTTTCCACTTCAGCCACGGCCACACGCCGGGCCTGATGCTGGCGGAGATCGTCGGCCCCGAGCGCGTGGATGGCCAGCCGCACGGTGGCGTCGTGTTCTGTGCCGACCTGATCCCGGGCCGCCCGTGGGTGCACGTGCCGATCACCATGGGCTACGACCGCAATGCCGAGCTGCTGATCGACGAGAAGCAGGCATTCCTCGCCGACATGCAGGCGCGCAACGTCCATCTGTTCTTCACCCATGACCCGGGGTGCGCGCTTGCACAGGTCACGCGCGACGAGCGCGGCCGCTACGGCACCACGCACGAAGTCCCCGAACTGCACGCGCGGGCGCTGGCTGCATGAGGTTCCGGCGCGCCTGGCGCGCGGCCGTGGTGGCGTGGGCATGCGGCATGGCCGCGTGCATGGCCGTGGCCACGGCTGCGCCCGCGCCACGCCCCGCGGTGCCGGTGCCGGAGGATGCCATCCCCAGTCCGGGGGCCGTCCTGGTCGACCCCGACTTCGGCGTGTCCACGCGCGAATTCGGCCTGGACCGTCAGGTGCAGATGTATCAGTGGCGTCGCAGCGGCGACCAGCTCGAGCGCGTGTGGAGCGCGGGCCGTATCGAGTCGGCCGATTTCGGTGCCGACTACCAGAACCCGCCGCTGCCCATCGACAGCCAGCGCTGGTGGGCGCGCGATGCAACGCTCGGTGGGCATCCCATCGATGAAACCGTATTGCAGGCGCTGGGCGAGTGGCGTCCGTTCCGACCGGCCTTCAGCGACCTGCCGCTCAACATGGCGGCGACCTTCCAGCCCGAAGGCGATGGGCTGGGCAGTGCGGAGAACCCACTGGCACCCGCCGTCGGCGACCTGCGCATCACCTGGCGCGAGCTGCACCTGCCGCCGCTGGCGGGCCGGTTGGAGCTGCGCGATGGCCGTTGGCAACTGTCGCCACGGACCGCCGCGGCAGCGCTCAATGCCGCGCCATTGCCACCGGTGGTGGACGAAAGGCCGGCCGTACTCGAGACCGCGGCGGATGTCGTGGCGCCACCCGCAGGCACAGGCAACCGCTGGTGGTGGGCGCTGGGCATCGTGGCGGCGGCCGCCGCACTGGCCGTCGGCGCGGCGGTGCGACGTCGCGGCTGACAGGTGGCGCTAGCGCGGCCGCAACGGCCGCCGTGCAATGCGTCGGGGTCAGCCGTGCCTAGTCCCGAAGATCTTGTCGCCCGCATCGCCCAGGCCGGGCAGGATGTATCCCACTTCGTTGAGCCGTTCGTCGATGGACGCGGTGTAGACCTCCACGTCCGGATGCCGGGCTTCCAGTGCTCGCAGCCCCTCGGGCGCGGCCACCAGGAACAGCCCCTTGATGCGCGTGCAGCCAGCCGCCTTCAGCAGGTCGACCGTCGCCACTAGGCTGCCGCCGGTGGCCAGCATCGGGTCGAGGATGATCGCGGTGCGCTCGTCCATCCGGCCGGTGAGCTTCTCGTAGTAGCCGATGGGCTGCAGTGTCCGTTCGTCGCGCTGCAGGCCGACCACGCCGACCTTCGCCGCCGGGATCAGCTCCAGCACGCCGGGCAGCATGCCCAGCCCCGCGCGCAGGATCGGCACCAGCGTGACCTTCGCGCCCTTGATGCGGCGGGTTTCGACCGGCCCGGCCCAGCCCTCCACCGTCACCGGCTCGGTCTCCATGTCGGCCGTCGCCTCGTAGGTGAGCAGCATCGCCACCTCCGATGCCAGCTCGCGGAAACTCTTGGTGCTGTTGTCGGCGCGGCGCATCAGGCCGAGCTTGTGCTGGACAAGCGGGTGTAGGACTTCTCTGACTTTCATGTAGGGATTCCGGAATGGGGCAGGTAGGGCACGGCGTGAAAACCAGCGCCCCATTGTGTCGCAAGGTTGTGGCGGCTTTCACGCCCGGTTGACCGGGATCAAGGGTGTCCGTAGCGTGCGCGCCCTTGCAAACCCGTCACCAAGGAAAGGTGAACCGATGAACCGCGCAAGGATGCCGCGCGTCCTCCTCTTCGTGCCTCTGTCTGCCGCGATCGCGTTTGCAGGCTGTGCTGCGCGTTCGGCGCCGGACTTCAAGGGGACGTGGCAACCGGTCAACCGGTATGCCGCGCAGACGCAGGCCATTCCCCTGCGCAGCCAATACCGGTTCCAGCCCTCGCCCATGGACGGGACGCTCAGGCGCATGCTGTCGCGCTGGGCACGCGATGCCGGCGTGGGCCTGTCGTACCAACACCATTCGGACTTCACCCTCCACCGCCCCGTGGAAGCGCTGTCGACCACCGACCTGGGCGATGCGGCTACGCAGCTGAGCCAGCTGTACGCCGGCCAGGGAATCGTCGTGGCAGTCGAGGAAGGCGGTCTGGTCGTGCGCTACAGCGCCCAGCCACGGACCGTTCCGCAGGGCTCGGAAGGCAATGCACCCGGCGTGGCATCGCCTTGATGGCGGGGTTGGCCACGCACCGGCCCACATCGGTGTCATTCATCGCTTTTACCACTAGGAACGGCCCGTGTTTGCGGGCAGCAACGGATTGCACGCATGTTCGGTAAGCAGGCCACCACCCCCGCCGTCGACGCCGCTGTTGGGCGCGCGGTGAACTACGAACTCACCATCGCCGACCTGGCCCGCAGGAGCGAGCGCCGTGCGTGGATGCTCGCGTTCGCCGCGATCACGATGGCCGTGCTGCTGGCCGCCGGCTGCTTCGCGCTGCTTCCGCTGAAGGAGAAGGTGCCGTTCCTGGTGATGGCCGACGCGCACACCGGCAACGCAGCCGTGGCACGCGTGGATAGTGATTTCGGACAGCGTTGGGTCACGGCGAGCGAAGCGGTCAACCGCAGCCACGTAGCGCGCTTCGTCACGATGCGCGAGGCCTTCGACGATGCACTGATGCAGCTGCGGGACTGGCGTGCGGTGCACAGCATGTCGGCGCCGCAGGTGGCCGCCGCGTTCAGTGCATTGCACTCGCCGCGCAACCCGGACCGGCCGTTCTCGATCTACGGGCGCGGAAAGGCGGTGCGGGTTCGCATCCTCAGCATCGTGTTCATGGGTGGTGGGGTCGACACGCCACCCGACGGCGCCACCGTGCGCTTCCAGCGCAGCGTCTACGACAAGGGCAGTGGTGTGATCGAGCCCCTCGACAGCAAGATCGCCACGCTCGGCTTCACCTACAAGCCCGGCCTGAAGATGGACGAGCAGGACCGCATCGAGAATCCGCTCGGGTTTCAGGTGACCAGCTACCGCGTCGACAACGATTACGCCGCGATGCCACCGCTGGAGCGGCCTCCGGGCCATTCGGAGGCAAAGGTGCCGACGGAGGATCCGACGGCTGCGCCTGCGGTGGAAGCGGCAGATGTGGCCGGAGCCGCGGAGCCGTCCATGACGACGACAGGCGGACAGGGGGCTGCGGAATGAGCCGTTACCTGCAAGCCGCTGTCCTGATGCTGGTCGCCGCGATGGCGGGGTGCCTGCCGCGACCCGCGCAGGCCCAGGCCATCGACGAATACGAGTACGTGCCGGACCGCGTCTACCCGGTGCGCACGGGCCTCGGCATCACCACCCAGATCGAGCTCAGCCCGGACGAGGAGATTCTCGACTACAGCAGCGGCTTCAGCAGTGGCTGGGACCTGGTGCGGCGTGGGCACGTGTTCTACCTGAAGCCGCGGAACGTCGACGTCGACACCAACCTGATGGTGCGCACGAAGACGCACGCCTACATCTTCGAGCTCAATGTGGTCGCGACTGACTGGACCGAGCTCGAACAGGCCAAGCGTGCCGGCGTGCAGTACCGGATCAGGTTCCGCTATCCCCCCGATACGCGCTTCAGCGCGAGCGTGGCAGCGACGGACATGACGCCCGAGCTGGATATCGGCCTGGACAAGGATCGCAGCTATCACTTCGGCTACGACTACTCGACACGGGGCGACGACGCGTGGCTGGTGCCGTCTAACGTCTACGACGACGGGCGCTTCACCTACATCCGCATGAACCCCTCACCGCAATTGCCGACCGGCAACTTTCCGGCCGTATTCGGTCGCGAGGAAGCGGATGGCGAGGACTTCGTGGTCAACACCACCGTCGAGGCGAACACGCTCGTGGTCCACGGCACCTATCCCTACCTGGTGATTCGCCACGGCAGGAACGTGGTCGGGTTGAGGAGGCGATTCCCATGAGCAACGACGCACCCGCCCACGCACGCGAGCCGGCACACGACGTACAGCCGGGGCGCGAAGCAGCAGCCAATCCTTACTACGCGGGCGAGACGTCCACGCCAGACCTGGATGCGGGCGCTCCCGTGCTCAGGAGCAGCGACGTGCAGCGCCTCAACCGCAAGGCGCTTCTGTTCCTCGCCGGTATCGTGATTGCACTATTGGCCGCGGCGTTCTGGATACTCGGCAATGCAGGCAACGACGCTTCCTCGCAGCCTCGCCAGCGCCAGGAGGCGGTGGTCATTCCGGCGTTGCCGGATGCGCCGCCGTTGCCACAACCGGCACCCGAGGCGGTCGCGCCGGTCGCACTGGTGGAGCCCCCGCCGGAACTGCCACCGCTGCCGCCTGCAGGTGAGCCGTTCGGCACGGGCTATGCGGCCACCAGGGCACCGACGCTGCTGGAGCGGCGCATGCGCGACGGCGGTGATCCTGCTGCTGTCGATTCCTCACCGGCTGGTCCCTGGGCCGGGATGCTGCCACCGGGGGCCGTCCCAACGGCGGCAATAGCGGACACGCAGAAGGACGATGCTGGTAGCGCCAGTGCAGCGCGCCCCATCCGCCGCCCGGACACGCTGCTCGTGCGCGGCACGTACATCCGTTGCGTGCTGGAGACGCGGATCGTGACGGATGTCCCCGGTTTTACCTCCTGCATCGTCACCGAGCCGGTGTACTCCATCAACGGCCGCCGCCTGTTGATACCCAAGGGCTCCAAGGTGCTGGGGCGCTACAACACCGGACCCACCGGCCCACGGGTCGAAGTGGTGTGGGACCGGATCACGACGCCCAATGGCCTGGACGTCGCCATGTCCAGCCCGGGCGTGGACAACCTCGGCTCGGCCGGGCACCCAGGGCACTACAGCGCCCACTGGGGCCAACGGATCGCGTCGGCCCTGCTCATCAGCCTGATCAGCGATGCCTTCAAATACGCAGCCGCGGAGGAGGGCCCGCGTTCGTCGGAGATTGGTGCCGGTGGCGTGGTCGTCCAGTCGCCGTACGAGAGCACCACGGCGCGCACGATGGAACGGCTCGCCAACCAGGCGCTGGAAACCAGCCGTCCGCCGACCGTCACGATCCACCAGGGCACGGTGGTGACCGTTTACGTGGCGCGGGATGTCGACTTCTCCGGCGTGGTGGCGGCATTGCAATGACACCCCAGGCCGCCACCGCGATCCGCCCGCCCGAAGCATCGGTCAGCCCTCTGTCGGGCGCCTTCCTCGACTACCAGTACGACGTGCTGGGCATCGGGCCGTACCTCGCCATGCCGGGTGTCACGGAGATCTGCATCAACCGACCCGGCGAGCTGTACCTGGAAAGACGCGAGGGCTGGCAGCGGGTGGACGTACCGTCGCTAACGTTCGATCGCGCGCGGCAGTTCTGCACCGCGGTAGTCAACGAAAGCAACACCGGCCAGCGCATTACCGATGCAGATCCCGTGGTGTCGTTGACCTTTCCGACCGGCCAGCGCGCCCAGTTCGTGATCCCGCCCGCCTGCGAGGCCGGCAACGTGTCGATCACGATCCGCCTGCCATCGCGAGACAGCCGGACGTTGGAGGATTACCGGGCCGACGGCTTCTTCGATCGGATCCTGGAGCAGGGACGGGTGCTGGACGACCACGACCGCGAGCTGCTGGAGCTGCGCCACGCGCGCGACTACGCAACGTTCTTCAGGCAGGCCGTGCTGTATCGCAAGAACATCGTGGTGGCCGGTGCCACGGGAAGCGGCAAGACCACCTTCATGAAAGCGTTGGTCAACCATATCCCCGCGCACGAGCGGCTTGTCACCATCGAGGATGCGCGCGAGCTGTTCATCAGCCAGCCTAACGCGGTCCACCTGCTGTACTCGAAGGGCGGGCAAAGCGCCAGCAACGTCACGGCTAAGAGCTGCATGGAAGCGTGCCTGCGGATGAAGCCGGACCGCATCATCCTGGCCGAGCTGCGAGGCGACGAGGCGTTCTACTTCATCCGCAACTGCGCGTCGGGGCACCCGGGATCGATCACCAGCTGCCACGCGGGCAGCACGGCCCAGACCTGGGACCAGCTTGCGCTGATGGTCAAGGCCTCGGCCGAAGGCAGCGGGCTGGAGTTCGACGTGATCCGTCGCCTGCTGATGTCGACCATCGACATCGTTGTCCACATCAAGGCACATGCCGGGCGGCGCTACATCACCGGCATCGATTTCGACCCGGAGCGGCACCTCGCCCGATGACGGAGCGAAATGCATCGGGACGGCCAGGCGCGCTGAACGCATGACACAGGGAAGGCACCGCTGAAGGAGCGGGCAGGGACAAGGAGCAGGTCGGTGTTGCCAGGAATCGAACAATTCGGATGCGGTGAGCTCGCAGTGCCCACTGCCGTGATGCAGCACGTCGTGGCGGTCGAGTCGTCGTACAACCCGTTCGCCATTGGCGTCGTGGGCGGGCGGTTGGCGCGTCAGCCGCGAAGCCTGGAAGAGGCCGTAGCCACCGCACGAATGCTCGAAGCGAAGGGGCGCAACTTCTCGGTCGGGCTTGCGCAGGTTAACCGGCACAACCTGACGGCGCAGGGCCTGGCGGGGTACGTGCAGGCGTTCAGCGCGTGCAGCAACCTCGCCGCCGGTGCACGCATCCTCGCCGACTGCCGTCAGCGCGCAGGGGGCGACTGGAACAAGGCGTTCAGTTGCTACTACTCGGGCAACTTCGTGACCGGCTTCCGGCACGGCTACGTGCAGAAGATCCACGCGTCCATGCGCGCCGCGGGCGACCGGCAGGTGGAAGAGGGCACGCCGTTTGTTCCGCTGGCGCCGACGCAGGACGCTGCCAGCAGGCGCCCGACAGCGCTTCAACGCACGACCCGCGTGCCGGCGGCCAATGTTTCCTCCAATCAGCCTTCGGCTCGACAGGATCCGACTCTATCGGGGTCCGTATCAGGGGCGCCCGCGTCCAGCACCGCTGCACAGGCCGTGGCCGTATCGACCTTGACCAAACCCGCAATGCAGGCCGCGGGGACCGCCCCGCCGTCGACACGCGCACCCGACGCAGACGCCGATGCCGCGTTCGTCTTCTGAAATCCGGGGCGGGCTTCGCGCCTGCCTCGTCCGCTCCAACACCACCACCAAGGGGAATCGATCCATGAATGCATCCAGTCGCAACACCGACCGCTCCGCACGTCGCATCGAACTGCGTTACCTCGCTACCATCGGCGGCTCGCTCTACGCCACGGCCGGTACGGCGCTGGCGCAGGCAGGCAGCTACGGCGGCACCGACACCAAGGTCACCAGCTTCCTCAACAACATCAACGGCCTGCTCAACCTGGCGTCGATCGCGGTGGTCACGATCGCCATCATCTTCGCCGGCTACCAGATCGCCTTCGCCCACAAGCGCATCGCGGACGTCGCGCCGATCCTCATCGGTGGCCTGCTCATCGGTGCAGCGGCACAGATCGCCAAGATGCTGATCGGCGACCCCGATGCACCCGTGGCGATGCTGCACCTGCTGCCGATGATGATCGCCTGAGACCGGATTCGGATCCATGAAGAAGAACGTGCTGTTCCGTGGGTGCACCCGCCCGGCGATGTTCATGGGCGTGCCGTACGTGCCCTTCTTCGTCGGTGCGGGCGGGTGCCTGCTGCTCGCCATGTACATCAACCTGCTGCTCCTGCTGCTGATGCCGGGCGTGATCTTCGTGATGCGGCAGATGGCGCGCCGCGACGAGATGATCTTCCGGTTGCTTGGGCTGCACTGGATGCACCGGCTACGGGTACGCAATGCCCGGCAGCACGAGGGGCTCTGGGTTTTCTCGCCCCATGGCCACCGGTCGCCCGCGGGCGACCGGCCTGCCCGATGACAGGCGCTCAAGTTTGCCGGCACCGCGGTGCCGGCCCGACCAGGTGTCGCAGTGCCGTCCCCGCTTCTCCGCCAAGTCCCCGGTAGCCCGTGAGCATGTTCAATCCCGATACGCCGATCAGCGAGTTCGTCCCGCTGTCCACCCATGTATCGCCGACGGTGATGAAGACCACCGGGGGCGACTACCTGCTGGCGTGGCGGCTGGGTGGGCTGCCGTTCGTTGGCCGCGAGCAGTGGGAGATCGAGCACCGCCACAACACCTTTAACCGGATGCTCCAGACGCTGCGTGCACCAGATTTCGTCAACGTGGCGTTCTGGGTCCACGACGTCCGCCGGCGGGGTCGGATCAGGGGCGGTGGACAATTCAGCCAGGCATTCAACCAGCAACTGTCGGATGCGTACTTCGAGTCGCTGTCGTCCCAGAAGGTCATGCAGAACGAGTTGTACCTGACCATGCTGTATCGGCCGATAGTGTCCGGCAAGCGCTTCGTGGAAAAGTCAGCCGACCCCGTCCGGCTGCAGTCCGAACAGGACCAGGCCATCGCCAAGGTGCTCGAGCTGGCCGGCAACGTCGAGGCTGTCCTGAAGGACTATGCGCCCAACCGCTTGGGCATGTACGAAGCCCCCAACGGGGTCGTGTTCTCCGAGGTACTGGAGTTCTACGGCTACCTCCTCAACCGCGTGGATGAGCCCGTCCCCGTGCTCGAGGCGCCGGTCGCCGGCTACCTGCCCGTCAGCCGGCACATGTTCTCGGCCAAGACCGGCGACTTCGTCATCCGCACCCCCGATGGGCGCAACCACTTCGGCGCGATGCTCAACATAAAGGAGTACTCGGACGCCACGTACCCGGGCATCCTCAACGGCCTGAAGTACTTGGACCTCGAGTACGTCATCACGCACTCCTTCAGTCCGGTCGGGCGCCAGGACGCGCTGAAGGTGCTGGACCGCACCAAGGGAATGATGATTTCCTCCGGGGACAAGGCCGTCAGCCAGATCGTCGAGTTGGACCACGCGATGGACCAGCTGGCGTCGGGCAACTTCGTCCTCGGCGAGTACCACTTCAGCCTCGCCCTGTACGCCGAGCAGCAGGAACGGCTGGCGCACCACATCGCCACGGCCCGTGCGGAGCTCTCCAACGCCGGCTTCGTTTCCGCACGCGAGGACCTTGCAGTGGCCGCGGCGTTCTACGCGCAGCTGCCGGGGAACTGGAAGTGCCGGACGCGGCTCGCCAATGTCAGTTCGCTGAACTTCCTGGGGTTGTCGCCGCTGCACAACTTCGCGACCGGCAAGAAGGACGGCAACCCGTGGGGTGGATGCGTGACGGTCCTCCAGACCACCAACGGCCAGCCCTACTACTTCAACTTCCACGCCACGCATCCGGCAGAAAACTCCGTGGGCGAGAAGGCGATCGCCAACACCATGGTCATCGGCAAGTCCGGCACCGGCAAGACGGCGCTGATCAACTTCCTGCTGAGCCAGGTGCAGAAGCTGGAGCCGGCGCCGACGGTGTTCTTCTTCGACAAGGACCGCGGCGCGGAGATCTTCGTCCGTGCCTGCGGTGGCAACTACATGGCGCTGGACAACGGCCAGCCAACTGGATTCAACCCGTTCCAGTGCGAGCGCAGCGAGCGCAATGTCCAGTTCCTGGCCGACCTGGTGAAGGTGCTGGCAGGCAAGCTCGACTACACGGCGCGCGAGGAGTCAGACATCTTTCGCGCCGTGGAGGCCATGCTCGACACGCCGCGTCACCTTCGCAGCATGACGAACTTCCAGAAGAGCCTGCCCAACATGGGCGACGACGGGTTGTACGCCCGCCTGCGCAAGTGGACCGTCGGTCATTCGCTCGGCTGGGTGTTCGATAACCCCGACGATACGATCGACCTGTCCCGGGCCAACATCATCGGCTTCGATTACACCGACATCCTCGATAACCCCGAGGTCCGCGTGCCGGTGATCAACTACCTGCTGCATCGGCTGGAGGAGCTGATCGATGGCCGGCCGCTGATCTACGTGATGGACGAGTTCTGGAAGATCCTCGACGGGCAGGGCGGGCTCAAGGAGTTCGCCAAGAACAAGCAGAAGACCATTCGCAAGCAGAACGGCTTGGGCATCTTTGCCACGCAGAGCCCCGAGGATGCACTGGCCAGCGATATCGCCGCGGCACTCATCGAGCAGACCGCCACGCTGATCCTGCTTCCCAATCCGAACGCCAGCCGGGAGGACTACGTCGACGGGTTGAAGCTGACCGACGCGGAATACCAGGTGGTGGTGAACCTGGACGAGCGTTCCCGATGCTTCCTCGTCAAGCAGGGCCATGCGTCCAGCGTCTGCCAGCTCAACCTGCGCGGCATGGACGACGCGCTGTCGGTGATCTCCGCGTCCACCGACAACATCGAGGTCATGCATCGGGTGCTGGCGGAGGAGGCGCTGCGTCACGGCACGTCCGCGAACGCATTGCGACCCGAACAGTGGCTCGAACGCTTCTACGCCGAGCGCAAGGGGTCAGGCAGGCGTCCTGCGAAATCGGACACCGCGCCGCGCGCGCCCGACGCCGCAATGCACGCCACGCCCGCCTGACGGGTGCCACCCCATGCGAATCCAGCCGCCCACAGCTTCGAGGTCGCCAATGACGTCACATGCCCGCCCCTCCCTGATGCACCGCCGCCCCGTTATGTGGACGGTGGCATTGCTCGCGTGCGCATGGACCGGTCAGGCGGTCGCGCAATGGCACGTGATCGACCGTGACCTGATCCGCGAGAGCCAGCAGCAGTGGAAGGAAGAGAACGAGCTGCGCGAGAAGGCCAACGAGCGCCTCGACAACCTGCAGACACTGGGCAAGCACGAAACGGCGGGCGAGGAGGCAGACGAGCCGGCGGTGAAGCTGGATGCCAACAATCCGGGTGGAACCGTCAGCATCAGCCAGGACAAGCGCTGCCCTGCACCAGCAGGGAAGGGCGCGGTCCTCAAGCAGCAGCACCAACTGTGCCAGGAGATCGTCAAGACGGAGCTGGCGCGATACACCTACGCGCTGAAGATGCATGAGCTCACGCGGACGCGCTACGAGCGGTTCGAAGCGATCCAGGAAGAGCGCGAGGGACTGAAGGAAGAGCAGCAGGGGCGGCTGCAGGACAACAGCAACAAGCTGCTCGCCCTGATGTCATTGATGGAAATCGACCGCCAGCAGTACCGGACCTACATGGATGCGTACGAGGCGCGGCTGGCGTACCTGTCTGCGGCGCGGGACCGGCTGACGCGGGATGCGCTGCACGGAAAGAAGGACGGCGGAGGCCTCGGCACCGGCGGCATCGTGGGTGGAATCGTCGGCGGCGCGGCGCTCAAGGCCGCGCTTGAGTTGGCCAAGACGCGCCAGCGGCATGAATTCTGAAGGGCGCCACCACGTCCGGCGGGCAGCTGATCGGCGTTAGACGGCCGGTACGTCGAACTGGCGAACATTTGATGGAGTCACGAGGCATATGGACATGACCGCCCGCCTGCTGCACGCGCCTGTCGCCGTCTTCGACGGGGTGGCGCAGTGGGCGTTCTTCAAGTTGATCTTCGACTTCCTCGACAGCGAAGTCGAAACCTTCCGCGACAACCTTCTGGGTGAGACGCTCGGTTGGGTCGGAGGGGCGGCACTGGTGCTTCTGACACTGTGGATCCTGTGGCAGGGCTTCCAGATCATGACGGGCCGGTCGCGCGATTCGCTGATGGTGCTGGTGGTGGGGTCGCTGCGTTCGGTGCTGATCGTGTCGGCGGCCACGGCAATGTCGTTCGGCAGTTCCGACCTCTACCGGACCTTTACCGACGGCATGCCGCGCGAGATCACGTACGTCGTGACCGGCAGCGAGGACGCCCCGGCCGACCTCATCGACAAGAGCCTCGACAAGATGCAGTTCGCGCTGGTCGGCATCGATGCCCTGGCGGCGATGGACCAGCAGGGGCTGAAAGAGGACAAGGACCGTGCACTGTGGATGACCGGGATTGGAGTCGCCGGACCGTCGGTAGTCGGCGGGGCGCTGCTGCTGCTCTACAAGATCGCGCTCGCGTTGTTCGTGGGTCTGGGGCCGCTCTTCATCCTCAGTCTTTTGTTTGAACCGACGAAGTCGCTGTTCGGCCGATGGCTGTACTACGGCATCGGCACCATGTTCTCCCTCGGGGTGCTCAGCTTCATGGTCGCCGTGGCAATGAAGATGGTGCTGGCCGTGGCCACCGCGTTTGCCGCCCAGTACCTGGTTGCATTGAGCCTGGACGCGGGCGGGAGCACCGCCGGTGTCAGCAGCATGGCGATGCAGCAGGGCGGGCTGGGGCTGATCCTCACGGTGCTGCTGGTGATGACGCCGCCCATGGCCGCGGCGTTCTTTGGCGGCACGATGGGGCATTTCAGCGGCTACTCGCAATTTGGCGGCGGCGCAGCGGGGGCCAACGCCCAGAGCTTCAACGCCGCGGGTCGTCCGACCGGGCAGGTGCCGCAGGCAGCCGTCGCGCAGCCCGCCGCCAGGGACACGGCCGAGGGGCGGGTGCCTGACCTGGCGGTTCCGCAGTTGCAGGCCGCCGGCCGGTTATCGCAGCAGGCTCCGGTCGAGGACGTGGTCAAGTCGGCAGGAGGTTTCAGTGGCCCCCGGTGAACAGATGGCGCGCGCACGGCACGCAATGGTGACCGGGGTCGGGCTGGCGTTGCTGCTGGTCCCCGCGCTCGCACCCACCGCGCAGGAAAGACCGCAGGCCGCTTCGGGCCAAGGCACCTACATGCCGGTGGGCCGGATGAACGACCCGTTCGTGTTCTGTAGCGAGGGCATGCCGATGCATGGCTGGGTGGCGGTAAACCCCGTCTCCGGAACCTGGGCGCCGATCAGCCAGTACGTGAACTACCAGTGGATCCCGACGTACGTCGCGATCTGCCCGCGCGCGATGGGGCAGGGCGTGTGGCAGGGGCCCGGCACCGGGTCGACGGTGCCGTTCGTGCATTGAGGCGCGTCGCTGGCGGCCCGGCCCGGGCCCGCTGGCGCGCAACCGGGCGGGTGTAGGTAGAATCGCCGCCTGACTCCCAGACCTGGGTGGCCCGCGGAAACGCCGGCCGAGCGTGCGACATGAGCACTACCACCGCCCCCTGCTGAACCGCCCGAGGCTGCTTGGACACAGGCGCCCTCGCGGCGCTTTTTTGTTGCGCGCGCATCCGCTGCGCTGCATGCCCCCGAAGATTGCGGCACACGCCGCTCCCAAAGATCCGAATGCCCACATGATCACGATCACGCTCCCCGACGGCAGCCGCCGCGAATTCGAACAGTCCGTGTCCGTCATAGACGTGGCCCAGTCCATTGGCGCCGGGCTGGCCAAGGCCACCGTGGCCGGCGAGGTGGACGGCCGCCTGGTGGACGCCAGCGACGTCATCGACCACGACGCCACGCTGCGGATCATCACCCCCAAGGACGCCGAGGGCGTGGAGATCATCCGCCACTCGTGCGCCCACCTGGTCGGGCACGCGGTGAAGCAGCTCTACCCGGACGCCAAGATGGTCATCGGCCCGGTGATCGAGGACGGCTTCTACTACGACATCTGGAACGCGCGGCCTTTCACGCCCGAAGACATGGCGGCGATCGAGCAGCGCATGGTCGAGCTGATCGACACCGAGTACGAGGTCATCAAGAAGGTGACGCCGCGCGAGGAGGTCATCGCCACGTTCAAGTCGCGCGGCGAGGACTACAAGCTGCGGCTGGTCGAGGACATGCCCGACGAGCAGGCGATGGGCCTCTACCACCACCAGGAATACGTCGACATGTGCCGCGGCCCGCACGTGCCGAACACGCGCTTCCTCAAGGCCTTCAAGCTGACGCGCATCTCCGGTGCCTACTGGCGCGGCGACTCCAAAAATGAGCAGCTGCAGCGCATCTACGGCACCGCGTGGGCCGACGCCAAGCAGCTCAAGGCCTACATCCAGCGGATGGAGGAGGCCGAGAAGCGCGACCACCGCAAGATCGCCAAGCAACAGGAGCTGTTCCACCTGCAGGAAGAGGCCCCGGGCCTGATCTTCTGGCACCCCAAGGGCTGGGCGATCTGGCAGGCGGTCGAGCAGCACATGCGCCGCGTCTACCGCGAGTCGGGCTACCGCGAGGTGCGCTGCCCGCAGATCCTGGACGTGTCGCTGTGGAAGCAGTCGGGCCACTGGGACAACTACCAGGACAACATGTTCTTCACCGAGTCGGAGAAGCGCACCTACGCGCTCAAGCCGATGAACTGCCCGGGCCACGTGCAGGTGTTCAACCACGGCCTGCACAGCTACCGCGACCTGCCGATCCGCTACGGCGAGTTCGGCGCCTGCCACCGCAACGAGCCCTCCGGCGCGCTGCACGGCATCCTGCGCGTGCGCGGCTTCACCCAGGACGACGGCCACATCTTCTGCACCGAGGAGCAGGTCGAGGCGGAGGTCACGGCGTTCCACCGCCAGGCCATGCAGGTCTACTCGGACTTCGGCTTCACCGACATCCAGCTGAAGATCGCGCTGCGCCCCGAGCCGAGGTTGGGCGACGACGCCACCTGGGACAAGGCCGAGGAGGCGCTGCGCGCCGCCCTGCGCGCCGCCGGGGTGGAGTGGCAGGAGCTGCCGGGCGAGGGCGCGTTCTACGGCCCCAAGATCGAGTACCACCTCAAGGACGCCATCGGCCGCACGTGGCAGCTGGGCACCATGCAGGTCGACTTCATGATGCCGGGCCGCCTGGGCGCCGAGTACGTGGACGAGAACAGCCAGCGCCGCCACCCGGTGATGCTGCACCGGGCCATCGTCGGCTCCATGGAGCGCTTCATCGGCATCCTGATCGAGCACCACGCCGGCCAGCTGCCGCCCTGGCTGGCCCCGGTCCAGGCGGTGGTGATGAATATTACCGACGCCCAGGCCGACTATGTCGCCGACGTGCAGAAATCCCTTTCAAATCAAGGGCTACGGATCGAGGCCGATTTGCGGAACGAGAAGATCGGCCGTAAGATCCGCGAGCACACGCTGCAGCGCGTGCCTTACCTGCTGGTGGTCGGCGACCGCGAGCGGGATAATGGGCAGGTCGCCGTACGCACGCGGGGAGGGGAGGACCTGGGGACGATGACCGTCGCCGAGTTCGCCTCGCGTTTACACGACGAGCACGTGCGTTGATCCATTTTCAGCGGCCCGCGTAGTCCGCGAACCGCACCAGTACAAGCCCGGCCACCACCCGTGGCCGGTTTCGATCCACACCGGAGATTGCAACATCAGTACCCCCGACAAGCGGAACCGCAAGAACCAGGAGATCCGCGTGCCCCGCGTGCGCGTGATCGGCAGTGATGGCGAGATGGTCGGCGTGTTGACGCGCGACGAAGCGCTGGCGCTCGCCCAGGAGGAAGGGCTCGACCTCGTCGAAATCCAGCCGCACGGCGACCCGCCGGTCTGCCGCGTCATGGACTTCGGCAAGTTCAATTTCGACCTGCAGAAGAAGGCCAACGCGGCCAAGAAGAAGCAGAAGCAGGTCGAGATCAAGGAGATCAAGTTCCGCCCGGTCACCGACGAGGGCGACTACCAGATCAAGCTGCGCAACATGCGCCGCTTCCTTGAAGAAGGCGACAAGGTCAAGGTCAATATCCGCTTCCGTGGCCGCGAGATGAGCCACCAGGAGCTGGGCCGTGAAATGGCCGCCCGCATCGAGGCCGACCTGGGCGAGGACATCGTCATCGAGTCGCGCCCGCGCCTTGAAGGCCGGCAGATGGTCATGATGATCGCGCCGAAGAAGAAGACCTGAGCGGCCAGAAGCCGCCCAGCCGGCCCGGAACGATCCGGGCCACCGTCGAAGGCGCCTGCGGGCGCCTTCGTTGTTCCGGCGGGCGGGGCCGGGGCTGGAACCGCATGATTTGCAAGGGAAAGCCCGCGCTGCCATAATGCGCGGCCCGGTTCGCCGGGACGTTGTACGCACCATCAGGACCGGTCGATTGATGCCTTCTGGATCAACGACTTACAAGCCGGCAGGGCAGGACGGAAAGAGTGGCGATGCCACCGCCCCCGCCAGTGACGAAACCTCCGAAAGGAAATCGCAATGCCCAAGATCAAGACCCATCGGGGCGCGGCCAAGCGCTTCCGGAAGACCGCTTCCGGCAAGTACAAGTGCGGCCACGCCAACCGGAGCCACATCCTCACCAAGAAGGCGACCAAGCGGAAGCGCAACCTGCGGCAGACGAACCATGTTCGTGCCGAGGACGCGGGCCGTCTGGACCGCATGCTTCCGTATTTGTGAGGAGACTGAGCAATGGCACGAGTTAAACGTGGTGTACAGGCGCGTCGCCGCCACAAGAAAATCCTGAAGCAGGCCAAGGGCTACTACCACGCCCGCCGCAAGGTCTTCCGCGTCGCCAAGCAGGCGGTGACGAAGGCCCTGCAGTACGCCTACATCGGCCGCAAGCAGAAGAAGCGCAACTTCCGTTCGCTGTGGATCGCCCGCATCAACGCGGCGTCCCGCGCCAACGGCATCAGCTACAGCCGCTTCATGAACGGCCTGATGAAGGCCGGCATTACCCTTGACCGCAAGGTGCTGGCGGACATCGCCGTGCACGACGCAGCCGGTTTTACCGCGCTGACCGAGAAGGCCAAGGGCGCGCTCGCAGCGTAAGGTGTCGCGCCGCGATGCACCGGTTGCCGGTGCGCGCGGTCGGACAACTGAAGTACACGCATGGGGAAGGGCGCAAGTCCTTCCCCATGTTTCGTTTTGGGGCAGGGGTTTTCGTAGGAGCGGCTTCAGCCGCGATGGGATGGCACGTCGCGTGACCGAACGGCCGTTCGCGGCTGAAGCCGCTCCTGCAAAAGCCCAGGCACTGCGCCCGTGACAGGAACCCGCGCATGAGTGATATCGAGAATCTGACCGCCAAGGCCCTGGCCGACATTACCGCCGCCGACTCGCCGCAGGCGATCGAGGCGCTGCGTGTGGCGCTGCTGGGCAAGTCCGGCTCGGTCACCGCCCAGCTCAAGCAACTGGGCACGCTGCCTGCCGACCAGCGCAAGGCTGCCGGTGAGGCGATCAACCGCGCGCGCGACACCCTCGGCACGGCGCTGGCCGAGCGAAAGTCCGCCCTCGACGACGCGGCGCTCGATGCGCGCTTGGCGTCGGAAACCATCGACGTGACGTTGCCCGGCATCGACAGCGCGCGCGGCGGCCTGCACCCGGTGAGCCGCACGCTCGAGCGCATCGCCGACATCTTCGGGCGCCTCGGCTTTGAGCTGTCGGACGGGCCGGAGATCGAGGACGACTGGCACAACTTCGAGGCACTCAACTTCCCGCCGCACCACCCGGCGCGCGCGATGCACGACACCTTCTACGTGTCCACTGAAAGCGGCGACGACCGACGCCTGCTGCGCACGCATACCTCGGGCGTGCAGGTGCGCTACATGCAGGACCTGCTGGCCCGGGGCGGCACGCCGCCGCTGCGGATGATCGCCGCCGGCAAGGTCTACCGCAGCGACAGCGACCAGACCCACACGCCGATGTTCCACCAGGTCGAAGGCCTGCTGGTCGACGAGCACGCGAGCTTCGCCGACCTCAAGGGCACGCTGGCCGAGTTCGTCCGTGCGTTTTTCGAGCGCGACTTCCAGATGCGCTTCCGCCCGAGCTATTTCCCCTTCACCGAGCCCTCGGCCGAGGTCGATATCGCCTGGCAGCAGCCCGACGGCTCGACCCGCTGGCTGGAGGTGCTGGGCTGCGGCATGGTCCACCCGAACGTGCTGCGCAACGTCGGCATCGACCCTGGGAAATACACCGGCTACGCGTTCGGCCTGGGCGTCGAGCGCTTTGCCATGCTGCGTTACGGAGTCGACGACCTGCGCAGCTTCTTCGAGAACGACGTGCGCTTCCTGCGCCAGTTCGCCTGACCGCCTTCCTTCCCCGAATGGGGAGGGTTCAAAAGCCTCGCGCTTTGGATGACCCGCGATGAAGTTTTCCGAAAACTGGCTCCGCCAACACGTCCCGACCACCGCTTCGCGCGATGAGCTTGCCGCGACCCTGACGGCCATCGGCCTGGAGGTCGAGGAAGTGACGCCGCTGGGCGACTGCCTCGACGGCGTGGTCGTGGCGCAGATCCTGTCGGCCGGGAAGCACCCCGAGGCCGACCGCCTGCAGGTGTGCCAGGTCGACACCGGCTCGGGCACCGTGCAGATCGTCTGCGGCGCGCCCAACGCGCGTGCAGGCCTGAAGGCACCGCTGGCGATGGTCGGCGCGACGTTGCCGGGTGGTATGGCGATCAAGGCGGCGAAGCTGCGTGGCATGGAATCGGCGGGAATGCTGTGCTCGGCCAAGGAGCTGGGCGTGGACGCCGACGCGTCGGGGCTGATGGAACTGCCGGCCGACGCGCAGGTCGGCCAGCCGCTGGCCGCCGCGCTGGGGCTGCCCGATGCCAGCATCGAGATCAAGCTGACCCCCAACCGCGCGGACTGCTTCGGCGTACGTGGCATCGCCTTCGACGTGGCGGCTGCGTCCAATGCCGAAGTCGCGGCGATGGACGTTGCGCCCGTACCGGCGACTTCGGACGCGCGGCTGGCGATCGAACTCGACGCCGGCAACGATGCGCCGCGCTACTGCGGCCGCGTCGTGGAAGGCGTCGATGCGGCCGCGCCGACACCGCTGTGGATGGCCGAGCGCCTGCGCCGCAGCGGCGTGCGCCCGGTGTCGCTGCTGGTGGACATCACCCAGTACGTGATGCTGGAACTTGGGCAGCCGATGCATGCGTTCGACCGCGACCTGCTCAAGGGCCCGGTCGGCGTGCGCAAGGCGCGCGCGGGCGAGACGCTGACATTGCTGGACGGCCGCAAGGTCACCGTCGACGACGGTTTCCTGGTCATCACGGATGCCGACCGCGCCGTGGCGCTGGCCGGCGTCATGGGGGGGCTGGATACGCGCGTGACCGACGCCACCCGCAACGTGTTCCTGGAGTCGGCCCACTTCGCGCCGGCGGCGATCATCGGCCGTGGTCGCAAGCTCGGCCTGCACACCGACGCCGGCCACCGCTTCGAGCGCGGCGTCGACCCCGAGCTGCCGCGCACCGCGATCGAGTACGCGACCCGCCTGCTGCTGGACATTGCCGGTGGCACGCCCGGTCCGGTGGTCGAGGCGACGGTGGCCGGTGCGCTGTCGCAGCCGACGGCGATCGGGCTGCGCCGTGCGCGTCTCGCGCGGGTACTGGGGCTTGAGGTATCCGACGGCGAAGTCGAACGCATCCTGCGCGCACTCGGGCTGGTGGTGGAGGCCGTGGACGACGGCTGGCAGGTCACGCCGCCGAGCCGTCGCTTCGACATCGCGATCGAGGAAGACCTGATCGAGGAGGTCGCCCGTATCCACGGCTACGACGCCGTGCCGACCACGCTGCCGGCCGGTGCCGCGCGGCTCGTCGTGCCGACCGAAGGCATGATCGACGAGGCTACCGTGCGTCGCCAGCTGGCCACCCGCGACTACCTGGAGGCGATCAACTACGCGTTCGTCGAGGCCGACCTGCTGAAGCGCTGGGGCCGGGACGGTGGTGCGGTTGCGTTGGCCAACCCGCTCAGCGCGGAACTGGCGGTCATGCGTACCGCGCTGCTGCCGGGGTTGGTGGATGCGCTGGGCCGCAATGCCGCGCGCCAGCAGCCGCGGGTACGACTGTTCGAACTGGGCCACGTATTCCGGCAGGCGGGCACGGGCGAGGCGCCTGTGCAGACGCAGCGCTTGGCGGCGGTGGCCTGCGGCGATGCCGTTGCCGAGCAGTGGGGCCGACAGGCCGCGCCCGTCGGGTTCCACGACCTCAAGGGCGATCTTGAAAGCTTGGCGGCCGCATCGGGCGCCGAGCTCGAGTTCCGACCCTCGGATGCGCCTTGGGGGCACCCGGGCCGCTCGGCCGATGTCTACCGGATCGACGGCGAGAGCGCCGGCCACATCGGCTGGATCGGACAGCTGCACCCGCGCCTGCAACGCGCGCTGGAGCTGGATGTCGACGTGGTGGCCTTCGAGGTCGACCTGCGTCCGTTGCAGCGCCGCGCCGTGCCGGTCGCCGGCCGCGTCTCCCGCTACCCGTCCGTCCGCCGGGACCTCGCGTTCGTCGTCGCGCAGGACGTGCAATGGGCGCAGCTGGAAGGTGGCATCCGGCAGGCTGCGGGCCCGTCCTTGCGGGATCTGGTGCTGTTCGACCTCTACCAGGGCAAGGGCGTGGAAACAGGTTTCAAGAGTCTCGCTATGGGCTTGATTCTGCAGGAGGAATCCCGCACGCTGACCGACCGCGACGTGGACGACGTGGTGGCCCGCGTGGTTGAGGCATTGAGCCGCGACCACGGGGCGCAAATCCGAGGATAGGGCCCACGGCGGCGCGCTCCAGGCGCGCTGCACCGTTCGAGATTGAAGATGGCATTGACCAAAGCCGAGATGGCCGAGCGTCTGTTCGACGAGGTCGGTCTCAACAAGCGCGAGGCCAAGGAGTTCGTGGACGCGTTCTTCGACGCCCTGCGCGAGTCGCTGGAGCAGGGCCGCCAGGTCAAGCTCTCGGGCTTCGGCAACTTCGACCTGCGGCGCAAGAACCAGCGCCCGGGCCGCAACCCCAAGACCGGCGAGGAGATCCCGATCTCCGCGCGCACCGTGGTGACCTTCCGTCCCGGGCAGAAGCTCAAGGAACGGGTCGAGGCCTATAGCGGAGATGGAGCCCAGTGATGCTTGACCCCGGCAGCAACCGCGAGCTCCCGCCGATCCCGGCCAAGCGCTACTTCACCATCGGCGAGGTCAGCGAGCTGTGCGACGTCAAGCCGCACGTGCTGCGCTACTGGGAAACCGAGTTCCCCTCGCTCAACCCCGTCAAGCGCCGTGGCAACCGCCGGTACTACCAGCGCCACGAGGTGCTGATGGTCCGCCAGATCCGTGGCCTGCTTTACGAGCAGGGCTACACCATCGGTGGCGCCCGCCTCCGGCTGGAAGGCGAGGCCGGCAAGGACGAGTCCGCGCTGAGCTCGCAGATCATCAAGCAGGTGCGGATGGAGCTGGAAGAGGTCCTGCAGCTGCTGCGGCGCTGAAGACCCGCACCAACAAGACCGGCCGGCAGGGTATAATCGCCGGCCGTTGTAACGAAGTATCCGGGGCGTAGCGCAGCCTGGTAGCGCACCTGTCTGGGGGACAGGTGGTCGTCGGTTCAAATCCGGCCGTCCCGACCAATTCGAGCAGTACCGATCAAGCCCGGCCCCGCCGGGTTTTTTCGTGTCTGGACATTGACGCCGGGAACTCACGCATCGGCGCGCGGTCCGACTGCGGCGCCCCACGAGGGCGCTCCCCTTGGTGAAACGGAGTTCACGATGCGCTTGCCCGTCCCCCTTGTTCTATCCGCGATCCTTTCGACTGCCTTCGCCTCGGCGCCGTCGGTCGCGCAGGTTGCCGCGGCCGAAACGGCTCCCAATGCCGCGGACGACATCCGCGACCTCGCACCGATGGTGGTCAAGGGCGTGCAACCGGGCCCGGGCCTGTGGAAGGTGTCGCGCGACGGCCACGTCATGTGGGTGCTCGGACTGGTTGCACCGCTGCCGCGCGATATGGAGTGGCGATCGACGGAGGTGGAACAGGCCATCGCTGCGTCCGGCGCGGTGTTGCAGGCGCCGATGTGGTCGGTGCATTCCGACGTGGGCGTCCTGAAGGGCCTCACGCTGGTGCCGGCCGCCTTGCGTGCGCGCCGGAATCCCGACGGTGCCGAGCTGCGTGACTTGCTCCCGGCCGGCCTGCACCGGCGATGGCAGTTGCAGAAGGACCGGTATCTGGGATGGGAGCTGGGCATCGAGCGCTGGCGTCCGATGTTCGCCGCCGAAAAGCTGGAACGGAAGGCCATGGAGCGCTTGCGGCTCGACGGCAAGGTCATCGGACCGGTCATCGAGGCGGCGACCACCGGTGCCGGCCTGGAGCAGACCCCGGTCGAGATCAAGACAACGTTGGAGGCGCCACGCGAACTGCTGAAACAGTTCAACCGCGCGGAGATCGACGACGTCGCGTGCCTGTCGCGCACGGTGTCGCGGCTGGAGAACGATGTGCCCATGCTGGCCGCGCGCGCCAACGCGTGGGCTATCGGCGACATCGAGGCGCTACGACGCCTGCCCCACGACAGCCTGCGCTGGAGCTGCCTGTCGGAGTTGCTGGAGTCGGACCTGGGCCGGACCCTCGGCTACGCAGGCATGGAGGCGCGCATGCGTGACACGTGGCTGGCAGCAGCGCAGGAAGCGCTGGCCGAGCATCCCGTGAGTTTCGCGATGCTGCCGATGGGGCAGGTGCTGGCCGAAGACGGATACCTGGCGGCGCTGGAACGGCGCGGGTTCGAGGTGACGGCACCGGGTGCGAATGAAGACGGTTCGACGGCCGACGCCACGACGCAACCGGTCGGCGCTGCCGAGGAACCGCAGGCGCACGGCCGAAGCGAGTAACGGCGGGCGCACAGGACGCCCCCGCGCTCTTTCGGCGATCAGGCCCTTCGGGTCGCCTCTGCCGGCAACGGGGAGTGCGAGGAATCGGGGCGCAGGTCCGGCCATCGGCGCAGCACCGCCGTGCGGATGCCGGCCGCATCCAGACCCGCCTCGGCCAGCAGCTGCTCGCGACTGGCGTGGTGCTGGAACGCGTCGGGTAGGCCAAGGTGCAGGACCGGCATCACAACGCCCTCGGCCGAGAGCAGTTCGGCGACCCCACTGCCGGCGCCGCCGGCAACGACGTTGTCTTCCAGCGTGACGAACCCTTCGTGCGTGGCCGCCAGTTCGAGCACCAGTGCGCGGTCGAGCGGACGGACGAAACGCATGTTGACCACGGTCAGTCCCAACTCGTCGCCGGCGGCCTCGGCGGCCGCGGTGACGGCACCGAAGGCGAGCAGGGCGATGCGCGCACCTTTGCGGCGGACCTGCGCCTTGCCGATGGGCAACGTCTCCAGTGTCGGCTGCACCGCGACGCCAGGGCCCGTGCCGCGCGGGTAACGCACCGCTGCGGGGCCTTCGAAATGGTGGCCTGTGCTGAGCATCTTGCGGCACTCGTCTTCGTCGGCCGGCGCCATGACGACCATGTTGGGTACGCAGCGCAGGTAGGACAGGTCGAGGTTGCCGGCGTGGGTGGCGCCGTCGGGGCCGACCACGCCGCCGCGGTCGATGGCGAACAGCACGTCCAGGTTCTGGATCGCCACGTCGTGCACCAGCTGGTCGTAGCCGCGCTGCAGGAACGTGGAGTAGATCGCGCACACCGGCTTGGCGCCTTCGCAGGCCATGCCCGCAGCCAGCGTCACGGCATGTTGCTCGGCGATCGCGACGTCGAAGTAGCGCTGCGGGTACTCCTTCGAGAACCGCACCAAACCCGAGCCCTCGCGCATCGCCGGGGTGATGCCCAGCAGCTTCGGGTCGGCGGCGGCCATGTCGCAGATCCACTCGCCGAACACGTCGGTGTAGGTGGGCTTCTTGGCGCCGGGCTTACTGACCAGGCCCTGGGTCGGATCAAACGGGCTAACGGCGTGGTAGCCGATCTGGTCGCCTTCCGCCAGCTCGTAGCCCTTGCCCTTGGTGGTGATGATGTGGAGCAGCTGCGGGCCCTTGAGGTCCTTCAGCGTCTTCAGCGCGCCCATCAGCGCACCCATGTCGTGGCCGTCGATCGGGCCGGTGTAGTGGAAGCCGACCTCCTCGAAGAACGTCGACGGCACGAACATGCCCTTCCAGTGTTCTTCCCAGCGACGCACGAACTTCGCCGCCGGCTTGTGCTTGTCGCCGAGCAGCTTCTTGCCGCCCTCGCGCAGCGCGTTGAGCGTGCGGCTGCCGGTGAGCCGGCCCAGCATCCGGGTCAATCCGCCGACGTTCTCGGAGATCGACATCTGGTTGTCGTTGAGGATCACCAGCAGGTTGGGTTCGGTCGCGTTCGGGTCCTCGCCCATCCCACCGGCGTGGTTGAGCGCTTCGAACGCCATGCCCGCGGTCATCGCGCCGTCGCCGATCACCGCGACTACCTTGCGGTCGTCACCGGCCTGCTGCAGCGCGATGGCCATGCCCAGCGCGGCGGAAATCGACGTGGACGAGTGGCCCACGCCGAAGGTGTCGTACTCGGACTCCTCGCGCTTGGGGAACGGCGCGACGCCGTCCTTCTGCTTGACCGTGTGGATGCTGTCGCGGCGGCCGGTCAGGATCTTGTGGGGGTAGGTCTGGTGGCCGACGTCCCATACGAGGCGGTCGACCGGCGTCTCGTACAGCCAGTGCAGGGCCACGGTGAGTTCGATCACGCCCAGGCCGGCGCCGAAGTGGCCGCCTACCTTGGCGACCTGTTCGATCAGGTAGGCGCGTAGTTCATCGGCGATCGCGCCGAGTTCCTCTTCGGGGAACCGGCGCAGGTCGGCGGGCACCTGGATGCGCGAGAGGCGCGGATAGCGTTGCGGGTCGATCATCACATGGGGGACTGACAGCAGTCCGCCATTGTCATGCCCGCAACCGGCACGGGCAAGGCGACCCGGTTCCGGTGCGAGCCCGGGTTCAGCGGCCGCGCAAGCGTCCGAACAGGCCCGAGGCGCGCGAGGTTTCCGGTTCCGGCTCCGGCGGGCGCTCGATATCGGCGAACCCGGTGGCCAGGTTGGCGTTGACGAAGTCGGTGACGTCCGCCTCCGGCACGCCACTGGCCTCGGCGATCTCGGCCACCGTCGCAGGGCCCTTCATCATTACCGTGGCGATGCGGAAGTGCTTGGGGTACTCGCGCTCGGTCTGCGGCCACTTCAGCATCTGGAAGCGGGTGTCCGGCGCGAAACCGCCGGCGAGCTGGCCGCCTCCCGACACCAGTGCGCCGAACCACACGAGGCGGCTGAGGGGCTGTGCGGCGCCGGCGGCTGCACTGGCGCCCGCCCACGTGGCTTCGTCGACCGTTTCCAGGTCCGCGGCGTCCACCGCGCCTTCGAAATGGCCGGCCAGGGGCTTGAGCTGGGCGGGGCCGTGGTAGGTGCGTGCATCGGCGTCGATCAGCAGCGGCACGTCGCCGCGCACGATGCGACGGCGCCCCTGCAATTGTGGCGAGGTGAGCCAGCCCAACAGCGTCGTCGGCGCTTCCTCGGCGGCAGGCGCCGGCTCGGGTGGCGCGACGTTGGCCGGCGGCGCCACGGCCGATGGTGCGGGTACCGCGGGTTGCTCGGGACTGGCGGCCTCCTCGTCCTGGTCGACGATCTCGCCCGGCAGCGGGTCCTGCGGCACCGGCGCCGGCGTCATGCCGGCCGGGGCCGGCGTATCGGACGGGGCGGGCGTCGACATCGGGATGTCCACCGCGACCAGGTCGAGCGGCTCGCCCGCGGCCGTGGCCAGCTCCTGCAGCAGTGCGGCCACGCCGGCGCTGTCCACCGGCTGCGGCAGCCGGAAGTCGGCCTGCGTGCGCGGCGCGTTGGTCAATCCGATCACCGTCTTGCCGGCGGCGTGCAGCCGCAGCCAGCTCATGGGGCCGTACATGCTGTCCATGTCGACGATGACGTGGTCGGCCTGGCTGTCGGGCACCAGCGACCACCGGTTGCCGAGGCGGGGATTGGCGTCGGCGAATGCCGCCTTGATCGCGGTTTCGGTGGCGGCATCCATGCCGGTCAGGCCGAGGGTCAGGGGCATCGTCGGGTGGTCCGGTCGTAGCGGTGGTCCCGGAGTGTTGCGGAGCCGCCAGCCTGCGTCAACGCGCGCAACGCGTCGCAGGTTGACGCGTCGCGGCGTGCGCGGGTCGACCGTACCGATGGGTCTGGAGGCGGCGGGACTCAGGTCTGGGAGCGTGCGTTGCGCGGCAGTTGCGCGCGCAGGAAGGCCATCTGGTCGGCCAGGATGTTGCGGTTGGAGAGGATCAGGTGCTCGATCCAGCTGGGACGGTAGGGCACGGCCAGCAACGGCATGCCCGCCTGTTGCGGCGTGCGGTTGCCCTTGCGCGAGTTGCAGCCGAAGCAGGCGGCCACGACGTTCTCCCAGATGTCGCGGCCGCCCTTGGACACCGGTTTGACGTGGTCGCGGGTCAGGTGCGGCCGGTTGAAGCCGTGGCCGCAGTACATGCACAGGTGGCCGTCGCGGGCGAACAGCGCGGGGTTGGTGAGCGCGGGCGTCGGGTCCAGCGCGTGCGAGCGCGCGTGGCCGCGGGCGGCGACGATCGGGTGCAGGTCCAGCAGGCTGCGCTCGCCGCTCAGGCGCGACATGCCGCCGTGGATCGTCAGGCAGGGGTCGCCGAGCGTCCAGGCCACGGCGCCACGCGCGTACAGGCATGCCGCGTCCTGCCAGTGCATCCAGCTCAATGCGCGGCCGTGCGCATCGAGCGACAGCAGGCGGACGCTGTTGAGGCGTTCGATGGGATGGCGGAGGGGGGCGTGCAGACCCGGAGACGCGTCGAAGCCGGCAGACGCCGGGACCTGCCGACCTAGATCGGTGGAATTCCCCGCCTGGACCAAGCGCAGCTTCGCTCTGTCGGTCTCCATCGGGGCACCAGCTTATACCCGTTCGATGACCGTTTGGGTAGCCGCGCCGCGGTGGGTGCGGTCAGTCGAATGCGTCCGCGTCCAGCGCCATCAGCGTGGCCGCACCGGCGTCGATCGCGGCTGCATGCATGAGCGTGCGCGGCAGCACCCGGCGGAAGTAGAAGCGGGCGGTTTCGCGCTTGGCGGCCTTCAAGGCCTCCGGATGCGAGGACGCCTCGGCAGCGGCCACCGACCGCGCCCACCAGTACGCGAGGCACACGTAACCCGAGTACATCAGGTAGTCGTGCGCGGCGGCGCCGACTTCTTCGGGGTCGGCGGCTGCGCGCTGGCCGATGCGCAGTGTCAGTTGCTGCCACTCGGCGAGCTTGGCGCGAAGCGGCGCGACGAACGCCTGCGCAGGTGCCGGCAGGTCGGGCGTTTCACAGAACGCTTCGATCAGCCCGAGCATCAACTTCAATCCGGCGCCCTGCTGCTGAAGCACCTTGCGACCGAGCAGGTCCAGCGCCTGGATGCCGGTGGTGCCCTCGTACAACGTGGTGATGCGAGCATCGCGCGCCAGCTGCTCCATGCCGTGTTCGGCGATGTAGCCATGGCCGCCGTAGCACTGCAGTGCGTGGTACGTGCACTCCACGCCCCACTCGGTCAGGCACGCCTTGACGATCGGCGTCATGAAGCCGAGCAGCGCGTCGGCCTGCTCGCGCTCGGCCGCCTCCGGTGCGTGGTGGGCAAGATCGACCTGCAGCGCGGCGTGGTAGCCCATCGCGCGGCCACCCTCGACCAGGGCCTTGCAGGTCAGCAGCATCCGCCGCACGTCGGGGTGGACGATGATCGGGTCGGCGGGCTTGTCGGGGAATTTCGGCCCGGACAGCGCGCGCATCTGCAGGCGGTCGCGCGAGTAGGCCAGCGCGTTCTGGTACGCACGGTCCGACAGGCCCAGCCCCTGCAGTCCGACCGCGAGGCGCGCGGTGTTCATCATGGTGAACATCGCCACCAGGCCCTTGTGCGGCTGCCCGACCAGGAAGCCTTCGGCGCCGTCGAAGTTCAGCACGCAGGTGGCCGAGCCGTGGATGCCCATCTTGTGTTCGAGGCTGCCGCAGCGCACCGCATTGCGCTCGCCGAGCGTGCCGTCCTCATCCACCCGCATCTTCGGCACGATGAACAACGAGATCCCGCGGCTGCCGGCGGGGGCATCGGGAAGTTTCGCCAGCACCAGGTGCAGGATGTTGTCGGTGAAGTCGTGTTCGCCGGCGGTAATGAAGATCTTGGTGCCGGTGATGGCGTAGCGGCCGTCCCCCAGCGGCTCCGCGCGGGTGCGCAGCAGGCCCAGGTCGGTGCCGCAGTGCGGCTCGGTCAGGCACATCGTTCCGGTCCAGCGGCCGTCGACCAGCGGCTTGAGGAAGCGCTCCTGCTGCCAGGCCTCGCCATGGTGCAGCAGCGCTTCGGTGGCGCCGTGCGATAGCAGCGGGAAGTTGCCCCAGGCCAGGTTGGCCGCGTCGATCATTTCCTTGAGCGGCACGCCGGCGGCATGGGGCATCCCCTGGCCACCGAACTCCGCCGGCGCCGTCAGGCCCGACCATCCGCCGTCGACGTACTGCGCGTACGCCTGCTTGAAGCCGGGCGGGGTGGTGACCTCGCCGGTGGCCAGATCCAGGCGGCAGCCCTCGCGGTCGCCGACCGCGTTGAGGGGCGCCAGCACCGTCTCGTTGAAACGCGCGCCTTCCTCCAGCACCGCGTCGAGCACGTCGCGCGTGGCGTCGGCAAAGCCCATCCGCTCGAACGCAGCCTCCGCGCCAATGACATCGAACAGGGCGAAGCGCATATCGGCCAGCGGGGCTTTGTAGTGGCTCATGGATCAGGTCCGTCAGATGGAAAGGTGTACGTGCGCGAGGGGCGCGCATGGCGATGCCGGTGGCCTCAGCGCATGACGCCCGGCAGCCCGGGCGCGGGGCTGAGCGCGCTGCGCCGTTCGACCTCGAAATCCCGCCGGTTGCCATCCTGGGGAATGGCGCCGATGCGGCCGCTCAGCTGGTAGTCCACGCTGCGGCCCGCCGCCAGCGCGTCGGCCACCGCCAGCTTGCCTGCGGCCTGCGGTGCGAGCACCGCCGTCACCACGTCCGCCGATTCCGGGCCGATCGACAGCCCGGGCTGCACCTGCACGCGGCCGGCATCGGCATCGCCCACCGTCAGTGCCAGGTCGACCGATTCGAAGCGCATCGGGATGCTGCTGAAATTCTCGATCCGCAGCTGCAGCGACCATCGCCCATCGGCCTGCACCGTGAGCTGCTGGATCCGTGCGGACGGCTCGGACACGCGGCGCACGGGGCCGCTGGTGCAGGCCGCCAGGCTCGCCAGCAACGCGGCGAGCAGCATGCAGCGGACGCGGAAGGGGGGCCAGACTGCTTTCATGCATTCGCCTCCGGGCAGGGGAGGGCGAGCATACAACGGTGTCCGGCACGCCCCGGGAGGCGTCCGGCGCCCCTCCATGCCGCATGGCGGCGCATGGTGCGCTGCGGTAGGCTTCCCGGTCTTTCCCCCGCTGCGTCCTGCCGTGTCCAACCGCGCCCCCAACGAGTTCCCCGCCCCCGAGTCCACGTTCGATCCGCAGGCGGTGGAGACGACCGCCCAGCGCTTCTGGGACGACACGCGTGCCTTCGAGGTGGACGAGGCTTCGAGCAAGCCCAAGTACTACTGCCTGTCGATGCTGCCGTACCCGTCGGGTGCGCTGCACATGGGCCACGTGCGCAACTACACGATCAGCGACGTCATCAGCCGCTACAAGCGCATGACCGGCCACAACGTGCTGCAGCCGATGGGCTGGGATGCGTTCGGCCTGCCGGCCGAGAACGCGGCGATCAAGCACAGGACGGCGCCCGCCAAGTGGACCTACGCCAACATCGCGCACATGAAGCAGCAGCTTCGCGCGATGGGGTACGCCATCGACTGGTCGCGCGAGTTCGCCACGTGTTCCCCTGACTACTACGTGCACGAGCAGCGCATGTTCGTGCAGCTGATGAAGCGCGGGCTCGCGTACCGCAAGAACGCGGTGGTCAACTGGGACCCGGTCGACCAGACCGTGCTGGCCAACGAGCAGGTGATCGACGGCCGCGGCTGGCGCACCGGCGCGCTGGTGGAGAAGCGCGAGATCCCGCAGTGGTTCCTGAAGATCACCGACTACGCGCAGGAACTGCTCGACGGCCTGGACACGCTCGAGGGCTGGCCCGAGGCGGTCAAGACCATGCAGCGCAACTGGATCGGCCGCTCGGAAGGACTGGAGATCCGCTTCGACGTGCGCACCGTCGACGGCGAGCCGCGCGACCCGGTCACGGTGTTCACCACGCGCCCCGACACGCTGCTGGGCGCGACCTTCGTGTCAATCGCGGGCGAGCACCCGCTGGCGCAGCAGGCCGCGCAGGGCAACCCGGAACTGGCCGCGTTCATCGCCGAGCTGCGACAGGGCGGCGTCAGCGAAGCCGAGCTGGAAACGCAGGAAAAGCGCGGCATGTTCACCGGCCTGCGCGCCGTGCATCCCATTACCGGCGAGGAGTTGCCGGTATACGTCGCCAACTTCGTGCTGATGGGCTACGGCACCGGCGCGGTGATGGCGGTGCCGGGCCACGACCAGCGCGACTGGGAGTTCGCCAAGAACCACGACCTGCCGGTCAAGGTCGTGGTGATGCCCGAGGCGGTGCGCGATGCGCTCGCGGAGATCGGTCGCGATGTCGCCAGGCACACGGATGCGATGTCCGCGGCGCTGGGCGGCGGCCCGTCCATCGATGCCTACGACACGGGCGCGGCGGTGCAGGTGGTGCAGGACTTCGTGCGCGAGGTCGACGAAATCGGCGCGCACACCGAGCGCGGCTGGCTGGTGAACTCAGGCGAATTCGACGGGCTGGATTTCCAACAGGCGTTCGACGCGATTGCCGGGCGCCTGGAGGCCGAGGGTCGCGGCGCGCGCCGCGTCAACTTCCGCATCCGCGACTGGGGCGTGAGCCGCCAGCGCTACTGGGGCTGCCCGATCCCCGTCATCTATTGCGACAGCTGTGGCGCGGTGCCGGTGCCGGAAGAGCAACTGCCGGTGGTGCTGCCCGAGGATGTCGAATTCATGGGCACCGGCTCGCCAATCAAGGCCGACCCGGAGTGGCGCAAGACCACGTGCCCGACCTGCGGCGGCTCGGCCGAGCGCGAGACCGACACGTTCGACACCTTCATGGAGTCGAGCTGGTACTACGCGCGCTACACCTCGCCGGGCGCGGCCACCCAAGTCGATGCGCGGGCCGACCACTGGCTGCCGGTGGACCAGTACATCGGTGGCATCGAGCACGCGATCCTGCACCTGCTGTACTTCCGCTTCTATCACAAGCTGCTGCGCGACCAGGGGCTCGTTACCAGTGACGAACCGGCGCGCAACCTGCTCACGCAGGGCATGGTGATCGCCGAGACGTTCTACCGCGACAACAGCGACGGGTCGAAGGACTGGATCAACCCGGCGGACGTCGACATCGTGCGCGACGAGCGCGGCCGCATTACCGGTGCCACGCTTCGCACCGACGGCCAGCCGGTGGTAATCGGTGGCGTCGAGAAGATGTCGAAGTCGAAGAACAACGGCGTCGACCCGCAGGAAATGATCGGCCGCTACGGCGCCGATACCGTGCGCCTGTTTTCGATGTTCGCCGCGCCGCCGGAGCAGTCGCTGGAGTGGAACGAGTCCGGCGTCGACGGCATGGCGCGCTTCCTGCGCCGGTTCTGGCGCGAGGTCACCACGCACGTGGGCCAGCCCGACCACCCGGACGTGGCCGCGCTGCTCGCCGCCGGCACCGAGCTGACGCCGGCGCAGAAGACGCTGCGCCGCCAGCTGCACGAGACCATCCAGAAGGTCGGCGACGACTACGGGCGCCGCCACAGCTTCAACACCGCGATCGCCGCGCTCATGGAATTGCTCAACCACGTGGCGAAGTTCGATGACATGAGCGACGCCGGTCGCGCCGTGCGCCACGAGGCGCTGGAGTCGATGGTTCTGCTGCTCAACCCGGTGACCCCGCATGTCAGCCACGCGCTGTGGCAGGCGCTGGGCCATGCGGAAGTGTTGCTGGAGGATGTCCCGTTCCCGCAGGCCGACCCCGCCGCCCTCGTGCGCGATGCCGTGACGCTGGCAGTGCAGGTCAACGGCAAGCTGCGCGGCACCATCGAGGTCCCGGTCAACGTCGACAAGGCCGAGGCCGAGCGCCTGGCGCTGGCCGAGCCCGCGGTCGCGAAGTACCTGGAGGGCCAGACGGTGCGCAAGGTGATCGTCGTTCCCGGCAAGATCGTGAACATCGTCGCCGCGGCCTGACCGCGCCTCCTTGCCGCCCCGCCGGCCCTCGTCCAGACTCGCCCGATGACAATGCCCCGCATGTTCCGCCCCGTCCTTCCCGCCCTGCTCGTTCTGTCGCTGGCGGCGTGTGGCTTCCAGTTGCGCGATGCACTCGTGCTGCCGCCCGATCTCGCTCCGGTGAAGATCGAGTCGGTGGATCGCTACAGCCCGTTAGCCGAGTCGCTGTCGCGTTCCCTGACGCGTGCAGGAGCCGTCCCGGCAACCGCTGCCGACCAGGACGTAGCCGTTCTGGACATCCAGGCCGAGGAGTGGGGCGACACGCCCATCAGCGTCGATTCGTTCGGCCGTGCGCAGGAGTTCAGCCTTCGCTATGCCGTCGTTTTCGAGCTGCGCCAGGCAGACGGCACGCCACTGGTCCCGCAACAGACGATCGAGCTGTCGCGCGATTACATCTCGGTACCGACCCGATCCGAGGGTACCGAGGGCGAGCGCGAAATCCTGGTGCGCGAACTCCAGCGCGAAATGGCGGCCTCGGTGCTGCGACGCATCGACACCGTGGCCAAGCGGGCGCTGGAAGAGCGGGGGATGAACGCGTCAGGGGCCGGCCTGGACTCCGAGGGTGTCGCACCTTCGGTGCCGGCGGCGGACACGATGGCGCCGGTGCGCGGCGACGAGGCAGCTGTCCCCGAGGAGGCTGGCGAACCCGCCCACGCAGCGGAGCCGGAGCCGACCCCCGAGGCGGACGGCGCGCGCTGATCCGATGGAACTCAAGCCCGAGCAACTGGCGGGCCACCTGGCGAACGGGCCGTTGCGCCCGGCCTACCTGATCGCAGGTCCCGAGGCGCTGCGCGTCCTGGAGGCGGCCGACGCAGTGCGGGCCGCTGCCCGGGCCCAGGGCGTCAGCGAACGCGAGGTATTCGAGGCCGAGGGTCAGCGCGAGCCGGACTGGAACGCGATGCAGGCCAGCTTCCGCGCGCCCGGCCTGTTTTCCAGCCGGCGCCTGATCGAACTGCGCCTGCCGTCCGGCAAGCCCGGAAAGGAAGGGGCTGCGGTCCTGGCCGAGTTCTGTGAGGACCCGCCGGCCGACGTCACCCTGATGGTGGTCGCCGGCGACTGGAGCATGAAGCAGCACGGCGGCAAGTGGAGCGACGCCATCGGCCGGATTGGCGTGATCAGCGTCTGCTGGGCGATCAAGCCGCACGAGCTGGCGGGATGGATCGAACGCCGCCTGCGCAGCCACGGCATCTCCGCCGACAACGCCGCGGTGCAGGTGCTGGCCGACCGCGTGGAAGGCAACCTGCTGGCGGCGGCGCAGGAGGTCGACAAGTTGGCGCTGCTGTCGGATGGGCAGCCCCTCGATGCGCCGCGCATGCAGCAACTGGTCGCCGACGCCGCGCGGTTCGACGTGTTCCGCCTGCTGGATTCGGCCATGAACGGCCAAGGCGTGCAGGTCTCGCGGATGCTGGCCGGGCTTCGCGCCGAAGGTGTCGCGGTGCCGGCGCTGCTGGGCATGGTCGTGATGGAACTTCAGCGCTGCGCGGCACTGGCGCAGGTGGCCGCCCAAGGCGGCAACATGGCGACCGAATTCAAGGCGCAGCGCATCTGGGATTCCAAGCAGGCGGTCTACCGGCGCGCGCTGCAGCGGCACGACGCACGGCATTGGGAAGCCTTCGTGGCCCAGGCCGGCCGGGTCGACCGGATTGCCAAGGGGCGCGGCCGGCCCGGACACGATCCCGCCGATGCGTGGCTGGCGCTCGAGCGCCTGTTGCTGGCGGTGGCCGAACCCCGCGCCACCCGGTTGCTGGCCGGGGCGGGCCGCGCGTGACCGGCCTGCAGGTGTTCTACGGCGGGACGTTCGACCCGGTCCACGACGGGCACCTGGCCGTGGCGCGCGCGGCCCGCGATGCGCTCGATGCGCGCGTCCGCCTGGTGCCGGCGGCGGACCCGCCGCACCGTGCGCCGCCGGGTGCATCGGCCGTCCATCGGGCGCGGATGCTGGACCTGGCCGTGGCCGGCGAGCCCGGGCTTTGCGTCGACCGCCGCGAACTGGCACGGGGCGGCCGGTCCTATTCGATCGAAACGCTCCGCGGCATCCGCCAAGAGCTCGGACCCGATGCACCGGTGGCATGGCTGGTGGGCGCCGACAGCTTCCTCGACCTGCCCGCATGGCGGGATTGGCAGGGCCTGTTCGAGCTGGCGCATTTCGTGGTGGCCGAACGGCCCGGGGCCTCGCTGGACGCCGTGCCGGAACCTCTGGCCAGCTTCATTGCCCCCCGTTGGGCAAACGCCGCCGCCGACCTCGTCACGGCCCCGGCCGGGCGCGTCTGGCGCCTGCGGCAACCGCTCCAGGCCGAGTCCGGCACCCAGGTGCGTGACGCCATCGCCGCCGACACCGGCATCGGCGGGCTGGTGCCGGCTGCGGTCGCCGAGTACATCCGCCGGCACGAGCTGTACCGGGCCGAACCCGGCGACGGAGCCCCGGGCCCGGCTCCGCTATAATCGCGACCCCGCCCGGCGACCCCACAGAGCCCGTTTCCTTTGAGCACCCAAGCCCACGTCATCAAGACCCGCCTTCCCAACCCCCCGCCGCCGATCGAGACGCTGCTGGCCACCGTGCGCGGCGCGGTCGACGAACTCAAGGCCAAGGATGTCGTGGAAATCGACGTGCGCGGCAAGAGCAGCGTCACCGACTACATGGTGGTCGCATCGGGCACCTCGACCCGCCACGTCAAGTCGATCGCCGACGAAGTCGTCAAGCACGCCAAGAACCTGGACGTCATGCCGCTGGGCGTGGAAGGCGAGCGCGAGGCCGAGTGGGTGCTGGTCGACCTCGGCGATGTCGTGGTCCACATCATGCTGCCGCGCGTGCGTGAGTTCTATGCGCTCGAACGCCTGTGGACGGTGGGGGACCAGCCGCCCGAGGACATCGACGAGGCATCCGACGAATTCGACCCGCAGGAGCGCGACTGACCGCGTTACATCGCGCACCTGCATTGCCCGAACAATGCGCCGGCCCTGTGCCGGCGTTTTTTGTTTCCGGGATCCTGATGGCTGCCGGCCTGAACCCCTGTGCCGGCTACCATGACCGCATGAAAGCGAAACTGATCGCCGTGGGCGAACGCGCGCCGCGCTGGCTCGCGGACGGGTTCGGCGAATACCAGAAGCGCCTGTCGCACTGGCTGCCGCTGGAGCTGGTGGAAATCGAACCGGGCCTGCGCGGCAAGGGCCGTGACCCCGTCCGCGCGGCGTCGGATGAAGGTGGCCGGGCGCTGGCATCGGTGCCCAAGTCCGGCCGCGTGGTGATGCTGGACGGCGGCGGTCGTACGTGGTCGTCCGAGCAGTTGGCCGAGCGGCTGGAGCACTGGCGCGGCCAAGGGCAGGACCTGGCCTTCATGATCGGCGGCCCCGAGGGCCACGCCGATGCAGTGCGCGAGCGGGCCGATGAAGCGTGGTCGCTGGGACCATTGACCCTTCCGCACATGCTGGTGCGGCTGGTGGTGGCCGAGCAGCTCTACCGTGCGGCCGCGCTGCTGGCCAACCACCCCTATCACCGCGCCTGAGACCTGCCACGTCCATTGGCGATTCGGTTGGCGCGAATCAGCGCGCCGGGTTGAACTCGACCGGCACGCGTCCGATGGCGCGGATCGCCACGCCGTTGCGCATCGCCGGACGGAATCGCCACGCCTCCAGAACCTGCCGCTGCGCGGCGCGATCCAGGTCGCGCTGGCCGCTGCTTTGCGCCACCGTGACCTCGACGGGCCGGCCGTCGACATCCACCAGCACCTCCAGTATCACCAGCCCGCTGCGTCCTTCGCGCAGGGCACGGGGCGGGTAGCGCGGGGCCGGCGCGTCTGCGTACTGCAGCGTTACGCCGGATTGGGGCTGCGGCGCGATGTCCGGCGCGACCGGCTCTTGAAACGGCAGGTCGTGGCTCGGGGCCGGCTCCGCGTCCGACTGCAGGTCCCCGGCTTCGGCTGGGACGGGGGCACTCATGACCACCGGCGGGTTCCGCTCGACGGGACGCTGCAACGGAGTCGGAACGGGACGGGGCGTCGCCTGCACGGGCGGCGGGTCGACAGGTCGCAGCGGCTCCCGCGGGATCCATTCGATCGGGTGTGTCGACGGAAGAGGCGCCTTCCAGTCAGGCATGGCCAGCGGGGCCATCAACAGAAGGCCGGCGACCACATGGACGCAGACCGCCATCGCGTTGGCGGCAATGCGGCCGGTGTCGAGCGGGGCAAGCACGTCCCTTCCGGCCGGGCGCGACGGGGAACCAGCAAACACGGCAGGCGTTGCAACGGTCATGGGCCACCTCGTCGGGTTGTCATGCATCGACAACGTCGGGGCGGCCAGTGTGGGGTTGATGGCTTGGCGCGCGGCAAAAAAAGAAGCCCGCACGATGCGGGCTTCCTGGTGGCGCGTTGTCGTGTTGCCGGCCGTGCCGGCCGCCGGTAGCGGCCTTCAGTCGTCCGTTGCCGGGTCCTGGTCGTTGTCGGGCTCCCGGTCCAGACCACCTTCGTCGGGGTTGGGCTTGTGCTTGGGCTCGGGTTGCCGGGCATCGCCCGGATCACGCGGCTGCGGCTCGGAGTAGCCCGGGTTGTGGCCGGGCTTGGGGTCGGGGGCGGGGGGCGCCTGTTTGCCGCTCATGGTCATTGTCCCAGTTCGAAGACGACGTCGAGGTTGGCCGATACGGTGTTCTCGCCGGGCGAAATCGACGTATCCGCCTGTGCTTTTTCCATCCGTGCCATGGCCATCATCGGCATCGGGACCGGCGGCCCGAGGCTGCCGCCCTCGCTGATGCTGACGATGCGGCGCACCCGCATGCCCAGCGTGCCGGCATACATTTCGGCGCGCGCGCGGGCCTTGGCGATGGCGGCCTTGCGGGCCTCGTCCAGCGCGCCGTCCTTGTCGTCAATGTCGAACGACGGACCATTGACCTGGTTGGCGCCGCTGGCGACCAGCGCGTCCATGATCGGGCCCAGCTTGTCGATATCACGCACGGTGATGTTCACCGTGTTGTTGGCCTGGTAGCCAGTGATGGTCGGCGGCTGGTTCTCGGCGTGTCGGTACTGCGGATAGAGGTTGACGCCGCTGGTCTGGATATCGCGCTCGGCGATGCCGGCCTTGCGGATCGCCGCCACGACGCGGTCCATCTGTTCAGCGTTGGCGCGCATCGCCGCGTTGGCGTCGGCGGCCTGGGTGACGACGCCGGTGGACAGCGTGGCGATGTCCGGCACCCGCCGCACTTCGGCCTGCGCCGACACCGACAGCAGGGTGCCGCCTGGGGTAGCCATGGCGGGCGTCTGGTTCTGGGCGGAAGCGGGCATGGTGGCGAGGGTGCCAAGGGCCAGGGCAAGCGTGAGCGCCAAGGGGCGCAGGCGGTCGAGGCGGGTGTGGGTGACGGCGGTGGCGCGGGGTGCAGCGGGGGCGTGTCGGGGCATGGAAGGCTCCTGGACGAATCGGTCGAAGGGTGTTGCCGCTGCGGTGAACGGGTCGTGAGCCCCACCGGGGTTGATACGGGTGTCGTCGGCCGGCGCTCAGTCAGCGCGGGTTATTCTTTCCCGATGCTTTATCTCGCCTCGAAATCCCCCCGCCGCCGCGAGCTCCTGACCCGCCTCGGCGTGGATTTCGGGCTGCTCGACATCGACATTCCCGAACTCCGCCAGCCCGCCGAGGCGCCCGACGACTATGTGCGCCGCGTGGCGCGCGAGAAGGCCGGCGCCGGTCTGCTGGAGGTGGTCGCCAACCCGTCCGCGCTGGTGCTCGGCTCCGACACCGAAGTCGTGCTGGACGACGAGGTGTTCGGCAAGCCTGCCGATGCCGGGGAAGCCGCCGGCATGCTGCGACGCCTGTCGGGTCGGACGCATCGGGTGTTGTCGGCGGTGTCGCTCGTCTCGGCGGGGCGCGAGGTCCAGGCGATGAGCGAATCGCGCGTGACCTTCACGGCACTGGATGACGCCACCATCGCTGCGTATCTCGCGACCGGCGAATGGCAGGGCAAGGCGGGCGCCTACGCCATCCAGGGCGTGGCGGAGATGTTCGTCGAACACCTGGAAGGCAGCTTCTCCGGCGTCATGGGGCTGCCGCTGCACGAAACGTCGCGCCTGCTCGCCGAATTCGGCGTGCACGTCCTGCAACCCTCCTCGACCCCGGACAGAGCCTAATGCGCACGCAGGCCCTTGCCATGAATCGCGTCGTGCGCACCCGTCAGTGCCCCGCCGTGGCCTGCGACACGAGGGCGCGCGCATGACCGAGGAGATCCTGGTCAACGTCACCCCGCGCGAGACCCGCGTGGCCGTGGTCGAGAACGGCATGCTGCAGGAGCTGCACATCGAGCGCGGCTGGTCGCGCGGCGTGGTCGGCAACATCCACAAGGGCCGCGTGCAGCGGGTGATGCCGGGCATGCAGGCGGCGTTCGTAGACATCGGGCTGGAGCGCGCCGCGTTCCTGCACGCCGCCGACATCGTGCGGCCGACGCCGGTCGGCAATGGCGAAGGCGAGGAGGCCGCGCTGCCGCCCGCACCCACGCGCCCGATTGCCGAGCTGCTGCGCGAGGGCCAGGAAATCATCGTCCAGGTCGTCAAGGATCCGATCGGCACCAAGGGCGCGCGGCTCACCACGCAACTCAGCATTCCCTCGCGCTACCTCGTGCTGCTGCCGCGCAACCGCGTCGTCGGCGTGTCGGCGCGGATCGAGGACGAGTTCGAGCGCCAGCGCCTGAAGGCGATCGTCAGCCAGCTGACCCCGCCCGACATCGGCCATGGCTACATCATCCGCACCAATGCCGAGGGCCAGCCGGAAGAGCAGCTGGCCGAGGACGTGGCGTACCTGTCGCGTGCCTGGGCGCTGATCGAGGAGCGCTCGCGCACCGCCAGGGTCGGCGAGCGCGTCTACGAGGACCTGTCGCTCCCCCTTCGCGCAGTGCGCGACCTGATGCGCCGCGACGTCGAGAAGGTCAAGGTCGACTCGCGCGAGACCTGCGACCGGCTGCGCGCGTTCGCCGCACAGTACATGCCGGGGCTGGACGAGAAGATCGAGCACTACGGCGGCGCGCGACCGATCTTCGACCTGTACGGCGTGGAGGACGAGATCCAGCGCGCGCTCGACAAGCAGGTGCCGTTGAAGTCGGGCGGGTACCTCGTCATCGACCAGACCGAGGCCATGACCACGGTCGACATCAACACCGGATCGTTCCTCGGCCAGCGCAATCTTGAGGAAACCGTCTACCGCACCAACCTGGAGGCGGCGCAATCGGTGGCGCGCCAGCTGCGCCTGCGCAACCTGGGCGGCATCATCATCATCGACTTCATCGACATGACCGATGCCGAGCACAAGCGCCAGGTGCTGCGCCAGCTCGAGAAGGCGCTGGCCCGCGACCACGCCAAGACCACCGTCTACGACTTCTCGCCGCTGGGCCTGGTGGAGATGACGCGCAAGCGCACCACCGAGAGCCTGGAACGGCAGCTCAGTGAGCCCTGCCACGAGTGCGGCGGCCGCGGCATGCTGAAGACGCCCGAGACGGTGACCTACGAGATCTTCCGCGACATCGTCCGCCAGGTGCGCCAGTTCGACGCGCAGCGGCTGCTGGTAATCGCCTCGCCCAAGGTGGTCATGCGCATCACCGAGGAGGAGTCCGCGGCGGTGGCCGAGCTGGAGGAGTTTCTCGGCAAGTCGATCCGGTTCCAGGGCGACGAGCAGTACGCGCAGGAGCAGTTCGATGTCGTGCTGCTTTGAAGCAGGGGCTGGGGACTTGGGACTGGAGGTTGGTAGGCGCCTCCGTTCCACGCTTCCTCTAGTCCCAACCCCCAGTCCCCAGCTCCTGTGAGCGCAGCGAGCTGACATGCCCACGCCGCTGCGCCGCCGCCTGCGCCTTGCCCGTCGTGGGCTGGGTTACACCGTCGCCATCAGCCTGGTGCTGGTCGCGGTCGTGCTCGGCCTGGCCAGCCAGGTGCTGCCGCTGGCCGAGCGGCACCCGGCGCGCATCGCCGCATGGTTGAGCGAGCGGTCCGGCCGGCCGGTGGCATTCGATGCGGTGGAGACCGAGTGGACCCGCCGCGGCCCGGTCCTGCAGTTGGACGGGCTGCGGGTTGGCGAGGGACGCGATGCGTTCGTGGTGGGTGATGCCGAGATGCTGGTGTCGCTGTACGCCGGACTGTTGCCGGGCCATGCGTTTTCCGAGCTGCGGCTGCGCGACCTTGACCTGACCCTGCAGCGCAGCGCCGATGGCCGCTGGAGCGTGCGCGGCCTGCCCGGCAGCGACCGCCCCGCGGGCGACCCGCTGGAAGCGCTGGAAGGCCTGGGCGAGCTGCAGGTGGTCGGTGGGGCGTTGACGGTGTCGGCGCCGTCGCTGGGCATCGAGGCGCGGCTGCCGAAGATCGACCTGCGCCTGCAGGTGAGCGGCGACCGCGTGCGGGCGGGCATGCGCGCGTGGCCCGCACGCGATGCCGCACCGCTGGATGCCGCGCTCGACCTGGACCGCGACACCGGTACCGGCCGCGCGTGGGGTGGTGCACCCGAGGCCGACCTGCGCGCCTGGTCACCCCTGTTGCGGGCGGCGGGCGTGGCCGTGAATGCAGGCCGCGGCCGGGCGGACGCCTGGGTCGGCCTGCAGGACTACCGCGTGCTGGACGCGCAGGTCCGCGCGGCTCTTTCGGACGTCGAATTGCACTCGGTCGATGCGACGCAGGGTGTGCCCGTCCGTTTCTCGCGGGTCGACGGCAGGGCGCGCTGGCGCGTCGTCGACGCAGGCTGGCAGCTGGATGTGCCGGACCTGCAGGTCGATGCCGCCGACGGCGGCGGGACGTACCAGCGCGTGTCGCTTGGTGTGGGCGAGGGCGTAGCCGTCGAAGCGGCACGCATCGACCTGGCACCGCTGGCCGCCGTCGCCGCGTTGAGCGGGCGCGTTCCACCCGCCCTCGGCAAGTGGCTCACGCAGGCCCGCGTGCACGGCACGTTGGCTGATGTGCGTTTGCACAGCGACGGCAAGGGCGTGGACATCGCGCAGGGCACGCTGGCGGAGGCCGGCTTCGCGCCGGTGGGCGATGCGCCCGGCGTGTCCGGTCTGGCGGGTGGCCTCGAGGCCGACGCGACCAGCGCCGTCCTGCGGCTCCAACCCAAAGCCGACGTGACCGTCGATTGGCCGCGCGGATTCGGTCGCGCCCACCGCGCGCGCCTGGCCGGTGACATCGCCGCATGGCGCGTCGGCCCGGGCTGGCGCGTCGGGACGGGCGGCCTGGGGATCGACGGCGAGGACGTCGACCTCGGCGTGCGCGGCAGCCTGTGGTGGCAGGGCGATGGCACGCGCCCGCGGATGGACCTGGCCGCACGCGTCGAGCCGGTCGCACTACCGGTCGCCAAGAAGTTCTGGATCCGCCACCGCATGCCGGAAGCCGTCGTGCGCTGGCTCGACCAGGCGCTCGTCGACGGCCGACTGGAAAACGGTCGCGCGCTGGTATCGGGCGACCTCGACCACTGGCCGTTCCGCGAAGGCGAGGGCCGGTTCGAAGCCAGCGCGGACATCCGCGACGGCGTGCTGAAGTTCCAACCGGAGTGGCCGGCGGCCGAGGCCGTCGATGCGACCGTCACCTTCGTGGCAGATGGCCTCCAGCTGCGGGGTGCCGGCGCGTTGGCGGGCATCGACATCGACGCCTTGCAGGCCGATATCGACCATTACCGGGGCGGCACGCTGACCGTCGGCGCGCAGGCCGATGCCAACGCGGCCGGCCTGCTCGCGCTGCTGCGCGACAGTCCGCTGCGCGAGGCGCACGGCGAGACGCTGGCCAGCCTCCAGGCCGCCGGGCCGGCGGACGTGACGTTCGGGCTCGCGCTGCCGCTGCGCAAGGGGCAGGCGACGCGCATCGACGGCCATGTCGACCTTCAGGGCGTGCGGCTGTCCGACCCGCGCTGGGACCTGGCGTTCTCCCGGGTGCGCGGCCGCGCCGATTACGTGAACGACGGCTTCCGGGCCGATGGCCTGCAGGCCGTGCTCGACGGGCGGCCGTCGCGGCTGTCGCTGCGCGCGGGCGGCGGTGTCGACTCTCCGGACCACGTATTCGAAGCTGCGCTCGCCGCCGAGCTGGGGGCCGAGGCGCTGGTGGCGCGCGTACCGCAGTTGGACTGGTTGCAGCCGCACATGATCGGCCGCTCGGACTGGACCGCGGACCTGGCGGTGGCCAAGCGTGGCGGAACGCGGCTGCAACTGGCATCGAACCTGGTCGGTACCGCGCTGACGTTGCCCGCGCCGCTGGACAAGCTGGCCGGGACCGCGCTGCCAACCCGCGTCACCATGCCGCTGCCGGTCGAAACCGGCGACGTTGAGGTGTCGATGGGCAACCTCGCGGCGGTGCGCGTGCGCCGCCAGGGCGAACGGACCGGCGTGCGCGTCGAGCTGGGTGCGCAGCGCGCCCCCGCGGCGCCCGCCCATGGGCTGATCGCGGCGGGGCAGGCGGACCGGTTGGACGCCATCGGCTGGATTGCCCTGGCGCGCGCGGACACGGGATCGGCGGCGTCATCCGGCGGCGATACCGGCCCGGGGCTGCCGCTGCGTAGCGTTGATATCCGGTCCCGCCGGCTGGAGCTGCTGGGCGGTGTGTTTCCATCCACCCGCGTGCAGGTCGACCCTGCGGCAGCCGGGGCGCTCGCCGTGCGCGTGCAGGGGCCTGCGCTGCAGGGGCGGCTGACGGTGCCCGATGGCGACCGTCCGGTCACCGGCGACTTCCAACGGGTGCATTGGCGCAGCGCGAAGGCCGGTGCCGCCTCCGCAACGGTGGCCGGCGCCGACGACACGCCGCCGCTGGCGACCGCATCCGACGCGGCGCCGTCGCCCGCTGCGGCGCCCGTCGCTGACGACAGCGATATCGACCCCGCCCGCATCCCGGCGATGGCGCTCGAGATCGATGACTTCCGCGTGGCCGATGCCGCGCTGGGCGCGCTCACCTTCCGCTCCCGCCCCACGCCCGCAGGCCTGCGTGTCGAGCGACTGCAGGCGCGTGCACGCGACCAGGCCGTCGATGTCACAGGCAGCTGGACCGGCCGGGGTGCGGCGTCGCGCACGCACCTGGTGGCGGGCGTAGACAGCGACGACATCGGCTCGCTGATGCAGGGCCTGGGCCTGGGCGGCCGGATTGCGGGTGGAGACGGCAACCTGCACCTGGACGTGCGCTGGCCCGGTAGCCCGGCCGCGTTCTCGCTGGCTTCGCTGGACGGTGCGCTCACGCTGGACGCGCGCGACGGCCGGTTGCTGGAGGTCGAGCCCGGTGCAGGCCGTGTGCTGGGCCTGCTGAGCATCGCCGAGCTGCCACGCCGGCTGACGCTGGATTTCCGCGACTTCTTCTCCAAAGGTTTCGCGTTCAACCGGATCGACGGCAGCGTGCGCTTCGCCGACGGGCAGGCTCGCAGCGAGGGCCTGAAAATCGACGGCCCGGCTGCGGCCATCGACATCCGCGGGCAGGCCGACCTGCGGCGCGAGCGCTTCGACCAGACCATCGAGGTCCGGCCCAAGGCGGGCAACCTGCTGACAGCTGTGGGCGCGATCGCCGGCGGTCCTGTCGGCGCGGCGATCGGCGCGGCCGCCAATGCGGTGCTGAGCCGCCCGCTGGGCGAGATTGCGGCACGCACCTACCGCGTCACCGGGCCGTGGTCCGATCCGGACGTCGAAGTGATCGATGAACGGCCGGTGCGCCCGGTCGCGTCCGAACCGCCGCCGGCGGGTTGAGCCGACGGTTGATTCGTTCCCCCGCGGCCTCCATCTGGTTGGCATCCCCCCTCAAGATGGCCGATGGTGGTGCGATGGCGCGCCCCGCGTCCGTGCGTTGTCCGCGCCGGCTTCGTCCGCCGCTTCCCCCTTTCGACTTCCAGGCCCTGCCATGACGCTGCCCCTGCAACTTGCCGAATCCCGCCTGCTGCTGCCCGCCGGCCTCGACACCGGGGGGTTGGAGCGCGCGTTCGGGTCGCTGCTCGGTCCCGGCGTGGATTTCGGCGACCTCTACTTCCAGCACACCCGCCACGAGAGCTGGACGGTCGAGGACGGCACGGTCAAGAACGGCGCGCATTCGATCGAGCAGGGCGTGGGCGTGCGCGCGATCAGCGGCGAGAAGACCGGCTTCGCGTACTCGGACGAGATCAACGGCGAGGCGCTGCAACTGGCGGCGAAATCCGCGCGCGCGATCGCGCGTGACGGCTCCAGCGTGACGACGCGTTCGCTGGTGCGCGGACAGGCGCGGGACCTCTACCGCCCCGAGGATCCGATCGATTCCATCCCCAACGAGGAGAAGGTCGAGGCGCTGCGTCGCATCGACCGCTACGTGCGCGCCGCCGACCCGCGCGTGACGCAGGTGGTGGTCAGCCTGTCGGGCAGCCTGGACACGGTGCTGGTGGCGCGCAGCGACGGCGTGCTGGCCGCCGATGTGCGCCCGCTGGTGCGCTTCAACGTGCAGGTGATCGTCGAACAGAACGGGCGCCGCGAAAGCGGCTATTCCGGCGGCGGCGGGCGCTACGGCTACGCCGAGCTGCTGGGCGACGGCAAGCCCGAGGGTTTCGCGCGCGAGGCCCTGCGCCAGGCGCTGGTCAACCTGGAGGCGGTCGACGCGCCCGCCGGCATCATGCCGGTCGTGCTCGGCAACGGCTGGCCCGGCGTGCTGCTGCACGAGGCGGTCGGCCACGGCCTGGAGGGCGACTTCAACCGCAAGGGCACGTCGACCTACGCCGGCCGCATGGGCCAGCGCGTCGCCGCGCCAGGCGTCACCATCGTCGACGACGGCACGCTGTCGGGCCGCCGCGGCTCGCTCAACGTCGACGACGAGGGCAACGCGACCCAGTGCACCACGCTGATCGAGGACGGCGTGCTGGTCGGCTATATGCAGGACACGCTCAACGCGCGGCTGATGGGCGTGGCCCCGACCGGCAACGGCCGCCGCGAGTCGTTCGCGCACCTGACCATGCCGCGCATGACCAACACCTACATGCGCGCCGGCAACGACGACCCGGAGGACATGATCCGCTCGGTCAAGCGCGGCCTGTACGCGGTCAACTTCGGCGGCGGGCAGGTCGACATCACCAGCGGCAAGTACGTGTTCTCCGCCACCGAGGCCTACCTGATCGAGGACGGAAAGATCACCGCCCCGGTCAAGGGCGCCACGCTGATCGGCAACGGCCCGGAGACGATGCAGAAGGTGCGCATGGTCGGCCACGACCTCGCCCTGGACGAGGGTGTCGGCGTGTGCGGCAAGGACGGCCAGAGCGTGCCGGTCGGCGTCGGCCAGCCGTCGCTGCTGATCGAAGGGCTGACGGTGGGTGGCACGCAGGCGTGAGGCCGGCAGTGCAGCGTGAGGCCACCGTAGCTTCCTTCTCCCCCCGGGAGAAGGTGCCCGCAGGGCGGATGAGGGTTCGGCGAAGTGGTGCGAATGAAGCGGCCGGGCCTGCCCATCGGGCGATGCAGCGGGCCAACACGTCCCACGGTCCTGCAACGTGTCAACAGGCACCGCTCCGCCGAACCCTCACCCCAACCTCTCTCCCGCCGGGAGAGGGGCTAAACGTCGCCTTCGTCCTCATCACCCGCTTCGGCATTTTCCAGCAGCAACCCCCGCAACTCCCGGAACAACTCCCGGTACGCCCGCGGCGGCTTGTTGCGCTTGCGCTCCTCCAGCGCGTTGCGCACCAGCTGGCGCAGGTGCTGGCGGTCGGCGGTGGGATGCTCGTCGAGCAGCGCGCCCAAAGCGGCGTCGCCTTCGTCGAGCAGGCGCTCGCGCCACGCCTCGACGCGATGCATCGCCGCCGTCTCGCGCCGCGCCGCTTCGCCCTTCTCGTCGAGCGCGTCGCGGATCGCTTCAAGCGTCTCGTCGTCCTCGCGCCGCATCTGCTTGGCCAGGTACGCCAGCTGGCGCTTGTGGGCGATGTGCGAGGTGATGCGGCGGGTGTCCAGGATGTGCGGCAGCAGGTGCTCGGGTATCGGCAGCTTGGCCAGCTGGGCGTCGGTCAGCGCCACCAGCTGCTCGCCCAGCGCCAGCACCTCCAGCGCCTCGCGTCGCTGCTGGCTGCGGCTGTCGCCGCGGTATTCACCGGTGTCTTCGTCGATGCCGCGCATTCGTATCGGTCCCATGTCGTCCGGCCGGCGTGACCGCCCGGATCGGAAAAAAACAGGTCCCCGGCGGTGCCGTGGGACAACGGAAACAAGGATAAGCCATTGAACGCGAAAGCCCCCGCCCATCCACTCCCCGCGCATTCGCCCAACGAGGTCGACAGCGACACGCGTCTGGACGCGCTGGCCGACCTCTCGCAGCGCCTGCTCGCCAGCGCCCGTCGCCGCGGTGCCAGCCAGGCCGAAGTCTCGTGTTCGGAAGAGACCGGGCTCAACGTCAACGTGCGCATGGGCGAGGTCGAGACGGTGGAGTCCACCCGCGACCGCGGCATCGCCGTCACCGTCTATTTCGGCACGCGCAAGGGCAGCGCCAGCACGGCCGACCTGCGCGAGGACAGCCTGGAGGCGACCGTCGAGCAGGCCTGCGCGATCGCCCGCTACACCGAGGACGACCCCGCCGCCGGCCTGGCCGATGCCGAGCTGATGGCCAGCGACCTGCGCGAGTTCGACAGCTGGCACCCGTGGGCGCTCGACGCCGACCAGGCCATCGACCTGGCGTTGGCAGCCGAGGCCGCCGGCCGCGAGGTCAATGCGCGCATCGGCAACTCCGATGGCGCCTCCGTCGGCAGCGGCACCAGCCTGGGCGTGTACGCGAACTCGCACGGCTTCATCGGCCGCGAGCGCAGCACCCAGCACAGCATCGGCTGCGCGCTGATCGCCGGCCACGGCGACGCGATGCAGCGCGACGGCTGGTACAGCATCGCGCTGGCCGCCGACGAGCTGGAATCGGCCGTGTCCATTGGCCGCAAGGCGGGCGAGCGCGCGGTATCGCGGCTGGCGCCGCGCCCGGTTGCGACGGGCCATTATCCGGTGGTGTTCTCCGCCGAGATCGCGCGCTCGCTGGTCGGCCACCTGATCGGCGCGGTGTCGGGTGGCGCGCTGTATCGCAAGTCCAGCTTCCTGCTCGACAGCGTCGGCACGCAGCTGTTTCCCGACTGGTTCTCGATCGAGGAACGCCCGTTCCTGCCGCGTGGCTTCCGGTCCGCCTCCTTCGATGCCGAGGGCGTCGCTGTGCGCGAGTCGGCGCTGGTCAGCGGCGGCGTGCTGCAGCGCTACGTGCTGGGCAGCTACTCCGCGCGTCGCCTCGGCCTGACGACCACCGGCAATGCGGGCGGCGTGCACAACCTGCACGTCGCCTCCAACGCCGGCGACCTGGATTCGCTACTGGCCGGCATGGGCCGCGGCCTGCTGGTCACCGAGCTGATGGGGCAGGGCGTCAACGCCATCACCGGCGACTACTCGCGCGGCGCGGCGGGCTTCTGGATCGAGGACGGCCGCATCGCCTACCCGGTGGACGGCATCACCATTGCCGGCAACCTCAAGACGATGTTCCAGGCCATCGAGGCGGTCGGCAGCGACATCGATCCGCGATCGCACATCCGCACCGGTTCGATCCTGCTGGGCCGCATGACCGTGGCAGGTGGTTCGGCGGAAGGCTGACCGCCCGTGTCGGGGCGCCAGGACAGGGGGGCACCCGCGCACTAGCCCATCGGTTGGGTTGAAGCCGCAGGCGCCCGGCACGATCTTGTCCTTGCGCGCCGGCCCCATGCCCGGCGCAGGGAGCCCGCCCCCATGAATGCCTCCGTCCACGATTCGTCCCTCGTCTCCGCCGCGCCCTCCACCAGCGAGCGCCAATGGGCGCTGGCCGCGCACCTGGCGGCGCTGGTACTGGCGCTGATGACCAGCTGGCTGGTCGGCGTGGCGGGCGTCATCGGTGCGCTGGCGGTGTGGCTGCTCAAGCGCGACGACTCGCCGTTCGTCGCCGAACACGCGCTGGAAGCGGTCAACTTCAACCTGTCGATGCTGATCTACAGCTGCATCGCCTTGGCTATTGGCATTGCACTGGTGGGTATCAGCATCGTCACGCTGGGGCTGGGCCTGCTGCTGACGATACCGGCCGGGCTCGCGCTGCTGGTGGCCGTGGCCGGCATCGCGGTGCTGTGGCTGGTGTGCAGCATCCTGGCGATGGTCGCCGCGTGGGACGGCCGTCCCTACCGTTACCCGTTGAGCATCCGCCTGCTGGGTTGAGCCTGCTGGCCGCAGTGGCCCGGCTTGACCCGGCCACGCGCCGCGCGGAGAGTGTCGCGCGGGGGACACTCAACCAGGAGGGGACGCAATGAGCGATTTCGAGCAGCAGCAACCGCCGCCGGTCACGGACGCTTCGTCCGATGGAATTTCCGCCGAGCAGCGCCAGTGGGCCATGTTCGCCCACCTGTCCGCGCTGGTCGGTGGCGTGATCACAGGTGGCTGGGCCTTCAGCGTTGGCTGCTTCATCGGCCCGCTGATCATCTGGATGATCAAGAAGGACACCATGCCCTTCGTCGACGACCAGGCGAAGGAAGCGTTGAACTTCAACCTCACGGTGGCCGCGATCTTCTTCGTGCTGCTCATCCTGACGCTGGGCACGCTCGGCATCGGCGTCATCCTGACGCTGCCGGTCGGGCTGGTCGTGGGGCTGGCGTGGCTGGTGCTGACGATCATTGCCGGCATCAAGGCCAACGAGGGCGTCGCCTACCGCTACCCGTTCGCGGTGCGGCTGGTGAAGTAGCCGTTCGCGATGGTCAAACGGGAAAGGCCGGCATCACGCCGGCCTTTTTCATGGGGGATTCGATCGCGGCTGAAGCCGCTCCTACAACGCGCCCTTGTAGGAGCGGCTTCAGCCGCGAAATCGGCCTACTGCAGGAGCGACGTGAGTCGCGACCCATCGGTTGCCTGACATACGTGGTCGCGACTTACGTCGCTCCTACGAATGCTCGGGCCGGCTCAGCGATCCCGCTCCACCGCCAGCCGCCCCAGCGCCCGCAGCGGCCCGGCCGCGCTGCCGAACGGCGCCAGTGCCGCGTCCATCTCCGTTACCAGCGCATCCAGCCGCGCGCGCGACGCGTCCATGCCGATCAGGGCCGGGAACGTCGCCTTGTCCTGCGCCGCGTCCTTGCCGGCCGTCTTGCCGAGCGTCTCACTGTCGCCTTCTACGTCGAGGATGTCGTCGCGCACCTGGAAGGCCAGGCCCAGCGCGGCGGCGAAGTCGTCCAGCCGGACCAGGCCGGCCGGGTCGATTCCAGCGCACAAGCCACCCATCCGCACCGCGGCGCGGATCAGCGCGCCAGTCTTCAGTGCGTGCAGCCGTTCCAGATGGGCGATGGAAAGAGCGGGCCCGCGCTGGCCCGTCGCATCGACATCCAGCGCCTGCCCGCCGCACATGCCCACGACACCGGCTGCATCGGCCAGCGTGTCGAGCATCGCCACCGTGACCGCCGGTGGCGTTGCGGCGCGTGCCAGCACCTGGAAGGCGAGTGACTGCAGGGCATCGCCAGCGAGCACGGCGGTCGCCTCATCGAACGCCACGTGCACGGTCGGTTGCCCGCGACGAAGCGCGTCGTCATCCATGCAGGGCAGGTCGTCGTGCACCAGGGAATAGGCGTGGACCAGTTCGACCGCCGCGGCGGGCGCATCAAGCGTCGCCTCGTCTGCGCCGCCCAGCGAGCCGGCGGCGTACACCAGCAGCGGCCGCATGCGCTTGCCGCCCAGCAGCACGGCATGGCGCATCGCCGCACGCAGGCGGTGCGGGGGCAGGTCGGGATCGGGCAGGGCCTGCGCGAGGGCGGCGTCGGCGCGGGCGCGCCAGCCGGCCAGGCGCGGGTCAGCGATCATCGGTCGGCGGCGCTTCGCTCGTGCCCATGCGGGGGAACGGCGTGGCCGAGGCCGGATCCTGCGGGTCGCTGAGCAGCCGCACGCGCAGTTCGGCCTGCTCCAGCGCCGCCTGGCAACGCCGGTACAGGCCGACGCCGCGCTCGTAGGCGGCCAGCGAGTCTTCCAGGCTCATCTCGCCGTGTTCCATCTTCTCGACCAGCTGTTCGAGCGCGTCCAGCGACTGCTCGAAATCGGCGACGGGTGAGGCCTCGGATGCGGATTCGGGGGTGGCTTTGCGTGGCATCGGGGCAGTGTGGCGGCGGCCCCGTGATGGGTCAATCGACGGCGTGCGCGCCCGCCTCAATCCGCATCGAACGGCGCCTCGTCCGGGCGCCAGCGCAAGCGTCCGCCACGTTCGCGCAGCCACGCATCGAAGGGAGCGGCGTAGGCGATGTCTCCCGCGGCCAGCACTTGGCCTTCCGCGTCCGAAACCAGCGGCAGGCGTTCGCGTTCCCACGGTGGAATGCCCAGGTCCTGCAGCACGTGCTTGAGCGCATGGGAATGGTCGCGGCCGGCCAGGGCGATGCGCTCGCCACCACGCCGCGTACCGACATGGACCGGCGCGTCGAAGCGGGCTTCGCCCCGGGTGACGTGCAGGGCCAGTTCGCCGCCGCCGGGCAGGGGCAGCGGCGCCGCGCCGTTCCACTCCACCCGCCAGCCCACCGGCAGCGCCTCGCGGATGGTGCCCGCGTGCAGCAGGTCGCTCCAGACGCGCACGCGGCTGCGGTGCCAGTCGAAGCACGCCTCCGCGTCCGGCGCGGCCTGCAGCAGGTCCGATTCGATCCGCGCGACGCCGTTGCCGGGCAGCGGCGGCAGATGCAGCGATGCGACCCAGCGCCGGAGGACGCGGGCCCGTCGAGCAGCAGGCAGCGTGAGAAGTCCGGTGCGCGACAGGCACTGCGGGTCGGCCGTGGCCACCTGCGCGTGTGCCTGCGCATCGCCGTCGTCCAACAGTTCGACGGCGTCCGCGGCCAGCGTGGCCACCCGTGCCAGCGCCGTGTCCGCATGCGGCCAGCGCTGCCGCAGCAGCGGCATCACCTGCCGCCGCAGGAAGTTGCGGTCCAGCACGGTGTCCTCGTTGCTCGGGTCGTCGATCCACGTCAGCCCGTGCGAGCGCGCATGTTCGAGCAGGGCTGTGCGCGGCACGTCCAGCAAGGGCCGCCACAGCCGGCCCGCGGCAAACGGGGTGGAGACCGCCATCGCCGCCAGTCCATCCGGGCCCGCGCCGCGCAGTGCGCGCATCAGTACGGTTTCGGCTTGGTCGTCGCGATGGTGCGCCAGCGCCAGCGATTCGCCGGGGCGCAGGTCCGCCGCGAAGGCAGCCCGCCGCGCCGACCGCGCCGCGGCCTCCGGCCCGATGCCGCTGCGTGCAACGGCCACGCGACGCAGGGTGAACGGCACGCCCCACGCACGGCACACCTGCTCGCAATGGGTGGCCCACGCGTCCGCCTGTTCGTGCAGGCCATGGTGGACATGGAGGGCGCGCAGACCGCGGTCACGCACGCCGGGCGACTGCGACAGCGCATGCAGCAACACGGTGGAGTCGAGCCCGCCGCTCAGCCCGACACAGACCGGCCCGTCGGGCAGGTCGGTGCCATCGATGAGCGGAGAGGGAGCGCGCGACATGGCGCGGATGGTGCCACGGGGTGCCCGTGGTGGTGGGGTAAGGCAAGTGTCCATGCATTCCCGCCTGCGCGGGAATGACGGCAAGGGCACGGCGAAGCCCCGAGCAGCCGCAGGGGATAAAGAGTTCGTCATTCCCGCGAAGGCGGGAATCCATGGACGTGTATCTCGCGGCCGCACACATTGCGAATGCGTCGCGTCCGGCCGAGGTCGGGACGGCTACTTGCGATCCGGCGTACCCGACCGACCCCGTGCCCGCCGCCACAGCCAGACCACCCCGGCCACCACACCCAGTACCGCCGTCACGCCCAGCAGGAACGCCGCGCGGTCATCCAGCATCGCGTCCAGGATCATCGGGGTGCCGCGCGTCGCGCCGCCGCCGTCATGCGTGGATCAGCGCCAGTGCCGGCTCGGTGGCGCGTCTTCGACACGTCCCTCGGCCGCGGCCTGCGCCTGCCGCTCGCGTGCGGCGCGACGGGCGATGGTGCGGCGCGAGGGCTTGAGCAGGCAGGCCAGCGCGAGGCACGCGCAACCGGCCGACAACCCCAGCGCCACCAGCGCGAAGATCATGTTGGCGTCCAGCAGCACCCACGACGCCAGGAACAGGGCACCGCTGGCGGCGGCCCAGCAGGTGGCGGCGAACTTTCCGGCCAGCAGCATCACGCGGCCTCGTACGCGCCGTAGCTGCGCAGGCGCTGGTAGCGCCGCTCCAGCAGGTCGGCGGTGGGCAGTTGGTCCAGTGCGTCCAGCTCGTTCATCAGTACCGCCTTCAGTCGCGTCGCCATCTGGCGCGGGTTGCGGTGCGCGCCGCCGATCGGTTCGCGCACCACCTTGTCGACCAGGCCCAGCCCGTGCAGGCGCTTGGCGGTCAGGCCCAGTTGCTCGGCGGCGTCCTTGGCCTTGTCGGCCGACTTCCACAGGATCGACGCGCAGCCTTCCGGCGAGATTACCGAGTAGGTGCTGTATTCCAGCATCAGCGTGCGGTCGCCGACGCCAATGGCCAGCGCGCCGCCGGAGCCGCCTTCGCCGATCACCGTGCACACCACCGGGATCTTCAGCTCGGCCATTTCCAGCAGGTTGCGGGCGATGGCTTCGGACTGGCCGCGCTCCTCCGCACCGATGCCCGGGTACGCACCCGGCGTATCGATGAAGGTCAGCAGCGGCAGGCCGAAACGCTCGGCCATCTTCATCAGGCGCAGCGCCTTGCGATAGCCCTCGGGCCGCGGCATGCCGAAGTTGCGCTTGATCTTGCTCTTGGTGTCGCGGCCCTTCTGGTGGCCGATGATCATCACGCTGCGGCCGTCAATCCGGCCCAGGCCGCCGACAATGGCGGCGTCATCCGAATACGCGCGGTCGCCGGCCAGCTCCTGGAACTCGCTGCAGATCAGGCGGATGTAGTCGTTGGTGTACGGCCGCGCCGGGTGGCGCGCCAGCTGGCTGACCTGCCACGGGGAGAGGTCGCGGAAGATGTGCGCGGTGCGCTGGCGCAGCTTGTTCTGCAGCGCATGCACTTCCGCGTCCGCATCCACGGCCGAGCCGTGGCTGGCGTGGCGCAGCTCCTGGATCTTGGCTTCCAGGTCGGCGATGGGTTGCTCGAAGTCGAGGTAATTCGGGTTCATGCACGGGCCGGGGCCAGGGTGGCCGACAGTCTATCCGACCGCTCCGGACCATACCGAGCCGTCCGGGGGTGCCTTCACGCGGCGAGGCTGGCCCCGGCGCCCCGAAACCCGGATAATGCGCAAAAGCCGGATGGGGCCGTTCATTGCGAATCGCCCCACCGGCTTTTTCCGTGTCCACGCGGCGGTGCGCCGCCGATGCCCGCCCCACGCGGGCCATTCAGGAGTGCAGGTAATGGGTCAGTCGGTCGTGGTGTTGGGCGCCCAGTGGGGCGACGAGGGCAAGGGCAAGATCGTCGACCTGCTGACCGAGGAAATCGGCGCGGTCGTGCGCTTCCAGGGCGGCCACAACGCCGGCCACACGCTGGTCATCGGCGGCAAGAAGACCGTCCTGCACCTGATCCCGTCCGGCATCCTGCGCGAAGGCGCGCTGTGCCTGATCGGCAATGGCGTGGTGCTGCACCCCGGTGCGCTGCAGAAGGAAATCGCCGAGCTGGAAGGCAATGGCGTGGAAGTGCGTTCGCGCCTGAAGATCAGCCCGGCCACGCCGCTGATCATGCCGTACCACATCGCCCTGGATCAGGCCCGCGAGAAGGCCGCCGGCGGCAAGGCCATCGGCACCACCGGCCGCGGCATCGGCCCGGCCTACGAGGACAAGGTCGCCCGTCGCGGCATCCGCGTCGCCGACCTGCACTACCCCGAGCAGCTGGCCGAAAAGCTGCGCGCCGCGCTGGACTACCACAACTTCGTGCTGACCCAGTACCTGAAGGTCGACCCGGTCGACTTCCAGCAGACCCTCGATGAGGCGCTGGCCTTCGGCGACTACGTCGAGCCGATGAAGTCCGACGTCGCCGGCATCCTGCACGACCTGCGCAAGCAGGGTAAGCGCGTGCTGTACGAGGGTGCGCAGGGCTCGCTGCTGGACATCGACCACGGCACCTACCCGTACGTCACAAGCTCCAACACCACCGTGGGCGGAGCGCTGGCCGGCACCGGCGTGGGCGCGGATTCGATCGACTACGTGCTCGGCATCGCCAAGGCGTATGCGACCCGCGTCGGCGGCGGCCCGTTCCCGACCGAGCTGCATGACGAGGTGGGCGAGGGCATCCGCGCCCGCGGCCAGGAGTTCGGCGCCACCACCGGCCGGCCGCGTCGCTGTGGCTGGATCGACATCGTCGCGCTCAAGCGCGCCGTGGCGATCAACGGCATCACCGGCCTGTGCATCACCAAGCTCGACATCCTCGACGGCATGCCCACGCTGAAGATGTGCATCGGCTACCAGTACCGCGGCAAGCAGACCGAGTACGCGCCGCTGGACGCGCAGGGCTGGGACGAGTGCGAGCCGGTGTACCTGGAGTTCCCGGGCTGGGAGGAGAGCACCCACGGCATCACCGAGTGGGACAAGCTGCCGCCCGCCGCACGCGCCTACCTGCGCGCGCTGGAGGAGCTGTCGGGCTGCCCGCTGGCGATGGTGTCGACCGGCCCGGACCGCGACGCCAACATCGTCCTGCGTGACCCGTGGGCGTGACCCGCGCCGCCTGAGGCGCGTTCCACCCCGCACTCGCGAAAGGCCGCCTCCGGGGCGGCCTTTCCTGTTTTCCGGACCCGCCCCCCTGTAGGAGCGGCTTCAGCCGCGATCAACGCCCCGTCCGCCCGCGCCACAGGGCCCGATCGCCGCACCCCCCGCACCCGTTGTAGGAGCGACGTAAGTCGCGACCGCGAACTCCGTCGGACAGGACGCGTCGCGACTCACGTCGCTCCTACAAAGGTCCTGCGACTACCGCCTCAAGCGGGATGGACCCCGGGTAGGAGCGATCGCGGCTGAAGCCGCTCCTACACCCGCGCTTGTTTGTAGGAGCGACGCAAGTCGCGACCGCGCATCCCAACGGATCGGCGCATCGCGACTCACGTCGGTCCTACAAAAGGCCCTGCGACCAACGCCTCAAAGGGGATTGACCCCGGGCAGGGCTCGATCGCGGCTGAGGCCGCTCCTACAGGGGCTGCCGGCACGCCGGCTCCACCGCCCGGTCACGCCACGCATCGCATTCTGCGCGCCTCTTTCCTCCGGGCATCCCCCCCAATGCTCAAGTCCGCGCTCATCACCCTGGCCATGGCCGCGTCGGCTGCCAGCGCCCCGGCCCTGGCCAACCAGCCCGTCAGCTCGCTCGACCTGCAGCGCTATGCCGGCACCTGGCACGAGATCGCGCACCTGCCGATGTTCTTCCAGCGCAAGTGCGTGGACACCGTCACCGCCACCTACACCGTCAATGCCGACGGCACCATCGGCGTGCGCAATGCCTGCCGCACCAGGAGCGGCGACATGGACGAGTCCACCGGCGTCGCGCGTCCGGTGGAAGGCCTGGACGGCGCCCTGCAGGTCCGCTTCGCACCCGAGTGGTTGTCGTGGGTGCCGATGGTGTGGGCCGACTACTGGGTGATCGACCTCGACCCCGACTACCAGTGGGCCGTCGTCGGTGGGCCCAGCAAGAAATACCTGTGGATCCTGTCGCGTCGCCCGGCCATGGACCAGGCCCTGTTCGTCCGGCTGAAAGAGGACGCCCGCCGCCGCGGCTACCCGGTCGACGACCTGGTGATGGCCGCGCCGCTGGACTGAACAGGCAATTCCCGACGGCCGGCCGCCCGCAACACACCGACTTCGCTTCCCCACCACGCCCCCACGCGCTAACGTGCCGCCCTGCTGCAGGGGGAGTCCGCTTGTCCGATCCACGCACCGCCGCCATCGGCACCACCCGGCCGTTGCCGCCGGAGATGACCGACGCCGACTACCGCCTGATGGTGGAGTCGGTGCGCGACTACGCGATTTTCATGCTCGATCCCGACGGCTGCATCCGCTCGTGGAACGCCGGCGCCCAGCGCCTGAAAGGGTACGAGCCGGCTGACGTGACCGGCCGCCACTTCCGCCTGTTCTACCCACCCGAGCAGATGACCAGCGGCGTGCCCGAACGCATGCTGCACGAGGCGCTGACCCACGGCCGTGTCGAGGACGAGGGCTGGCGCCTCCGCAAGGACGGCACGCGGTTCTGGGCCAGCGTGGTGGTCACTGCGTTGTTCGACGAGAAGGGTGTGCACCGCGGCTTCACCAAGGTCACCCGCGACGTCACCGAGCGCCGCGAACACGAAGAACTGCTGCGCCAGTCGGAGGAGCGCTTCCGCCTGATGGTGGAAGGCGTGCGCGACTACGCCATCTTCATGCTCGACACCCAGGGCCGCATCGCCAGCTGGAACCTTGGCGCGCAGATCAACAAGGGCTACACCGCCGAGGAAATCCTCGGCCGCCACTTCTCCATCTTCTACCCGCAGGAGCAGCTCGACCGCGGCTGGCCCGAGTACGAACTGGAGATGGCCCTGCGCGACGGCCGCTTCGAGGACGAGGGCTGGCGCCTGCGCAAGGACGGCAGCCGCTTCTGGGCCCACGTCGTGATCACGCCGCTGTACGACGGCCAGGGTGACCACTACGGCTACGCCAAGGTCACCCGCGACATGAGCAGCCAGCGGCGCATCGATACGCTGGAACAGCAGGAGCGCCACCTGCACCAGTTCCTGGCGATGCTCGGCCACGAGCTGCGCAACCCGCTGGCGCCGATCGCCAATGCCGTCACGATCATGAACATGGGCGAGCCGCCCAACGAGGCCATGCGCCAGACGCGCGAGATCCTGGGCCGCCAGGTCACGCACCTGTGCCGCCTGGTCGACGACCTGCTGGACGTCGGCCGCATCGTCAGCGGCAAGGTCCACCTGGACATGCAACCCGTCGCCCTTCAGCCGGTGGTGCACGAAGCGGTGGAGGCCCACGCCCCCGCCATCGCCAGCCGTGCCCACACCCTGTCGCTGGAACTGGACGACACGCCCGTGTGGGTCAGCGGTGACCGCGTGCGCCTGGTGCAGGTGCTCAGCAACCTGCTGCACAACGCCGTGAAGTTCACCCCCGACGGCGGGCGCATCGCCGTCGGCCTGCGCCGCACCGGCGATGCCGTGGAACTGTCGGTCGCCGACAACGGCCCCGGCATCGCCCCGGAAAACCTGCAGTACGTCTTCAAGCTGTTCGCGCAGGACGAGCACAACCCCTCGCGCGTCCACGGCGGCCTGGGCATCGGTCTCAGCCTGGTCCACCAGATGGTCCATCAGCATGGCGGCAGCATCGGCGCCTTCAGCACGGGCGAGCCGGGCAGGGGCGTCGAGTTCGTCATCACCCTGCCCACCGTCCCGCCCCCGGTCGACGCGGGCTGACGCCACCCCGTCGTAGCGTCCCGCCCCCTGTAGGAGCGGCTTCAGCCGCGATCCCCATCCGGCCACCCACGCCACGGCCCCGATCGCCGCGCCCCCTGCACCCGTTGTAGGAGCGACGCAAGTCGCGACCCCCATCTCCCTGCACGCGCGTGATCGCGACTTGCGCCGCACCTGCAACGACACGGCATCGGGGTCCCGGCGATCACGAAGGCGATCCGCGGGGCCCCACACCCATCGCGGCTGAAGCCGCTCCTACAAAAAGCGTCCACGCGCTAAAGATTCCCGGCCCGCGGCCGATTCCTACCCGGAAGAACACTAAAAAGAACCCACCCGATCCCGCCGCCGCAGCCCACGCATCCATCCGGATCGCCCGCTGCCCGCATTGCGGCGTCGGCCCTGCCGAGGGTTTGCCGTCGCCGATGCCAGCGCACCACCTCCCGTTCGACGCTGTACACCCCTCGCCGTACCGCGAGGCGCTGGCGCGTGGGCACGCGCGGCTGCGGTTCGCACCGGCGCTGGAGCGTGAGTTCCAGAGGGATCAGCACCGCGCGAACCTGGCGTGGCTGCGCTGGGTGCTGTGGATCGGGATCGCCACGTATGGGGCGTTCATCGCCATCGACCTGCTCACCGTGCCCCTGCACGCCTCGCGCTGGACGGCAGCCATCCGGTTGTTCCTGATCGTGCCCGTGCTGGTGGCGGCGCTGCTCGTCAGCCACCGCCCGGCACGCCGCCCATGGCTGACGCCGGCGGTGTTCATGGCCGCGGTCGTCACCGGCTGCGGCACCGTGGGGATCGTCGTGCTGACGTTGGCCCTCGGCGCACCCGTCCCGTACGAGGGCACGCTGTTCCTGCCCATCGTCATCCACCTGCTGGTGGGCCTGCCGTGGCGGTGGGCGCTGGTGGCCAACCTGGTTCCGCTGGGCATGTTCCTGGTGCTGGTGCCGATGGTCCAGCCCGATCCCCTGGTACAGACCTACCAGCTGTCCTTCATGGTCCTGGCCAACATCATTGGTGCCTGCGGCGGCTACGCGATGGAGCACCGCGCGCGCACCACCTTCCTCACCGCCGGCATGCTGTCGGAACTGGCCGAGCGCGATGGTCTGACCGGCATCCACAACCGCCGCAGCTTCAACGAGCACCTGCAGCGCGTCTGGCAGCAGGCCGCGCGCGACGGCACCTGCGTCGCGCTGGCGCTCATCGACGTCGACCACTTCAAACAGTTCAACGACCGCCATGGCCACGCCGACGGCGACGCTGCCCTGCGCGGCGTGGCGCGTGCGGTGGCCGGCCATGCCAAGCGCCCGCTGGACCTGGCCTCGCGTTACGGCGGCGAGGAGTTCGCCCTGGTCTGGTACCAGCCCGAAGCCGGGCGGCTGAGCGCCATGGCCGATGCACTGCGGCGCGACATCGCGCAGCTGGAGCTGCAGGGCGCCGACGGCCCTACGGGCACCATCACCGCCAGCGTCGGCGTCGCGCTGCTGCGCCCGCGCAATGCCCCGCGCCACACCGACCTGCTGCGCGCCGCGGACATCGCCCTGTACCAGGCCAAGCACGGCGGCCGCGACCGCGTCGTGGTGCTGTCGCACCCCGACCTCGAGCAGCTCAGCTTCCCCGAAACCGCCAGCGCCTGAGCCGGCGCCGCTGATACAGGCATCGCCCGTGTAGGAGCGGCTTCAGCCGCGAACCAGAATCGGCCAACCCACGCCGCCATAGGATCGCAACGCCACCGCACTCCCTTTGTAGGAGCGACGTAAGTCGCGACCCGTCAGCCCCATGCAGGCGCGCAATCGCGACTCACGTCGCTCCTACAAATGCGTCAACCCTCACCGCCGCCCGCCGAAACCTGTAGGAGCGGCTTCAGCCGCGAACCAGAATCGGCCAACCCACGCCGCCACCCGATCGCCCCGCCACCCGCACTCCCTTTTTTAGGAGCGACGTAAGTCGCGACCCGTCAGCCCCATGCAGGCGCGCAATCGCGACTCACGTCCCGCCTACAGATACTCCGTACAACGCGGCGACCTGCCATAGCGATCGCGGCTGAAGCCGCTCCTACAAGGGTCAGGCGGCGCACATGCCGCCACTGGTCAGGGCGTAATCACTCCGCCGACAGCTTCTTCTTCATCCGCTCGAAGTCCTTCCGGTACTTCTTCGCCAGCTGCACCTTCTGCGTTTCCGTCAGCACCTTGCCCGATACCTGGAAGAACTTCTTCTCCTCCTCGCGCAGGTGGTGGTGCACCTGGTGGCTCAGCTCCTTGCACTTCTCCAGCCACGCCTCGCCCGCCGGATCCAACGACTGCACGTCCTCGACCAGTTCGTCGATCTCGTGGTGCTCATGCAGCGCATGGCGCGTGGAGTTCAGCCCCATGTCGTCCATCAGCATCGGCGCATAGAGGAACCGCTCCTCCGCCGCCTCGTGCGCTTCCAGCTCAATCCGCGCCTGCGTAAACAGGTCCAGCCGCTCCCGCGTACCCGGCTTGCTGCGCAGCAACTTGCGGAACAGGGACCGCTGCTCTTCGTGGCTCTCGCGCAGGGCGTCGTAGATCGTCTCGGACATGCCGGGCTCCTTGGAGTGGGAAGGGCTCTACCGTACGCACTCCTGCGTCAAGGATTCATCGCCGAGGACTCTCCACCAGGCCGCGCACAAGTGGCTTTCGGCGGCGGCACAGCGGCAAGGGTGTGCGGGCAACACGGCTGCACCACCCTTTGCCCTTATCATTCGCATGCCAGTTCCATCTGGCAGGTCCGCGGCACGGGGATTGCATACCGTGGACTGCCGATACTGCAGGCCTCTGCAGCAACATCCAGCACCGCGCGGCACCGCCTCCGAGGACGGCGTCGTTACGGTCGACTCTCTTGGGGACAACATGAAGTATCTCGACAGCTCGCGGCCGGGCCGCGGCCGGGCGCGCGTGGCACTGCGACACGTGTTCGGCATCACACTGGCACTTGCGGCCTTCATCGCGCCCGTCGCAGCCCACGCGGCCGCGTTTACCGAGACCTTTTCCAGCAATTTCCCCCCAGGTACGACCGTGACGCGCACGCTTGGAGGGCAGTCCTTCACCTTCGCGTTTGAAGGGAACCTGGGCAGTCTGTCTTGGGACGAATCCGCCGATCCTGCCATGTTGCTCGCATCAGCCAACTTTGACCCGGCGGTAGAAGCGGTGACGATCCGGCGCAGCAATGGTGCTGATTTCATCCTGACCGGGCTGCAGGTCGACGTCACCGATGGCACCGAAACGACCGTGCAGGGGTATCGCGATGGGGCGACTGTCGGCGCAGCTCAAGTGGTGGCCCCCTACATGCCAGGTAGCCTGGCGTTCAGTGACCTCATCGTTGACGAAGTGCGCATCAGCTCTACGGACTTCTACTTCACCAAGCTTGACGATTTCTCGGGCAACACCGAGGTGCCCCAGCCGCCCTCCGTCACCGACGCCAACATCCGCATTTCCGGCGCGTCCGGCACCGGCGGCGCCTACAGGCTCGGCGACACGGTCATTGCCGACTGGAACAACACCGCCTCTGGCGACGACAACATGGGCGTCACTGGCGTCACGGTCGACTTCTCTCAGTTCGGCGGCGGCGCTGCCGTGGCAGCAACCAACAGCAGCGGGACCTGGACGGCGACATACACATTGGGCGCGGGCGCGATTGACGCCGCCAACCGCAACGTCAGCGTGACGGCCAGCAACGTGCACGGAGCCACGCCGCGGGCCGACTCCACCAACGCGACGGTCGACACCATCGCGCCGGTGGTCACCGACGGCAACATCAGCCTCTCCGGCGGCACGGGCACCGGCGGCGCCTTCAAGATCGGCGACACCGTTACCGCCGTCTGGAACAACACCGCTGGCGGCGACAACAACAGCGACAACATCAGTGCCGTCACCATCGACTTCAGCCAGTTCGGCGGCGGTGCCGCAGTAGCGGCGACCAACAGCGCGGGCACCTGGACGGCCACGTACACGCTGGTGGCAGGCGCCATCGACGCGACCAACCGCAATACCAGCGTCACCGCGGTCGACAACGCGGGCAACGCCACCACACGGGCCGACACCAGCAATACGACGGTCGACACCACCGTGCCGGCCGTAACGAGCGTCGCACCGGCTGGCGGAGCGATTTCCGCCGACACGACGGTGGCCTTTACCGTCACCTTCAACGAATCCATCAGCGGCGTGTCTGCCGACGATTTTTCGCTGACCAGCACCGGCAGCGCGAGCGGCAGCATCGCCAGCGTATCGGCGTCCGGCGGCACGTCCGTCGACGTCACCGTCAACGGCATCAGCGGCAGCGGCACCCTGCGTGTGGACCTCAATAGCGGGACCGACATACAGGACGATGCCGGCAATGGTCCGCCGGTAGCCTTTACAGGCGGCACCGCGCATGCCGTGGATATCCTCACGGCCCCGGGCGCCCCCACCGTGGGCGCGGCCACCCCGGGCGATGGGCAGGTGTCGATCGCCTTCACCGCGCCCGCCGACGACGGCGGTTCGGCGATCACCGGTTACACGGTGACTTCCAGTCCCGGCAGCATTTCGGCCAGCGGCGCAGGTTCGCCCCTTGTCGTCAGCGGCCTGACCAACGGCACCGCCTACACCTTCACCGTGACGGCCACCAACGCGGTGGGGAGCAGCGTCGCTTCGAGCGCCTCCGCCAGCGTGACGCCGCAGGCAGACCAGACCATCACGTTCAACAATCCCGGCGCACAGAACTTCGGCACGACGCCAACGTTGACGGCGACGTCCAGCGCGGGCGCCGGGTACCTCGTCAGCTTCAGCTCGTCCACCACCGGCGTCTGCACGATCACCGGCGGCGGCACACTGACCTTCGTCGCCGCCGGCACCTGCACCGTCGATGCCGACCAGGCCGGCGATGCGGCCACCGCCGCTGCTGCGACGGTGTCGCGCTCGTTTACCGTCAACGCGGTGGTTCCCGGCGTGCCGACGACGGTCACCGCAACGGCGGGCGACACCCAGGCCTCGGTGGCTTTCATCGCACCGGCCAACGCCGGAGGCACTGCCATAACCGGTTACACGGTGACAGCCAATCCCGGCGGCGCCACTGCGAGCGGCATGGGGTCGCCGGTCACGCTGACCGGCCTGACCAACGGCGTGGCGTACACATTCACTGTCACGGCCCACAACTCGGCAGGCACCGGTGCCGCATCAATGGCCAGCAATTCGGTCACGCCCGCCGCCGTGCAGACCATCACCTTCACCAACCCCGGCGCGCAGAACTTCGGCACGATTCCGACGCTCACGGCCACCAGCAGCGCGGGCGCCGGTTACCCCATCAGCTTCAGCTCGTCCACGACCGGCGTCTGCACCATTACCTCCGGCGGCACGCTGACCTTCATCACGGCCGGCACCTGCACCATCAACGCCGACCAGGCAGGCGACGCCAGCTACCTGCCGGCCACGCAGGTCAGCCGCAGCTTCATCGTCAACCCCGTAATTCCAGGCGCGCCGACCGGTGTCACGGCCGTGGCGGGCAATACCCAAGCGACGGTGTCCTTCGGCGTACCGGCCAGTACCGGTGGCAGCGCGATTACCGGCTACTCCGTCACCGCCAACCCGGGTGGTGCGACCGTTAGCGGCGCCAGTAGCCCGCTGACCGTGACGGGCCTGAGCAACGGCGTGGCCTACACCTTCACCGTGACCGCCGACAATGTCGCGGGCACCGGCGCCGCGTCGATGGCGTCCAACGCGGTCACCCCGGCACCGTCGCTCGTCACTGCCTCAGTCAGCCTGACGGTCGCATATGGCGCAGCCGCCACGCCGGTCACGCTGGATATCACCGGCACGCCCACATCGGTGGCGGTGGACGCCGCGCCCGCGCATGGCACGGCCCTAGCCAACGGCACCACCATCACCTATCAACCGGCCCCCGGCTACGCAGGTCCGGACAGCTTCACCTACACCGCCAGCGACGGCCTCACCACGTCGGCAGCGGCAACGGTGACGGTCACGGTCCAGGCCGCCAGCGTCGCCCTCGACGCCACGGCCCCGGCCGACGCCGCCGGCAGCACTGCGTACACGCACGTATTCACCGCCAGCGGTGGCATCGCGCCGTACACGTTCGTGCAGGTCGCCGGCGAGCTGCCCGCTGGCCTGGCACTGGCCGCCGACGGCACGCTGTCGGGTACGCCGACACAGGCGGGCACGTTTGCCTTCACCATCGAAGCCACCGATGCCAGCACCGGCACCGGTCCGTTCTCCGCGCAGCAGGCCTACACGCTGTCGGTGCAGGCGCCGGCCATCGCATTGGCAATGGCGACGCCGGAGATCACCTTCGGCGACGGCATCGACCAGACCCTGCAAGTCACGGGCGGCACAGCGCCGTACACGTTCGCCGTGGTCGACGGCGCACTGCCACCGGGCGTGGCGCTGAGCACCGCCGGCGTGCTGTCGGGCACTCCGACCGCCGCGGGCCGGTTCGAAGCCACCGTGGAGGTGCGCGACGCCAATGACTTTGCCGCACGACAGGCCATCGAGATTGCGGTCGAACCGCAGGCCCAGGCCATCACCGGTTTTGCCGCCAACCCGGACGCTCCCGTGTTCGCGCCGGGAGGCACGTTCGCGCTGACCGCGCAGGGCGGGGCATCGGGCAACGCAATCGTGTTCGCCAGCACCACCACCGTGGTGTGCACCGTGGCCGCCGACACCGTGACGATGCTCGCGGCCGGCCGTTGCGGGTTGACCGCCGACCAGGCAGGCGACGCCAACCACAGTGCCGCCGCGCAGGTCTCGCTGGAGGTCGACATCGCCGCCGCCGTGCCGACGCTGGTCTGGCCCGAGCAGCTTTCCAAGGTGCTGGGCGAGGCCGCATTCGCACTGGACAACCCCGGCAGCGACAGCGCCGGCACGTTCACCTTCACCAGCAGCCAGCCCGCGGTGGCCAGCATCGATGGCCGCACGGTGACCCTGCGCGCGGCAGGCACCACCGTCATCACCGCCACCCAGGCCGCCGACGGCAACTACACCATCGCCAGCATCCAGATGGAACTGGTGGTGGTCGAGCGTCCAGACCCCACGCGCGACCCCGGTGTCACCGGCCTGCTGCAGGCGCAGGTGGATGCCAGCGTCCGCTTCGCCACCGCCCAGCAGGCCAACATCCGCGACCGCCTGCGCCAGGTGCGCAACGGCGCCAACGCCAGTTCCAGCAACCTGACGCTGGCCTACGCAGGCGGCGACACCGGTGCGGGCCTGTCGTTGCCGCTGGGCCAGGCCGCCGCATCCCCGTGGCCGGCGATGCCGCAGGGGTGGGGCGCCTGGTTGTCGGGCACCGCCACGTTCGGCAGCAGCGGCCGCAGCAACGGCTTCGACTTCGAGACCGATGGCATCACGCTGGGTGCGGACCGCGCGATAGGCGAAAACCTGATCGTCGGTATCGCCGGCAGCCTGGCGACCAACGACAGCACGCTGGATGCCAATGGCGCCTCGCACATGCAGGCCGACCAGCGCTCGCTGGCCCTGTACGGCCTGTGGCGCGCCGGCGAGCACCTGTTCGTGGATGCCGTGGCCGGCACCGGCCAGCTGGACTTCGACTTGCAGCGCTGGAGCACCGACGCCGATGCGCTGGGCACGGCCACCCGCGAAGGCGATCAATGGTTCGCGTCGGTATCGATGGGCTACGCGCACCACGGGCCGTCCATGAGCCTCACCGGCTACGGGCGCGTGGACACCAGCCGCACCACGCTGGAGGCCTACCGCGAGTACGGTCTGGCGCTGTACGACCTGGCTTACCGCGAGCAGGTGGTCGACCACAGCGCGGCTGCCATCGGCCTTGAAGGGCAATGGCAGCTGGGCGAAGCCGGGCGCGTGCGTCCGTTCTGGAGCGTCGAGTACCGCCAGGCACTCGAGGACAAGGGTGATGCCGCCATCAACTACGTGTTGATGCCGGCCGCCACCGACTACCGCCTGCGCATGTCCAGCTACAACGACAACGCGCTCTCCCTGTCGGCCGGCCTGGACCTGACGCTGCGCCGCGGTTGGCTGCTGTCGCTGCTGCTGGGCCACGAACAGGCACGCAATGCGAGCGAGGCCAGCAGCATCGGACTGCGCCTGTCCTACGGCGGCCAGCCCGCGGCAGTGGACCCTGTCGTGGTGCCTGATGACGACAGCCTGTCGCGCGTGCCTGAAGGCGACTGCCGCAACGCCCGCTGCCGGAACGCCGGCGCTCGCTGAGAGCCACCTATCGCAGCACCCGAACGCCCGGCCTGCGCCGGGCGTTTTTTTTGGTGGCGCCCAATGATTCGTTATCGAAACACTAATGGACGGCTAACGTCCGCCTAATCGGGCCTTAATCGAGCGCATCCAGCATGCCGGCCCATGCACTGGATACGCCCCCACGTTTCGCTCGCGCCGGTCCCCGGCCGGTTCGCCGGCGTGCGCCTGGTCGACCCCGCCGACGCCGGGCGCGAGGCGGTCGAACGTTTCATCGCCGACGTCTACCTGCACCGCTATGGCGCGCGGCTACGCAGCTTCCTGCCGCACCTGCTCGCCTACGAGGACAGTGCCGGCCGTCTGGTCGCCGCGGTCGGCCTGCGGTCAGGCGGGGAAGGGGACCTGTTCGTCGAGCAGTACCTGGACGCACCGATCGAGTCGGCCATGCCGCAGCGTGGCATCACACGTACGGTGGACCGCCGCGCGGTGGTGGAAGTGGGCAACTTCGCCGCCACCACGCCCGGCATCGCGCGTGAGTTGATCGTGCAACTCGCGCATCTGCTGCATGAGGCGCGGATGGACTGGGTGCTGTTCGTGGCCACCCAGCAGCTGCGCAACGCGTTCCAGCGTCTGCACCTGTCGACGGTGGAACTGGCGGAAGCGCGCGCGGACCACCTGCGCGAGCTCTGCAGCGACTGGGGCGACTACTACGCGTCGCGCCCGCGCCTGATGTGCGGCAACGTCGCCGAGGGCATGGCCCTGTTGCGTGACGCCGCCGCGCAACCCGCGCCGTGTGCGGCGCCCGTGCTGTGCCTGGCGGGCGCGCCGTGACGGCGTCCACGTCCGCCACGCGCCTGCTCGATGGCCTGCGCGGCCGCGCCGTGCGCCTGGTCACCGCACAGGGCGTGCTCGGTGACGACGCCGTGCGCGCACGCATCGACCGCACGGTGGACTGGCTGCAACGCACCGGGACACGCCGCGTCGCCAGCCGGCTCGACAACGGCCCCGGCTGGTTCGCACTGGACCTGGCGATCCGGCAGGTCGGCGGCGTGCACGTGCCGCTGCCGACGTTCTTTTCGACGGCGCAGGTCGCGCACGCGCTGGCCAGCAGTGGCGCGGACTGCATTGTGACCGCCGCCGCGGACAGCATGCCTGCGGGTGCCGAAACACCTATCGGCCTGCTGGACGGTGGTGCGCTGGCCGGCTGGCGCGTGGCTCCAACAGATGGCGTCGACACGCACCTTCCGGCCGGTACCGCCTGCATCACCTACACCTCCGGCACCACCGGCCAGCCCAAGGGCGTGTGCCTGGATGCCGACACGCTGTTGACGGTGGCCGGTTCACTGGTGGACGCGTCGTCGGCCATCCGCCCGCGGCGCCACCTGTGCCTCATGCCGCTGTCGACGCTGCTGGAGAACGTCGCCGGCCTCTACGCCACCGTGCTGGCCGACGCCGAGATCGCCCTGCCGTCGCTGTCCGAGATCGGCTACACCGGCGCCACCGGCCTGGACGTGCCCACGCTGTTGCGCTGCCTGCACCGCTACCGGCCCGAGAGCGTGATCCTGGTGCCGCAGTTGCTGCTGGCGCTGGTGATGGCGGCCGAGCAGGGTGCGCCGTTGCCGGACTCGCTGCGTTACATCGCCGTGGGCGGCGGCCGCATCGGCCCGGGGCTGCTCGCACGGGCCCGTGCGCTCGGGCTGCCGGTCCATGAAGGCTACGGGCTGACCGAGTGCGGATCGGTGGTCTGCCTCAACCGGGCCGGTGCCGTGCGCGACGGCAGTGTCGGCCAGGCGCTGCCGCATGCGCGCGTGTCGGTGGTCGACGGCGAACTGTGCGTCGACGGCGCGCGTGCGCTGGGCTTCCTTGGTGGCGCGCCGATGCCCGACGGGCCGGTCCGCACCGGCGACCTCGGCCACGTCGACGCGGACGGCTTCGTGCATGTCACCGGTCGACGCAAGAACGTGTTCATCACCGCGTTCGGTCGCAACGTCTCGCCGGAGTGGGTAGAGAGCGAGCTGCTTGCGCACCCGGCCATCGGCCAGGCCGTGGTCCACGGCGAAGGGCAGGCCGACAACGTCGCCGTGCTGGTGCCGCGACGCCCGGAACTCGACGACAGCTTTCTTGCCCGCGCACTGGCCGAGGTCAACGCCGGGCTGCCCGACTACGCACGCGTGGCGCGCTTCGTGCGCGCGGCCGCGCCGTTCACCGCCACCGAAGGCCTGCTGACCGCCAACGGCCGTCCGCGCCGCGCCGCCATCCTGTTCCGCTACCAGGCCGACATCGACGCCTGCTACCGGGGCGACCCCACCGTTCCCACCCCCGGAGTTGCCGCATGAGTTTCCACGACGACCTGCTCGCGCAGACCTCGGCCGAGCGCGACGCGCTGGTATCCATCCCGCTGATCCAGGCCGCGCTGGCCGGCGGGATTACGCGCGAGGACTACGTCGCCTTCCTGACGCAGGCCTACCACCACGTTCGCCACACCGTGCCGTTGCTGATGGCCTGCGGCGCGCGCCTGCCGTCGCGGCTGGAGTGGCTGCGCACCGCCATCGGCGAATACATCGAAGAGGAGATGGGGCACCAGGAGTGGGTGCTGGACGACATCGCCGCCTGTGGCGCGGACCGCCGGCAGGCCGAGGCGTCGACGCCGTCGCTGGCGACCGAGCTGATGGTCAGCTACGCCTACGACACCATCCACCGCGGCAACCCCGTCGGCTTCTTCGGCATGGTGCTGGTGCTGGAAGGCACCAGCGTCGCCCTGGCCACGCGCGCGGCCGACACCCTGCAGGCGTCGCTCGGGCTGCCGCGCAACGCGTTCGGTTACCTGCTCTCGCACGGCGACCTGGACATCGAGCACGTCGGGTTCTTCAAGCGCCTGATGGACCGCCTGGACGATGCCGGCGACCGCGCCGCGGTCGTGCATGCCGCGCGCCGCTTCTACGTGCTGTACGGCGACATCTTCCGCACGTTGCGCAGCAGCGGCGTGCGCCTGGCCGAGGCGGCGTGATGGACCTGGCCGGCCGCGGCGTAATCCTGACCGGTGCCAGCGGCGGCATCGGCGAGCCGCTGTTCGCCGCGCTGACCGCCGCCGGCGCGCACGTGCTGGCGGTGGGGCGCAACGAGGTCCGCCTGCGCGCGCTGGCGCAGTACGTGCCTGCCGGTGCGCTGCACAACGTGGTGGCGGACGTGGCGACAGCCGAGGGCCGTGCGCGCGTGCTGCAGGCCGCGTATGCGATGCGCCCGCTGCCGTCGATGCTGGTGCTGGGGCATGCACAGAGCGCCTTCGGGCTGTTCCAGGAGCAGGACCCCGACGCCATGGCGCGGCTGCTGCAGACCAACCTGGTGGCGCCGATGCTGCTGATCCGCACGCTGCTGCCCGTCCTGCAGACGCACGACCGCGCCGCGGTCGCCGTGCTGGGTTCGACCTTCGGCAGCTTGGCGTTTCCCGGCTTTGCCGCCTACAGCGCCAGCAAGTTCGGGCTGCGCGGCCTGACCGAAGCGCTGGCGCGCGAGTACGCCGACACGCCGGTGCGCTTCCAGTACCTGTCGCCGCGCGCCACCCGCACGCCGTTCAACACGCCGGCCGTGGACGCGCTCAATGCCGAACTCAAGACCCACAGCGACGACCCGGCCGAGGTCGCCCGCCAGCTTGTCACCGCCCTGCAGCGCGGCACGTCGCGCCTGCAGATCGGTTGGCCGGAAAAACTCTTCGCCCGCCTCAACGGGCTGTTGCCCGGGCTGGTCGACCGCAGCCTGCGCACGCAGCTGCCGGCCGTCCGCCGCCACGCCCACCAGCCGTTCCACCCCCTGCCGGAGACCCCGCGCCATGAACCGCAACCGCAGTAACCCCCTGTTCGGCTTCACCCTCCTGTGCGCGCTGCTGGGCGGCAACGCCTTCGCCGCCGACCCCGCGCTGCCCGCCGTCGAGCACGTGCGCGACCGCTGGGCCCAGATCAACTACCAGACCGCCAAGCCGCAGCGCGAAGCGGCCTTCGCCGACCTCGCCCTGGAGGCGGCCCAGGCACGCAAGGCGCGCCCCGGGGATGCCGAGGCATTGATCTGGGAGGGCATCGTGCTGTCCAGCCTGGCCGGCGAGAAAGGCGGCGTGGGCGCACTGGGCCTGGTCAAGCGCGCGCGCTCGGACTTCGAGGCCGCCATCAAGCTCGACCCGGGTGCCTTGGACGGCGCGGCCTACACCAGCCTGGGCGCGCTGTACTACCAGGTGCCGGGCTGGCCGATCGGGTTCGGTGATGACGACACCGCGCGCGAGCTGCTGCGCAAGGGGCTGGCAGTGGACCCCGACGGCATCGACGCCAACTACTTCTACGCCGACTTCCTGCGTGACCAGAAGGACTGGGCCGGCGCGAAGGCGGCCTACCAGAAGGCGCTGGCCGCCCCCGCGCGCCCGGGCCGCGCGACCGCGGACGCCGGCCGTCGCCGCGAGGCCGAGGCCCGGCTGAAGGAGGTGACCGCGCACCTTGCGCGCTGACGGGGCCGCGCACCAGACTGGCCGCATGCGCATCTTGCTGGTGGAAGACGACCCGTTGCTGGGTCAGGGCCTTTGCACCGCGCTGCGGCGCGGTGCCTTCGCCGTCGACTGGGTGCATGACGGCGCCGCGGGGCTGTTCGCCATCCGCGACGACAGCTTCGACCTGGTGGTGCTGGACCTGGGCCTGCCGCGCATGGATGGCATCGACGTCATCCGCCAGATCCGCGCCAGCGGCAACCCCGTACCCATCCTGGTGCTGAGCGCGCGCGAACGGCCGGCCGACCGCACCCTGGGCCTGGACGTGGGCGCGGACGACTACCTGGGCAAGCCTTTCGACACTGCCGAACTGCTGGCCCGCGTGCGCGCCCTGATCCGCCGCAGCGCCGGGCGCGCGCAGCCCACGCTGGAGGCCGGGCCGTTGCAGCTGGACCCCACGACGCTGGCCGCCAGCTGGCACGGCCGCAACCTGGACCTGACCCGCCGCGAGTTCGCGCTGCTGCGCCTGCTGATGGAGCAGCGCGGCCGCCCGATGGCGCGCGATGCCATCCAGCGGCACCTGTACGGCTGGAACGACGACGTCGCCAGCAACGCCGTCGACGTGCACGTGCACGCCCTGCGCCGCAAGCTCGATCCCGGTGCGATCCGCACCGTGCGCGGTATCGGCTACGCACTGGGCGACCTGGCAGGCGCCGCCCCGTGAACTCCATCCGCGGCACGCTGCTGCTGGTGCTGCTGGCCACGCTGGGCACGTTGATGGCGGTGGCCGGCTGGGTCAGTTACCGCGCCGGCTTGCAGGAAGCCGGCGAGATGTTCGACGCGCGCCTGGTGCAGTCCACCCGCGTGCTGGTCAGCCTGGTCGACGCGCCGTTGAGCGAGCTCAACGACTACCCGGGCGAGCCGATCGTGCTTCGCGGTTGGCATGGCCAGGCGCAGGGCGTGGGTGAAGAGCTGGCGTTCAAGGATGGCCACGCCTACGAGAACAAGCTCGCCTTCCAGGTCTGGGATGCGCGCGGCCGCCTGCTGCTGCGCTCCGACAGCGCGCCGCTCACGCCACTGGCCGAGCGTGTGCCGGGCTATGCCGACGTCGTGATCGACGGCGCGCGCTGGCGCACGTTTACCCTGCGCTCGCGCGAGGGCCGCTGGTTCCAGTCGGCCGAGTCCACCGACATCCGCCAGGAGCTGGCCACCGACATCGCCGGCGGCACGCTGACGCCCCTGGTGCTGTCGCTGCCGCTGATGGCGCTGGTGATCTGGTGGAGCGTCGCGCTGGCGACGCGGTCGCTGCGCCGGCTGTCGCACGAGATCGGCCAGCGCGATCCCGAGCGCCTGGCGTTGCTGGACCCGGACCAGGTGCCGCGCGAAGCGCAGGGTCTGGTGCGCGCCCTCAACAGCCTGCTGCAACGGCTGGACGTGGCGCTGGTGCGCGAGCGCCGGTTCGTGGCCGACGCCGCGCACGAGCTGCGCACACCGATCAGCGCGTTGAAAGTGCACGCCGACAACGCGCGACTGGCGCAGGATGCCGGCGACCGGGACGACTCCCAGCGCCTGCTGGCCGACAGCGTCGCGCGCGTGGAGCGCCTGATCGCGCAACTGCTGTCGCTGAGCCGGGCCGAGAACGTCGGCGGCGTCCGCCATCGCACGCGGCTGAGCCTGGACGCGCTGGTGCGGACCGAAGTCGACGAACTGCGGCCACTGGCTATGCAAAAACAGCAATCGCTGCGGGTCGACCTGGACCCCGTGCAGGTGTCGGGCGACGAGTTCGCGCTGGGGCTGCTGGTGCGCAATCTGGTTGAGAACGCGGTGCGCTACACGCCGGCCGGCGGCACGATCGAGGTGCGCGTCTCGCACCCCGGCGCGCATGCCGTGCTGCAGGTGGACGACTCCGGCCCCGGCATCCCCGAGGTCGACCGCGAGCGCGTATTCGACCCGTTCTACCGGCGCCTGGGCTCGGGCGAGGAAGGCAGCGGCCTGGGCCTGGCCATCGCGCGGGAAGTGCTGGTTGCGCACCTGGGCACCATCCGCCTGGACCGCTCCAGCCGCCTCGGCGGACTGTCCTTGCACGTGGCACTGCCCGCCGGCGACTGACCCGCATCCGCCAAGCGCTCCCTGTAGGAGCGGCTTCAGCCGCGATCCCCAACCCCAAACCCCCGCGTCCTCACGCCCCCTTTGTAGGAGCGACGTAAGTCGCGACCACCATCTCCAAACAGGCGCCGCCATCCCCCGCCCCCTGTAGGGCCGACTTCACCCGCGATCAATGCACCCGGCCCCCACCGCCATCCGACCACCGCGCATATCCCCGCATGCGACCTGTGGCCTCACCTGCGCTACGTCCCGGCTGTCACCTCATCCATCAACGCCGTCAACGCACGCTCCACGTCCTGCGCATGCGGGCGGATGTCGGCGTCGTTGCTGACCAGCCCCAGCAGCTCGACCGGGCCGATCATCGACACCCGCGTACGCGTGCCGTCCTCGAACACCGCGATGCGGCAGGGCAGGGCGGCGGCCAGCGACGCATCGTGCGCCAGCACCTGCTGGGCGACGGCGGGGCTGCACAGCTCCAGCACGTAGCACTGGAAGTCGATGGGGTGGCCCTTCTCCTGCAGCGTCCTGTTGAAGTCGTAGCGGTGCAGCACGCCGAAGCCATGCGACTTGGCGCTGGCCTCGATGCGCTCGGCGACGGTGGCGGCGGACTGGTCGGTGGTGCGTTCGATGGTCATGGCGGTTCCTGCTCAGCGCGTGGCGGGGTTGGCGCCCAGCAGGCGCCCGTCGACGGTGGTGCCGTAGGGCGAGTCCGGGTCGTCATGGAAGCGGGTGCGCGTCTCGGCGACGTCGCCGGTGAAGCGCGGGTCCTGCGGGCGCTCGTGGCCGTTCATGTACAGCGCCACGTCCCACGCATCCTGCACCGACAGCGTGCCGCCCTTGCCCAGCGGCATGTTGGCGCGGATGAAGGCCGCCGCGTTGTCCAGCTGGTGCATGCCCGCGCCCCAGTTGAAGGACTTCGGGCCCCACAGCGGCGGAAACACCGTGCGCCCGTCCCCCTGCTGGCCCTGGCCGTCCGCGCCGTGGCAGATCGCGCAGTTGGCGGCGTACACCGCTTCGCCGCGCGCGAAGTCCGGCGGCGTGTCCGGGCGCTCGCCCTTCGGGTAGCCCGCGCCGGGCAGGGTGGCGCCCACCGGCGCGCCCTGCGACATCCAGAACGAGTACGCCTCCAGCGCCACCACCACGTCGTGGCCGGCTGGCGGCGCGGTGCCGTCCATGCTGTAGGTGAAGCAGCCCTGCAGGCGCTCGGTGAAGTTGTTGACGCGCTGGTTCTTGCCACGGAACGCCGGGTAGCGCACCCACGCGCCCCACAGCGGCGCCGAGTCCGCCTTGCGCCCGGCGTCCAGGTGGCAGTTGCCGCAACTCAGGTCGTTGCCGACGAACTCGCCCGCATGCGTCGGCGTGTCCAGGAAGATGTCGCGGCCGCGGCGGACCATGTCGCCGAACGGGCCTTCGGGGATGTCGGCCTCCGACGGCGGACTGAACTCACCCGGCGCCGCGGCCACGGCCGGGGCCGCCGCCGTTGCGGGCGCACCCGCTGGCGCCGCATCGGACGAGGGTTGCTTGCCGGTTCGCGGCGGGCGGATGTTGTCGCAGGCCGACAGCAGCAATGCGGCGGCGGCGGCGAAGGCGAGGGCGGTGCGCGCACTCATCGCGATGCCTCCATCGGCAGCTTGGAGAAATAGTCGGACACGTCGCGGATCTCCTCGGCCGTCAGCCCGCGCGCGGCGGCCTGCATCAGCCCGATGGGGTCGTTGCTGCGGCGCCCGGCCTTCCATGCTTCAAGTTGCGCGGACAGGTAGTCGGCCGTCTGCCCGGCGATCGGCGGAAATGCATCGCCCACGCCGCGCCCGCCGGGGCCGTGGCACTGCACGCAGCCCGGCACGTTGCGGTCCCACGCACCGCGTTGCGCCACCCGCGCACCGGGGTGCGCATCGCCGGGTGGGGCCGAGGCGGGCAGCGCCGTGGCCGCGTAGTAGCCGGACATCGCCTCGCGCGTTTCAGGCGACATCGCCTTGGCGATCGGCGACATCAGCGCATGCTCGCGCCGGCCCTCGGCCAGGTCGTCCAGCTGCTTGCGCAGGTAGGCCGCGTTGATGCCCGCCAGCCGCGGCATCGCGCCCTGGCCCTCGCCCTGCGCCCCATGGCAACTGGCGCATGCCGCCAACCCGTCGCCGCCGCTGTTGGCCAGCGTTGCCGGGTTCACCGACTGCGCCTGCACCGCCCCAGCCGTGCCCGCCAGCACCACCACCGCCGTCCACTGCATCCACTTCATCGCGCGCTCCGCATCTGTCCAACGGCAGGCGGCCCACTGGCCGCTACCGATCGACGCGATTCTGTGCACCACCCCCGTGCCAACAACGTGAACCGCCCGCACGTCCGGGCCTCTACGCGGCCGCAAGCCCACACCCCAATCCCCCGGCGTCACTCACGCCCCCTTTGTAGGAGCGACGTAAGTCGCGACCACCATCCCCAAGATGGCACCGCCACCCCCCGCCCCCTGTAGGAGCGGCTTCAGCCACGACCACGCCACCCCCGACACCGACGAGCCCCACACCCCGGCCGCCGGCACGACCTCACACGCGACACCCGCGGCCCCCGCCGCACCCCCTGCCATCGCCGCCCCTCCAACCGCCAGCGCTGGCCCAAGAAAATAAAGCGCCGCCGCAGTAACCCGGCACCGCCCCGAAACAACCGCCAACGACGCTTACCGCCGCCGGCACAAGGCCTTGGACTCCTTACCGCGCTAGCATGCGCCTCAGGGGACATCACTCCGGGGGGGTCCGATGCGTTCTTTGCTTATTGCTTCATTGCTGGCTTTTTCGCTGACGCCCGGGAGCGTTGCGGCCCAATCGCTCGAGGAAAGCTACGCCCAGCTGTGCTCCAAGCCGGCCGATGCCAAGACCGAAGCGTGCCAGGTACTGGCAAAGTCGCTGATGGAAAAATTGCAGGCGCAACCGGCTTCACCAGCCAGTGTGCCGGCCGCTCAGGAGTCTGGCAGTGGGGACGCCGCACCGGACCTGGTGGGCATGCAGCGTTGGGGTTTCTTCGCCGACCTGGTCGGTCAGGATCTGATCGATATCCAGTACGAGAACCCGAGCAACATCACGTTCACCCCTGCCACTCTGGAGTACGTCTGGGAGGAGCCGGGGGAAGTGATGGTGCTGCTCGAGAAGCGGCCGGACGGCACCGTCACGCATGGCGCGACCCTGCAGTGGGATGCAACGCATCGCGGCCTGCGCGAAACGACGCCTGGAGGTGGGGCCAGCAGCCTGTACGAATGGCAGCCCGACGGGTCGGCCATCGTCAGCGCCGGAGCCGTGCGCATGGTCTTTCGCCGCCTTGCCGATGGCGCGCTGGAAATGCTCATCGAGGATGACAAGGGTCAGGGGTGGCAGCTGATGAACCGCCGTCACCGGGTGCCGGCAACCGCTGCCAACCTGGAAACCCAGGCCTTGATGAAGCAGGTTGAGGCCAACATGGCTGAAACGCAGAAGCTGATGGCCGAGATAACGCGTGCGGACGCAGAGCTCAAAGCCAGCCCACTTTGGCAGCAGACGCTGGCCAACCAGGCCCGTGCCGAGGCGGAGCGGAAGCGCAAGGCCGAACGCGGCAGCTCGTTCGATGCCTTTCTCCGAGGGGTCAATTCCGCTCTGGATTCCGGTCTGGAGGTAGCGCGCGCCCAGGAAGCGCAGTCACGCTACGAACTCGATTCGACGCTGGCCGACATCAACGCGCAGGCCCGCGCGCAGCAGGCGGCGCAGTCGCAGGCCTCTGCCATGCGCTCCGGAACGGGCTACACGGCGCAGCCCGCCGCACCGCCCGCGTCCACGCCGCCGGCCACCACCACCTACACCGCCGTCCAGGGCCCGGGTACGGGTTCGTGGGCCAGCGCAGGGCGGGGCAGCTCGGCTGGCGGCGCCAGTTCGATGGGAACCTCCGGCAGCGCCTCGACTCGTGATGACGCGTCCATGTGTGTCTCCCCGCCGGTCACCAGCACCCACACGTGCGCCGACCTCAGTGGCTACAAGGCGATGGTGTCCAACACCTGCGCCGTGCCGGTGGACGTGCGCGTCTGCTTCATGACCGACGGGGGGTGGAACTGTCAGTCCAACTACGGCCTGGCGCCAGAGGCCACCTGGGAGCCGGGCTGGTGCCATGCCAACACCGGTGAGGTGTTCCATGCGGTCCGTTACAGCGACAGCGACGAGCCGCTCGACCAGCCGTAAGAATTCCATCGCATCCATTCCCGGAACCACCATGACGATATTTGCCGCACGTACGGTCGCGCTGTCTTTCGCCCTGGCCCTGGGATGCCTGCCCGGCATGGCTCTGGGGCAGACGCTGGAGGACAACTACGCTCGCCTGTGTTCCGATGCGGACCAGGCCGACGAGGCAACCTGTGCCGCGTTGCGAAAGGCGCTGCTGGACAAGTTGCAGGCAGCAGAAGCCGCCACCCCACACCGCGCAGCGGCAACGGGTGTCCAGACATCCGCGCAGGCCACCCCCGCGGAGGCGGACCCGGCGCTTGTCGCCGAGTGGCGTCTCCGCTGGGGTCCGTTCGCCGACATGGTGGGCAAGCGCTGGATCACCAGCGTTGCAGGGCAGTCGCTTGATATCGCGAAGGCGATCGCCGGCGCCGGGACTTCGGCAGTCTATGAGTGGGAGGTGCCCGGGGAGGTCATGGCCGTTTACCAGTACACAGGCTCGGAGCGGACGCTGTCGAGTCGCATCCGTTGGGATCAGACCACCGGTGGTTTGATTGAAGAGTCCACCGCAATGCCGGGGTACGACACCCACTACATCGTCGAGCTCGACGGTTCCCTGTCCTACACCATCTCCAATATGCCGGATGCCGCAGGAACGTACAGACGCTTGTCGGGGAACTCTGTTGAGCTCCGATTGGAGCGTGAACTGCCCACCGGCAAAGTCGTTCTGTCCTACGTCTACCGGGAGTTGACGCGCGAGGCGCTGGCAGAGCGGCAGATGGACGTCCAGAACCTGGTCGAGGCTGAGGCTCAAGCGCGCCAGGACGCCGCCCGCAGGCAGCAACAAGCGGAGCAGGACCGGGCCAATCGATGGAGCGCTGTAATGGGCGCGGTAAACGGTGCACTGGACGCGGGGCTTGAGGTGGCGCGCGCACAGGAAGCGCAGTCGCGCTACGAACTCGATTCGACGCTGGCCGACATCAACGCGCAGGCCCGCGCACAGCAGGCAGCACAGACTCAGGCCAGTGCCATGCGTTCCGGCACAGGCTACACGGCGCAGCCCGTCGCACCGCCGGTGTCCACGCCGCCGGCCACCTCCACCTACACCGCCGTCCCGGGCCCGGGCACGGGTTCGTGGGCCAGCGCAGGGCAGGGCAGTTCCGTGGGTGGCGCCAGTTCGATGGGAACCTCCGGCAGCGCCTCGACTCGTGATGACGCGTCCATGTGTGTCTCCCCGCCGGTCACCAGCACCCACACGTGCGCCGACCTCAGTGGCTACAAGGCGATGTTGTCCAACACCTGCGCCGTGCCGGTGGACGTGCGCGTCTGCTTCATGACCGACGGGGGGTGGAACTGCCAGTCCAACTACGGCCTGGCGCCAGAGGCCATCTGGGAGCCGGGCTGGTGCCATGCCAACACGGGCGAGGTGTTCCATGCGGTCCGCTACAGCGACAGCAACGAGCCGCTGGCATCCCCCTAGCCGCATTTGGAGATATCCTCCCCCGGCAAGATGGGGGGGATATGCGATACCTATATTTTGTTGCAGCACTGGTTGCATCGGCGGGCGTGCAGCCCGTTGCCGCACAAACACTCGAAGAGGCGCACGCCGCCCTCTGTGAGCCCGGTAGACGAAGTGAAGCGTGCGACGCTCTGCAGCAGATGATTGCCGAACGGTCCGCCGGCACTTCGGAGTCATCCTCTGAGGAGCCCGCGCCAGAACTGATGCGGACCTGGGGACCTTTGGCGCGGCTCGTGGACACCGCTTGGGTACACGAGGGCCCAACCGGGATTGACATGCGCCATGCCTATACCTGGTCGCCGGACGGATCTTCGATCCGTCTGCAGGCCGGCATGCCGGCGTTCGCGGATGCAGACCGGACACTTGAATTCACTCCGGGCGATCAGCCGGGCGAACTCAAGGCGCACATCCGCGTGTCGGGATTCCAGGGTGACGCGGTATTCCGCTTCCAGGATGACAGGACGCTGCGCGCCGATCCCTACATATTGAGCAATGCCTCGGGTAGCCGCCTCCACTACAACGAAGAGATGACCTTGGCCGCCGATGATGTCTATGTGGCGGGGCTGGCGTCGGTCTCATATCCCATGGCCCATCTTTCGATGTCGCCGCTGGCGCTGGACGTCCGCGACCGGTACGAAGCTGCCCAGCGCATGCGGGGAGCGGCCGCGACCATCGAGATGGAACGAAAGATCCAGGCTGACCTACGCGCCGAAGAAGACGCCAAGCGTGAGGCCCGCCGCCAGCGATGGTCGGCGGTGATGGGCGCAATGAGCGGCGCTCTCGATGCCGGTCTGGAAGTCGCGCGCGCACAGGAAGCGCAGTCGCGCTACGAGCTCGATTCGACGCTGGCCGACATCAACGCGCAGGCCCGCGCACAGCAGGCAGCACAGACTCAGGCCAGTGCCATGCGTTCCGGTGCGGGCTACACGGCTGCACCTGCCGCATCCCCGGTATCCGCGCCGCAAGCCTCGACCACCTACACGCCTGTCCAAGGTCCGGGCACAGGTTCGTGGGCCAGCGCCGGACAGGGCAGCTCCGGCGGCGCAGACTCGCCAGCAGCGTCCGGCAGTACTTCAACCCGCGATGACGCGTCCATGTGCGTCTCCCCGCCCGTCACCAGCACCCACAAGTGCGCCGACCTCAGTGGCTACAAAGCGATGGTGTCCAACACCTGCGCGGTACCGGTCGACGTGCGCGTCTGCTTCATGACCGACGGCGGCTGGAACTGCCAGTCCAACTACGGGCTTGCGCCTGAAGCCACCTGGGAGCCCGGCTGGTGCCACGCCAACACCGGTGAGGTGTTCCACGCGGTGCGATACAGCGACAGCAAGGAGCCGCTGGCGTCGCCTTGACGCAATGCAGGAACGGCTTCAGCCGCAACCACGACATCCCAAGCCCAAGCGCCGGCGAACCCCACACCCCCGTTCGCATGCGTTAGCTCCGTCGCGAAGCACATAGCGACGTTGCACCACATGCCACCGCCGCCGTTCCAACTGTCACCACCGGAACCACAAGGCGCAGCCGCGCCGCTGCAACCCGCATCGCCCCCGGAAAATCCGCCGGCGACGCCGCATTAACCGCCGTGCGAGCCGCATAACACGGCAGCGCTGCCGCCCGAAGTGCCACCACCCGCGCCACAACCCGCACCGCCGCCGAAAAAAGCACCACCGCCCGCGCACCAACCGCCACGCATGCCCCAAAAAGCGGCAACGCTGCCACTCAAAGCGCCATGCACGCCGCTCAAAGCCCCATCGATGGCGCAACGTGCACCACCGCTGCCACGCCAACCGGCACCACAGCCGCTTTTTTCGCCAACGCTGCCACTTAAAGGCACACCCGCGCCGCCATCGCCACCATCCCCGCGAAGGCGAACAGCCACGGACACGCAACCCCGCCCAAGCGAAAAACAAAAAGGCCGCCCGAAGGCGGCCTCTCGCAGAACCCCGGCACGCACACCGCCTGCCGCTTAACCCCTCACGCCGCGGCCGGCGTCTCCTCCCCGCGCGGCCCCTTGGCGAAGCGCGTGCCCAGCTCCTTGCGCAAGCCTTCCAGGCCCTGGTTGCGGCCCGACACCTTCAACAGCGCGTAGCCGTCCAGCGCGCAACGCATGATGTCGCTGCCCAGTGCCGTCTCGCTGTCGGCGCCGCGCTCGGCCAGGCGCTGCAGCCGCTGCAGGCGCGGGCGCAGCTTGTCCAGCGCCACCAGGTCTGCCTGTGCCTCGGCCAGTTTCAGGCTGGGCGGCACCACCTGCGGGTTCTGCGACAGCACGCTCAGCGTCTGCCGGCAGAACGCCTCGGACTTGTCGCCCATGCGCGCCAGCTTGCGGCGCTGCTCGGCGGACATCGCAATCAGGTCCACCAGTTGCGCTTCAAGGTCCGTCAACGCCTGGTCCACCGCCTCCAGCTGCGCGTCGGTCAGGGTCAGGTTGATCATGTTCTGGCTCACTGCAATCTCCCTTGCATTCCATGTGAGGCGCCGGGGCCGGCCCGCGTCGCGTGCCTGCAAGTCCACCGGCGCCGCTCCAGTGCCATCCCCGCGGCGCGGGGTGCGGCGTGGCCGGCAGGGCCGGCGGCTGGAGCGGGGCGGAGTGTGCGGGTCGGGCCACAGGCTGTATGTAGGGAAAGTCTGATTGTCCGGAAGGGAAACAGTCCGCTGGCGGACTCTTAGATTCGAGAGATCCGTTCCTGGTGGCACAGCGCCCAATCGTGAAGCCGCTTCGCGGCATACAGTCCGCGCCTTATGGCGTCTAGTTGCTCCGCCGCGGGAGCAGTCCGATCAAGGCGCGGAGCCTCAAGTCGCACGGCAGCGGACTTCCCGGCAGATGCGACCCGCATGTCAGCCGCCAGTACTTCGCCAAGGTGTGCTTCCACTTCGGCGAGGCGAGCCCCACGACCTCGCAGATGCAAGTCGACGATGCCGCGACCCGTCTTGTGCGCTATGTCGGCACCGATCGCAGTAAGAGGGGGCGTCTTGAAATAGACCCGCCCGGAGCCACCAGGTCGTTGGCGGGGCGGGCGCATTCCAAGTTCGGGATAGCTGGCGACGGCCAAGTCCCAATACGCGCGGAAGAACTCGGTTACTCCGCTATCGACATCCGGCTGATATCCAAGCACCGCTTTGTCGATACCTGACTGTAGTAAGGAGCGCTTGTAATAGCGTCGAACGCCAAGCTCCGCAGCGTCGTTGTCGAACCACTGCATCAAAGCTTCATAGGACACCCGGCATTCGAACCCCTTGGTCTCACCGCTACTTGCGAAATAGCGATCCGGCGCGACGATCACCGACACAACGCGTTCGCACCGATTCTTGCTTAGATAGTCTCGGCCGCGAAGGTGATAGCGCTCGGCCTGAAGGGGCTGCAGACCGGCGCCGATCTTGTTCTCGATCAACAACACGGTGCGCCCTGTGCCACACACCATGTGCACTTCGAGATCGGATTCTCCGGTGCTGTGCGTAATCGAGCGGCCTGCCTCCACGACGGTCCCCAAGGCGTCGTCTTTAACGCCGGCCGCCTGGCCAAACCAGAGCCCGAACGCGGGTGAGGAGAGGAACTCCTCAAGCAGCAGCAGGTCGATGTCGCATTCGCAAACACCTGCGATTCGCGGTCGAGTCAGAGAGGGGGGAGGGTCGTCGGCCATGCGCGAAGCCTACCGGGAGGACGCGGCCGGGGCAGCTGTCTGGTCGAAGGTCGCGACCGCGTCCTGTCGTATCCTCCCGCCTGATCACGAGATCGCAGGGAAGGGGACCCGCACGTGGCCGACGCCGACATGCCTGATGGCAATGCTATCGACGCCTTCATCCGCAAATGGGAAGGCATCACGGCCTCCGAGCTGTCCACGTCGCAATCGTTCCTGATCGAGTTGCTCGAAATGCTCATTGCCCTGGGTCGGGCAGAGCGAATGGACAGTGAGGCTTATCGCGGCGTCTGATCGATCCGCGACCGGCCTCAATTGATCGGATCAAGTGCCCCGTAGTTTTCTTCAGCACCAAGCAAATTTCAGGACATGTAGATGCCAGTCAAGCACGCTATCTGGACAGTAGATGCATCACCGCAGCCGTTGTCGATAACACGACTGCCGAGTGAGGCGTTCTTGGAAGAGATGATCATCAATCGCCCCGATATTCTCTCGGGCGAGTGGATGCTGATCGGACAACAGGTCCACACCGGTTTCGGTGGCCGCATCGACCTGCTGGCCATCGCACCGGATGCCTCCTTGATCCTTATCGAACTGAAACGCGACCGCACACCACGCGAGTGCGTTGCGCAGGCGCTTGACTATGCCGCGTGGGTTGACCAGCTGACGCCTGAGCGAATCGCCCAGATCTACCAGCGCTTCAGCGGAGGCTTGGACCTTTCCCAAGCCTTCAAGAGTCGCTTTGGTGAAGAGCTGGACGAGGAGGCACTGAATGGCTCTCACCAGATCATTCTTGTAGCTGCAGCCCTCGACGATTCAACAGAGCGCATCATCGGCTACCTCAACGCACGCGACATCGCGATCAACGTGATCTTCTTCCAAGTGTTCCAGAGCGGACAGCAGCAACTGCTCAGCCGCGCGTGGTTGATAGATCCGGGTGAAACACAGGTCAACGTTGCAAGTAGTGTCAGTCGTTCGGGTGAAAAGGAGCCATGGAACGGGGAGTTCTACGTGTCCTACGGCCACCGCTCCTGGGAGGACGCGCGTCGTTACGGGTTCATCAGCGGAGGTGGCGGGAGCTGGTACAGCCAGACCCTGAGAGTCCTGTCGCCGGGCGACCGAGTGTGGGTCAAGATTCCCAAGACTGGCTACGTGGGCGTCGGCGTTGTGGCCGAGGAGGCCCAAGCGATCGATGACTTCATGGTTGACGCCCCGGCTGGCCGCAAGCGGTTCCTTGAGCTTGCAAGCGACCCCGGCAGATACAACCTGTTCGCTGACGACCCTGAGAAAGCCGAGTACATGGTCAGAGTGGACTGGTCCCAGACGGTTCCGGAAGAGAAGGCGTTTAACGAGATTGGCCTCTTCGGCAATCAGAACACCGTCTGTCAGCCGACCACGCCGAAGTGGCGGCACACCGTGGAGCGTTTGAAGACGGTTTTTGAAAAGTGGAACGGGTGACTGCAGTTCAGCCACCCGGTAGCGATCTTTCGTCAGCCCGGACGCGGGTCATGGCGCATGTGGGCCGGAACGTCATGTCGCTGCAGCTGCTGGAACAGGGCCTCAAGCATCTGCTGCCGCTCGTTGATCTCGAAGGCGCGCCTGACGCGTTGTCCAACCTCAAACAACGCGCAGACAAGGTCTCGCTCAAGACGTTGGGGGCGCTCGGGGGCCGTTTCCTCGAGAACGTCACAACGAGTCCAGACCTGGATGCTGAGTTGGACCAGCTCATTAAGGAGCGGAACCAGTTGGTGCATCACTTCCACAGCTGTGGTCTGTATGACCTTTCTTCCATAGAAGGGTGCGAGGCGGCGGCGCGACGCCTTGAGGCGCAGCACCATAAGGTTAGGCGTTTGATGCAAGTGGTCGATCTTCTCCTGCACGCGGCGTTCGAAGCAGCGTGCGAAACCACGTTTGCTGGGACTCCGGAGTACGTTGAATTTCGTGCGCTTTGTGATGAGTTCGCCAGCAGTCGCGGTGTCTTAAGGCACTCCACGAGCAAGACGGGCGACGACGTCGTTGAGACGTGGCTTATCCGTGCCGATTGATGAGCCGGTCGGCGGGCTCGGACACGCGGGTTCCACGCACTACCGTCCACAGTAGCGGCCCCACCACCACCGGACCTGCGCCATGGGCGACTGGATCACCGACACCATCACCCGCATGGGCGAGCTGGGCGTCTTCCTGCTGACGTTGCTGGAGACGGTGTTCCCGCCGATCCCCTCGGAGCTGGTGATGCCGCTGGCCGGGTACATCGCCTCGCGCGGGGGCATGTCGCTGTGGGGCGCGGTGCTGGCGGGCACGCTGGGCGCGCTGCTGGGTGCGCTGCTGCTGTACTGGGTGGGGCGCAAGCTGGGTGAGGAGCGCTTGATGGACTTTGCCGACCGGCACGGGCGCTGGCTGACGCTGTCGCGGCATGACATCGAGCGGGCGTCGCAGTGGTTCGCCAAGCACGGGGGCTGGGCGGTGTTCGTCTGCCGGTTGATCCCGGGGCTGCGGTCGCTGATTTCGATCCCGGCGGGCATCCACGGGATGCCGCTGCTGCCGTTCGTGGCGGTCACGGCGCTGGGCAGCCTGGTGTGGACGGCGGTGCTGGTCTACCTGGGCTACGTGCTGGGGGCCAACTTCGAGCAGGTGGGCGAGTGGGTGGACCCGGTGTCGAAGGGCGTGCTGCTGGTGATTGCCATCTGGTACGTGTGGCGGGTGGTGACGCATAAGGGGGTTGTGCGGGGGTGATGGGGTGGTTGCGCGGTGTGTGAGGTCTCGGTCGCGACTTACGTCGCTCCTACAAAGGCGGTGTGGGATTTGATCGCGGCTGAAGCCGCTCCTACAGAAGGCGTGGGGTATTGATCGCGGGTGAAGCCGCCCCTACGGGGGCGGGCGGCTGTCACGTGGGGTTGCGGGTGGGGGGCGCAGAGTGGCGCACCTTTCGTTTGAGTTGACCCCGATGGCCCGTCGCCGCACTGCCTCCACCCAGCGCCAGTTGACCGAGTTGTCCCACCGTGCGCCGGCGGTCGCCGCGCAGCGGTTGATGCGCCTGGCCGCCAGCGCGCATGCGCCCACGGCGGCCGACCAGCGCGAGGTGATGCGCATGGGCACTGAGAAGTGGCAGGCGGCACAGGCCGGCGGGTTCGCGATGGCCGCCGCGATGATGGAGTGGCAGGCGCGCACGTGGGACGCGGCAATGCAGGCGATGTGGATGCCGTGGACGGCGGGGTCGATGTCGTGGGTGCCGGCGTGGTCGGACGTGGACCGGGTGATGGCCGCCGGGTTGCGGCCGACGAGCCGGACGGTGTCGGCGAATGCGCGGCGGTTGCGCGGGCGTTGATCGGTGTCGCGTTTGGTTCAAGCCATCGTTCGGCGGGTGTGTTTGTAGGAGCGACGTGAGTCGCGACCTTGGACCCCGCGGGTCCGACGATTGGTGATCGCGGCTGAAGCCGCTCCTACAGGGGGCGTTGAGGGTCGAGCTCGGCCTGGTAGCAGTCGCGACTTACGTCGCTCCTACAGGTGGGGGTGCGTGGCCACCGAAATAAACAAGGCCCCGCGATGCGGGGCCTTGTCGTATGCGGGGTCAGCGGGTGGCGGGCTGGGGCGCGGCGGGTGCGTCTTCTTCGCGCCATTCGCTGTTGGCGGCCTTGGCGTCGGTCCAGGCCTGGCGGGAGCGCACGCGGCGGGTGGTCCAGTCGTGGGCGAGGTCGCGCGGGGGCGGGGCGTCGAAGCCGTGGGGGACGGGGGCGAGGTCGGGGGTCTGCGGCATGGGGGCGTCCTCGGATGGTGCCGGAGGGATTGCGGTTCGGAGAGGAAACCTAGGCGGTGGGGGGGAAGGTTGGCGTGAAGGTTTGGTTGGGGAAGCCGTGGCTTTCGCGAAGGCGGGCTCGCGCTTTACTTCGGCGGAGCCGGGCATCCATGGACGTGAGGGAAATCGCGGCTGAAGCCGCTCCTACAAAGGCGTTGGGAAGGAACTGGATCCGAGCATATGGAAAGGCCCCGCGGGTGCGGGGCCTTTCCGGTGCTGCCAGGTGGTACGGGTTTCAGCGCCCGTCGTTGTCCGCATCGCCCGGCAGGGCACGCTCGATGTGGTGCCAGCCGTCGCGGACGGCTTCCTTGGCCTCGTTCCACGCCAGGCGGGAGTTGGCCTTGGTCTTGTCCCAGCCGCGCTCCAGGTCGTTCTCGACGTCCTCGAACTTGCGGCCGGCATGCGTCTCGTACTGGTCGTAGCTGTACTTGTAGGCAGGCTCGTAATCGTCCCAAGTGCGGCTGGTGTTGTAGTACTTGGCCTGCTGGTAGTTGTTCTGGAAGTGGGTGCGGTACTGCTGCTCGGGGATGCGTGCCATGTGCGTGCGTCCTGGGTTGTGGGGGAGGTTGAAACGTAGGCAGCGGCGTGCAATCCCGGCGTGAAAAATCCGCGCAGTGCGCCATCGGTTTCGTGAACGATTCAGTGCGGTGAGGGTGCAGGAGCGGCGTGCGCGGTGCGCGTCGGGCGGCGCGCCAAGGAAACGCGCCAGCGGGACGGGGGAGGGGCATCGTGCGACGCCGCTCCTGCGGTGAGGGTCAGGCGTTGTCGGCGGTCTCCAGGGTGGCGCAGCCGATGGCCTCGCACGCTGCCATCGAGCCGAAGGCGTTGGCGACGTCGTCGAATCCGTCGCGCTTGAGCAGGGACGCGGCCACGATGGCGCGCTTGCCGCTGCCGCAGAACGTGACGACGCGGCGGTCGCGCGCCAGCGTGTCCAGCCTGTCGGGCAGGTGGCCGAGGAAGACGTGCGTGGCGCCGCGCAGGCGCTTGGCCTTGAACTCGGTGTGCTTGCGCACGTCCAGCAGCAGCGGCGCATCGCCCGACTGCAATCGTGCATCGAGGTCGTCGGCATTGATCGCATCAACGTGGCCGAAGCGGCGGCCGCTGGTTTCCCACGCGCCCAGACCGCCCTTGAGGTAGCCGGCGATGCGGGTGTAGTCCATGCGCACCAGTCGCGCGATGGCGTCCTCGACGGCGCCAACGTTTTCGGCCACCAGTAGCAGGTCGGTGTCGTAGTCCAGCAGGTAGCCGGCGTAGGCGGGCAGCAGGTCCAGCGGCAACGCGAGGCTGCCGGGGATGTGCGCACCGGCGAAGGCTTCCGCGCTGCGCAGGTCGACGACGCAAGCGCCGGCCTCCTGCCGCTTTGCGACGTCGTCGGCCGATAGCGGCAACGGCCGTGGCAGGTGGTGCAACAGCGGCGCGCCGCACTGGTTGAGGTGTTCCATCTGCTTGAAGTACGGGGGCACGTAATGCTGCTCGCCGAGCTTGCACTTCACGAACGCCTCGCGGTCGGTGATCTGGAGCATCGGGTTGTGCGCGCGTTCGTGGCCGAGCGTGGAGAACTCGCGGTCGGCCATGTTCTCGCCGCACACCGACCCCGCGCCATGCGCCGGGTACAGCAGCGTCTGGTCGCCCAGCGGCAGCAGCTTGTCGAACAGGGACGCATGCAGCGCCTCGGCCATCTCGCGCTCGCGCCCGGGCAGCAGGTCGGTGCGGCCGACATCGCCGACGAACAGCGCATCCCCGGTGAACACGCCGACCGGCGTCTCGCCCTGGTTGCTGTCGGTCAGCACCAGCGAGATGCTCTCTGGCGTGTGGCCCGGGGTTTCCAGCACGCGCAGCCGCAGCGCGCCGCACTCGAAGGTGTCGCCCTCGCGCACGTCCTCGCCGTAGCCGAAGTCCAGCGCATGCCCGTGGTGGATCGAGGCGCCTGTGCGTTCGGCCAGTTCCACCGAGCCGATGACGTAGTCCTCGTTGCGGTGCGTCTCGAAGATGCGGGTGATGCGCACGCCCTCGCGCGCGGCAATGTCCAGGTAGCACTGGATGTCGCGGCGCGGGTCGATGACGACGGCCTCCATGCCGTCGCCGATCATGTACGACAGGTGCGCCAGCCCCTCGGATTTGAGCTTTTCGAGGAACACGGCCCGTCCTCAGGCGAGGTCGCGCAGCTTCGGCTCGCGCGCGAACTGCCGCGTGCCGGCCGCCTTGACGAAGCCCTTGGGGTCGGACGCGGCGACGATGCCCGCGTCCTTGCCGACGTTGCCCGCCTTCAGCAGCGGCGCTGCGCCGGCGTCATGGGCAATCGCCTTCAGATGCGCCCACGCAAAAGCCACGAAGTCGACCGCGGCGGAGTCCTTCGCCAGCTTCTTGCCAGCGTCCTCGCTCAGCAGCACGGCGACGGCATCGAACACCACCGACGGCGTGCCCTGCAGCTGGCCGTCGGCCGGCTGCTTCTTGCCATCCGACAAGACCGCGCCGCCCAGCTTGGGCGCGACGATCTTGACCATGGCGCCGGCCGACTCGGCCGCCTTGCGCAGCGCCTTGAGCGCCGCGGCATCAGAGCCTTCGTCGATCAGGATGCCGACCGTGCGGCCCTTCAGCGTCTCGCGCATGCGGCCGATGATGCGGACCTCCGGCGCGGCCGGCATGTCGATGGGTTCCATCGCGGCGTCAGCGGGCGGCGGCAAGGTATCCAGGCCAAGGCCGTCGGCCACGCGCTCGGCCAGCGACTCGTCGATATTGCGCAGGTGGCCGACCATGCGCTCGCGCACCTTGGGCGTCTCCACCTTCGACAGCTCGAACACCAGCGCCGACGCCAGGTGCGCCTGCTCGGGCTTCTCCAGGCTGCGGAAGAACATGCGCGCCTGGCTGTAGTGGTCGGCAAAGCTCTCCGGACGCACGCGGCCCTTGACGCCATCGTCGAGCTGCTCGGCGAAGCTGCGAAAGCCGGCCTTCATGTCTGCGCGCGGGCTGTCGTCCTGCAGCGAGCTGGGCTCGTAGTTCACGCGGCCCTTGTGCACCTGCATCTGCATGTGGCCGTCGCGCTGGTGGTTGGCGAACGGGCACTTGGGCTGGTTGATCGGGATCTGGTTGAAGTTGGGCCCGCCCAGGCGGATCAGCTGCGTATCGAGATACGAGAACAGACGGCCCTGCAGCAGCGGGTCGTTGGAGAAGTCGATGCCGGGCACGATGTTGGCCGGGCAGTAGGCGACCTGTTCGGTCTCGGCGAAGAAGTTGTCCGGCCAGCGGTCCAGCACCATGCGCCCGACGATCTGCACCGGCACCAGCGACTCGGGGATGATCTTGGTCGGGTCGAGGTGGTCGAACGGGAAGGCGTCGGCCTGTTCCTGGGTGAACAGCTGCACGCCGAACTCCCACTCGGGGAAGTTGCCGGCCTGGATGGATTCGAACAGGTCGCGGCGGTGGAAGTCGTTGTCGGCGGCCTGCAGCTTGAGCGCCTCGTCCCAGACGGTGGACTGGATGCCCAGCTTCGGCCGCCAGTGGAACTTCACGAAGGTGCTTTTGCCGTCCTCGTTGAGGAACCGGAAGCTGTGGATTCCGAAGCCCTCGATGGTGCGCAGCGACCGCGGGATCGTGCGGTCGCTCATCGCCCACATGATCATGTGCATCGATTCGGGGGTCAGCGAAATGAAGTCCCAGAACGTGTCGTGGGCGCTGGCCGCCTGCGGGAACGCGCGGTCGGGCTCCATCTTCACCGAGTGCACGACGTCCGGGAACTTCATCGCGTCCTGGATGAAGAACACCGGGATGTTGTTGCCGACCAGGTCGAAGTTGCCTTCCTCGGTGTAGAACTTCACCGCGAAGCCGCGCACGTCACGCGGGGTGTCGACCGAACCGGCGCCGCCGGCCACGGTCGAGAAGCGGGTGAACACCGGGGTGCGCGTGCCGACCTTCGAGAACAGCTTGGCGCGCGTGTACTTGGACAGCGACTTGGTCAGTTCGAAATAGCCGTGCGCGGCCGAGCCGCGCGCGTGGACGATGCGCTCGGGGATGCGCTCGTGGTCGAAGTGGGTGATCTTCTCGCGGAGGATGAAGTCCTCCAGCAGCGTCGGCCCGCGCGGGGTCGGCGTCAGCGAATTCTGGTTGTCGGCGATCACCACGCCCTGGTTGGTGGTCAGCTGCGGGCGCTTGCCGCCGGCCTGCTGCTGCAGCTCGCCACCGGTGCCGCGCGGAGCGTCGGCGTCCGGGTCGGCGCCGGCCCGTCGCCCGACCGACCCCGCCGGCTTGTCCTTGGCAGGCTTGGCGCCGCGGGGCTGCTGCTTGCCGGGAGGGGTGGCGGTGGGCGTCTTGGCGCGGGCCATGGGCGTGCTCCGGTAAGTGGGGGAACCGGCATGCTCGGCCTGCCGCCGTTAACGGGCTGTCGATGTTTGTAGGCGGTGTGTGGAGGGCGCAAGGATCGGGACTGTAGGAGTGGCTTCAGCCGCGATTCCCCGCCGCCGTGATTGCGCGGGGCTTTCGTAGGAGCGACGTGAGTCGCGACCGGATTTCGGCGTGCGGCGGTAGTACCGGGGCAGTCGAAGTCGTCGGTCGCGACTCACGTCGCTCCTACAAAGGTCGTGCGGGGGCGTGATCGCGGCTGAAGCCGCTCCTACAGGGGGGTGGTGGTGGTGCCGCAAAAAAGGAAAGCCCCGCGGGTGCGGGGCTTTCGGGTGGTGCATGGTGCGTGGCCATGTGGACGGCCGCGCCCTTCCGGGTTACGACACCATCGGTTCGCTGAAGGCTTCGATCTCGCCTTCGAAGGCGTTGATCGGGACGCAACTGCAGAACACGTTCTTGTCGCCGTAGACGTTGTCCACGCGTGCGACCGGCGGCCAGTACTTCTGCTGGCGCAGCACGGGCAGCGGGAAGGCGGCCAGTTCGCGCGGGTAGGCGTGGGTCCACTCTTCGGCGGCCACCTGGGTGGCGGTGTGCGGGGCGTGCTTGAGCGGGTTGTCCTCGCGGTCCAGGCGGCCGTCCTCGATGGCGCGGATCTCCTCGCGGATCTCGATCATCGCGTCGATGAAGCGGTCCAGCTCGTGCAGGCTCTCGGACTCGGTCGGCTCGACCATCAGCGTGCCGGCGACCGGGAAGCTGAGCGTCGGGGCGTGGAAGCCGAAGTCGATCAGGCGCTTGGCGACGTCCTCGGCGCTGATGCCGGTGGCGTCCTTGATCGGGCGCAGGTCGAGGATGCACTCGTGCGCGACAAGGCCGTTGCGACCGGTGTAGAGCGTCTCGTAGTGCGGCGCCAGGCGGGTGGCGACGTAGTTGGCGTTGAGCAGCGCGACCTGGGTGGCGCGGCGCAGGCCGTGGCTGCCCATCATCGTGATGTACATCCAGCTGATCGGCAGGATGGACGCGCTGCCGAAGCTGGCGGCCGACACCATCGCGCCGTTGCCGACACCATCGGTGTGCAGGCCGTCGTCGCCGTGCGCCTTGGGGAGGTACGGGGCGAGGTGCGCCTTGACTGCGCACGGGCCGACACCCGGGCCGCCGCCGCCGTGCGGGATGCAGAAGGTCTTGTGCAGGTTGAGGTGGCTGACGTCCGAGCCCCACTTGCCGGGCTTGGCGACGCCGACCAGGGCATTCATGTTGGCGCCGTCGGTGTAGACCTGGCCGCCATGTTGATGCACGGCATCGCAGATCGCGACGATGTCCTCCTCGAACACGCCGTGCGTGGACGGGTAGGTGATCATCAGCGCGGCCAGGCGCTCGGAATACTTCTCGGCCTTGGCGCGGATGTCGTCGAGGTCGACGTTGCCGTCCTTGTCGCACTTGGTCACCACCACCTGCATGCCGCACAGCTGCGCGGAGGCCGGGTTGGTGCCGTGGGCGGACTCGGGGATCAGGCAGATGTCGCGCTGGGCCTGGCCATTGGCGCGGTGGTAGGCGCGGATGGCCAGCAGGCCGGCGTACTCGCCCTGCGCGCCGGAGTTGGGCTGCAGGCTGACGGCGTCGTAGCCGGTGCACTCCACCAGCATCGCTTCCAGCTCGTCGATCAGCTGCTTGTAGCCCTGCGCCTGCTCGGCCGGTGCCAGCGGGTGGATGTTGGCGAACTCCGGCCACGTCACCGGGATCATCTCGGCGGTGGCATTGAGCTTCATGGTGCAGCTGCCCAGCGGGATCATGGTGCGATCCATCGCCAGGTCCTCGTCGGCCAGGCTGCGCATGTAGCGCAGGATCTCGTGCTCGCTGTGGTGGGTGTTGAACACCGGGTGGGTCAGGAACTTCGAGTCGCGCACCAGGCCGGTCGGCAGCGCGTCGCCGGTGCGGGCGTCGACGTCGTCGATGTGGACCAGCTCCACGCCGAACAGGCCGGCCAGGGCGATGACGTCCTCGCGCGTGGTGGTTTCGTCCAGCGCGATGGCGACGCTGGATGCATCGATCGCGCGCAGGTTGATGCGCACGGCGCGGGCGCGCTGGTGCAGCTCGCCGGCGTCGATGCCGGTGACGTGCAGGGTGTCGAAGAACTGCTCGCCCACGGTGACGCCGGCGCCGCGCAGCGCGTCGGCCAGGATTGCGGCCAGACGATGGGTGCGGCGGGCGATGCGGACCAGGCCTTCGGGGCCGTGGTAGACGGCGTACATCGAGGCCATCACCGCCAGCAGCACCTGCGCGGTGCAGATGTTGGAGGTCGCCTTCTCGCGGCGGATGTGCTGCTCGCGGGTCTGCAGGGTAAGGCGGTAGGCGGGCTTGCCCTCGCTGTCCACCGACACGCCGATCAGGCGGCCCGGCATCGAGCGCTTGAACGCGTCGCGGCACGCCATGAACGCGGCATGCGGGCCGCCGAAGCCGTACGGCACGCCGAAGCGCTGGGTGTTGCCGACGACGATGTCGGCGCCCCATTCGCCCGGCGGGGTGAGCAGGGTGAGGGCGAGCAGGTCGACGGCCACGCACACCAGGCCGTTGCGCGCGTGCACGGCGTCGGCCAGCGCCTTGTGGTCGCCGATGCGACCGAAGGTGTCGGGGTACTGCAGCAGCACGCCGAAGCTGTCGATCTCCAGCGCTTTGGCGTCGTCGCCGACGACCAGCTCGATGCCCAGCGGCTCGGCGCGGGTACGCACCACTTCCAGCGTCTGCGGATGCACGCCGCTGGAGACGAAGAAGACATTCGACTTGGACTTGGACGAGCGCCGCGCCAGCGTCATCGCCTCGGCGGCGGCGGTGCCTTCGTCCAGCAGGGACGCGTTGGCGATCTCCATGCCCGTCAGGTCGGCGCACATGGTCTGGAAGTTGATCAGCGCTTCCATGCGGCCCTGCGAGATCTCCGCCTGGTACGGGGTGTAGGCGGTGTACCAGGCCGGGTTCTCCAGGATGTTGCGCAGGATGACGTTGGGCGTGTGCGTGCCGCTGTAGCCCTGGCCGATGAAGCTGCGGAAGACCTGGTTGCGGTTGGCGATGCTGCGGATCTTGGCGATCGCCTCGACCTCGCTGACCGGGTCGGGCAGGGCCAGCGGCGCGGGGGACTTGATCTTGCCCGGGACGATGGCGTCGGTCATCGCGTCGAGCGACTCGCGGCCGATGGTCTTGAGCATGTGCGCGATCTCGGCCTCGTTGGGGCCGATGTGGCGCTCGAGGAACGCGTCGTGGTGCTCGAGGTCGCGCAGGGACGGGGTGGCGGGCTGGCTCATGGCGAAGGTCCGGTGGCCGCGGGGCGGCAGTGGAGGGGTGGTCCGGCGCGCCGGCCACGGGGCCGTCCGCCGTCGCGCATCCGCCATGCCGCGCGGACGAGCTGCCCCTCTGTCCTTCTGCCTGAGAGTTTGGAAGCGCGGGGGCGGGGGAGGAGGCCCCCGCGTCGCTTCTTGCCCCTTCGGCGCCGGCGCGGGCCCCACGGGGCTGGCCGGTCTCTCCAGAGTGTCGGGCGTGGGGTGAGCCACGCCCAGCACGGGGCGGTATTGCGCCTGAGCGATTCCGGGCGATTGCGCCTTCGGCAGCAGGGGCAGGCCCCCGCTTCTCCCACCGCGTGCTGTGGGCGGGATTATACGCGCGGGGCGGGGGTGGGAAGGGGCCGGAGTGTCCGCGGCCTGTAGGAGCGGCTTCAGCCGCGAAGGCTCTCGATGCAGGAGCGACGTGAGTCGTGACCGCGGGATATCCGGAGGTTCGCGGTCGCGACTCACGTCGCTCCTACAGGGGGAGTGGCGGGGCAGGGCGTCGGGATGGCGTTATCGCGGCTGAAGCCGCTCCTACAGGGGCTGGGGCAGTGGGGTCGTGGGAGCGGGACAGTGAATCGCCGGAGACGGCATCACGGGGCGGGGCGGCAACCCGTATCCTTGCGGCATGTCCCATGCCTCCCATTCATGTCTCCGTGGCCGACCGGCCGCCGGAGCGGGCGCATGACCGCGCCCTCCACCCGCCGGCTGGCGCTGCTGCTGGGCGGGTTGGCGATGTTCGGGCCGTTCTCGATCGACACGATCTTCCCGGCGTTCCCGCAGATGGGCGCGCAGCTGGGGGCCGACAAGCTGGCGATGCAGCAGACGATCAGTGTCTACCTGATCGCCTACGCGCTGATGAGCGTGGTGCACGGGCCGTTGTCGGACGCCATCGGCCGGCGGCGGGTGATCCTGGGAGGGCTGGCCGTGTTCACCTTGGCCTCGGTGGGCTGCGCGCTGGCCCCCGACCTGACCACGCTGCTGGCGTTCCGCGCGCTGCAGGGGTTGAGCGCCGGCGTCGGCCTGATCGTGGGCCGCGCGGTAATCCGCGACGTGCTGCACGGCGACGACGCGCAGCGGTTGATGAGCCAGGTGTCGATGATCTTCGGCATTGCGCCGGCCATCGCGCCGATCATCGGCGGCTGGATCCTGGGCTGGAGCCGGTGGCCGGCGATCTTCTGGTTCCTGGTGATGTTCTCCGCCGCCCTGCTGGCGGCGACGTATTTCATGCTGCCGGAAACGCATCCGCCGGCGTCGCAGCTGAAGGTGTCGCCCAAGCGGCTGCTGCGCGATTACGCGGCGATCTTCATCAACCCGCGTTTCCAGCGGTTGGCCGCGGCAGGCGCGTTCAACTTCGCCGCGCTGTTCCTGTACATCGCCTCGGCGCCGGCGTTCGTGCTGGACCTGCTGCGCCGCGACGGGCAGCGGCTGGGCGAGGGTGACTTCGCGTGGTTCTTCGTGCCGACCATCGGCGGGATGATGCTGGGTGCCTTCATGTCGGGCCGCGCGGCCGGTCGAATCAGCGGCGCGCGTCTGGTGGGCATCGGCTTCATTTGCTGCGGTGCTGCGGCGGTGGCCAACCTGGCCTACAACCTCGTCGTACCGGTGCCCGAGGTGCCGTGGGCGGTGTTGCCGATGACGCTGAATGCCTTCGGTATCGCGCTGGTGTTCCCGATCCTGACGCTCGCCATCCTCGACATGTACCCGCGCCAGCGCGGCTCGGCGTCGTCGCTGCAGGCCTTCACCGGGCTGGTGCTGCACTCGCTGGTGGCGGGCGTGATCTCGCCGTGGCTGAGCTTCGACGCGATGCACCTGGCGATCGGCGCGTCGCTGTTCACGCTGCTGGGCTGGGGCTTCTGGCGCTGGGAGCTGGGCAAGGGCCACGAGGTGCCGGAGTGCCCGGACGAGCCGGCGGCGCTGGAGCCGACGGAGCGGCTGTAGCGCGCAGGTGGGCGGCGCGTTCCCGCGGGTTTTCTGTAGGAGCGGCTTCAGCCGCGATCGCATCCACACCCGCTGTGCGTGCCCGCTACCGCTAACGCGCCCTTACCCCTTTGTAGGAGCGACGTAAGTCGCGATCGCCGTTTCGATTCCGAGGCACCGTTCGATCGAGTCCACCCGACATCGCTTGCCTGCGGTCGCTCAAGCGCCACGGTCGCGACTTACGTCGCTCCTACATGGGGCCGTGGACGAATCACGACCACCGCGAGAGTGATCGCGGCTGAAGCCGCTCCTGCAGAGAGCGGGGAACTGCGTCGCCGACTAGGACTCGTCGCTGCCGCGGTAGGCGGCGCGCAGCAGTTCGTGGAAATGGTGGACGGCGTTCTCGCGCAGCGGGTTGAGGCGGCCGGGGGTGTAGGACCCCGACGCCAGGCCGCGTTGAACGTCCTCGCAAATGGTCAGGTCCTCGACCTGCACCTCGTCGCTGAAGGCGAGGTCGGCGTCGCGGCGGGCGCGGGCTTCGCCGGATTCGTCGCGCGTGTAATAGAAGTCGAACTCCACCCGGCAGCGGTCCACGCCGCGCGGGATGACCCGGTTGGTCTGCAGTCGGCCCGGCAGGATGTTGAGCATCGTGTTCGGCCACAGCCAGTAGTAGAGGGCGTCGCCGTCACCGTACAGGCCGTCCCCGCTCTCGAGCGGGCTGTACTGGTAGGAGTACCAGCGGGCCGCCTCGGTGATGTAGCTGCGGTAGTCCAGCAGCTTGTTCAAACCCGGGTGGATGTGGGGGACGTGGTAGCCCTCCAGGTAGTTGTCGACGTAGACCTTCCAGTTGCAGGCCACGTCGTAGCCCACGCGCTGGTGGTGGCCGTAGCGTTCCAGCCCGCGGCCCTCGCCCAGGCGCGCGTCGATGCCCTCGACGAATTCATCGAAGTCGATGGCGGTGCCGGCATCGGCGGCTGCAAACACAAGCCCCTGCCACACCCGCACCGCCAGTTGCGGCAGGCGCACGTCGGCCGGGTTGAAGTCCTGCGTGTCGCCCATCTCCGGCGCCGAGCGAAGCACCCCGTCCAGGGTGTAGGTCCAGCCGTGGTAGCGGCAGCGCAGCGACTTGGCGGCCAGGCCGTCGCAACTGGCGATCGGACCGGCGCGGTGGCGGCAGACGTTGTGCATGACGCGGATGACATCGTCCGCGCCGCGCACCGCGATGACCGGGAGGCCCGCGAAGTCGGCGATGACGTGGTCGCCGGCGGCCTGCAGCTGGCACACGTGCGCGATGAGCTGCCAGCCGCGGTCGAAGAACTCCGTGCGATCGAACGCGGCAATGGTCGGGTCGACGTAGTAGCGCGCGGGCAGGGCGGTGGCATGCGACAGCGGCTGCGGACGCAGGTCGGCGGGTGCGATGGTGTCCATGGGGCGAGTATGCCGCCGGGCGGGTTGGCCCGGAAACCCATGTTGGGCGCAGGCCTTCTGTAGGAGCGACGTCAGTCGCGACGTCGCATCTACGGGGGAGCGGGCGGGTCGCGACTTACGTCGCTCCTGCATGGGTGCCGGCCGGGTGATCGCGGCTGAAGCCGCTCCTACAGGGGCGTGATGCTGTCAGGCGTCGGACGCGGGGCGCGCGGGCAGCTGCAGGTCGAGTTCGATCACGTCGCTGCCGCGGGCACGGGCGGTGAGGTGGCCGCCGTGGGCGGTGGCGATCGCGCGGGCGATCATCAGCTGCAGGCCCAGGCCATCGTCGCCGGGCTCGGGATGCGGGTCGTCGAGCAGGCGTTCGGCCATCGTCGCGGCGTCGCCGTTGCACGCGACGTCCCGCAGCAGCTGCACGTGGCCGTCGTCGAGCCGGCGGACGGTCGCGCGGGGTGTCCCGGCGTCGGCCTGCGACACCTGGAAGCCGAGCACCGCACGCATCAGCTGGCCCAGCCGCACCACGTCGCCGTGCAGCACCAGGTTGCGCGCGTCGGGCTCGAACGTGATCTCAGGGGGCATCTCGCGCAGGCGCGGGCCGATGTCCTCCAGCAGCAGGTCCAGATCCACCGCCTCCTGCCGAACCAGCAGCCGGCCCTTGTCGGCGCGCACGAAGTCGCTGACCTCGTCGATCATCCGGCCCAGGCGCTTGGTCTGGCGGTCGATGACGTCCAGAAGCTCCGCGCGGTCCTCTGCGCCGGTGCGTTCGTCGCGCAGCAGGAACACGGCGGTCTGCACCGGCGACAGCGGGCCGCGCAGGTCGTGCGCCAGCCGCTCCAGCCAGGTCTTGCGGGCCTGCGTCATGCGCCGGACACCTTGCGTTCGTGGTGCGTGCCGCCTTCGCAGATGCGCTTGATCGCATCGAACTGCGGCGGTTTGACCAGATGGTCGTCGAACCCGGCCTCCTGCGTGCGCCGGCGGTCCTCGGGCTGGCCCCAGCCGGTGACGGCGACGATTTCCAGCGCATCGCCGCCCGGCCGGGCGCGCAGGCTGGAGGCGATGTCGTATCCGCTGCGTCCGGGCATGCCGACGTCGAGGAACAGCAGGTTGGGCACGAAGCGGTCGACTTCCGTCTCCACCGCGTGGGGGTCGTAGATCTGCACCACGTCGTGGCCGAGCAATCGCACCATCATCGCCAGGGTGTCGGCGGCGTCGCGGTTGTCGTCGACGATCAGGACCCGGCGCGGGTTGCCGTCGCCGAGCGTGCCGGCCGGCGGAAGTGGCGTGGACGCGCTGGCCTCGGACCCGGTCGCGGTGCCTGCGCGATGGCGCGGCAGGTGCACGTGGAAGGTGCTGCCTCGGCCGAGGCCCTCGCTGTGCACCTCGACACGGCCGGCGTGCATCTGCGCCAGCTTCTGCACCAGGGTCAGGCCGACGCCGAGGCCGCCGCGCGATCGCTCGACCGTGGTATCGACCTGCCGGAACACCTCGAACACCGCGTCCAACTGCTCGGGCGCAAGTCCCACGCCGGTATCGGACACGCTGACGCAGATCTCATCGCCTTCGACCGTGGCGCACAGTTCGATCCGGCTGCCGGGGTCGGAATACTTGGCGGCGTTGTTGAGCAGGTTGGCGAAGACCTGCGACAAGCGCGCATGGTCGGCGTGCAGCGCGATGGACTCCTCCGGCACGCGGGTGTCGAAGCGGTGCTCGCCGGCCTCGATCAGCGGGCGCGCAATCTCGATGGCGGCGGCGAGCACGTCCTGCAGCGTGGTGTCGGTCTCGCGCAGGGTGAGCTTGCCCTGGGTGATGCGGGCGATATCGAGCAGGTCGTCGATCAGCCGGATCAGCAGCGCGACCTGGCGCTCCATCGTGTCCTGCAGCGGGTCGGCAACATCGCCCATCGACATGCGGCGAACCGACAGCGCGTTCTGCAGCGGGGCCAGCGGGTTGCGCAGCTCGTGGGCGAGGGTGGCGAGGAACTCGTCCTTGCGCTGGTCGGCGTCGCGCAGCAGCTGCTCGGCGCGCACACGTTCGGCGACCTCGCGCTGCAGCTCTTCGTTGCGGGTGGCCAGGGCGGTGTTGGCCTGCAGCAGCGATTCGTTGAGCGCTTCGAGTTCGCGCGCCTTCTCGAGCTGAAGCGCCTGGTTGTCGGCCGCCAGCGACTCGTTGAGTACCTGCAGCTCGCGCCGCTTGCGGTGCAACTCGGCCAGTACCTCGACCTTGCTGCGCAGGATCTCCGGGATCACCGGCACCATCACGTAGTCGACGGCGCCCAGCTTGTAGCCCTGCAGCCGGTCCATGTCCGAGACGTTGACCGCGGTGACGAAGATGATCGGCGTCTTCTCGAAGCGCGGATGCTGGTGGATCAGGCTGGCGGTCTCGAACCCGTCCATGCCGGGCATGTTCACGTCCAGCAGGATGACGGCGAAATCCTCGTCCATCAGCCGCTTGAGCGCCTCCATGCCCGAGCTGGCCTCCACCAGGGTTTCGCCCAGCGGTTCCAGGATGGCGCGGTACGTCAGCAGCCGGCCCGGCTGGTCATCGACCAGCAGGATCTTCACCGGCTCGCCGGCAATCGCCTGCGCAAGCCCGGTGCCCGAGACGGCGGCGGCGGGGGTCAGCGATGCAGCCACTGCCTCAGCACCCCCAGCAGTTGATCGGTGACGACGGGCTTGGCGAGGTAGTCGGACGCGCCGGCCTCCAGGCATTTCTCACGGTCGCCCTTCATTGCCTTGGCCGTGAGGGCGACGATCGGCAGCGTGCGCAGCTCCGAGCTCTCGCGGATGGCGCGCATGGTGTCGTAGCCGTCCATGCCCGGCATCATGATGTCCATCAGCACCAGCGAAATGTCCGGGTCGCTGGTGACCTTCTCGACCGCCTCCTGGCCGGTGCCGGCGGTGACCACGTCCATGCCGTGGCGCTCCAGCACGCTGGAGAGCGCGAAGATATTGCGCACATCATCGTCCACCACCAGCACGCGCTTGCCCTCGAGCACCTCGTCGGACTGGTGCAGGCGCTCGACCATGCGCTGCTTGGATTCGGGCAGGTCGGCGATGACGCGGTGCAGGAACAACGCGGTTTCGTCGAGCAGGCGCTCGGGGGACTCCACGCCCTTGATGACCACGCTCTTGGCAGCCTTCTTCAGGCGGCTGTCCTCGTCGGCGGTCAGGTCCTTGCCGGTGAAGACCACGATCGGCAGGTCGTTGACGTTGGGCTGGGCCTGGATGAGGTCGATCAGCTCGAAGCCGGTCATGTCGGGCAGGCGCAGGTCGAGTACCGCGCAGTCGTAGTGGCCGTTGCCGAGCGCCTCCAGGGCCTCGGCGCCAGAGCCGACGGTGTCGATGGCGACGTCGTCGTGGCGCAGCAGCTCCTCGATGCTCATGCGTTCGGCGGCGTCGTCCTCGACGATCAGCAGGCGCTTCACGCGGGGCAGGGTGTAGTCCTTGATCCGCTGCAGCGCCGCGCCGATGTTCTCGGGGTTGGACGGCTTGGCGAGGTAGGCGAACGCACCGCGCTCGATGCTGTGATGGCGCTCCTCCTCCACGGTGATGATCTGCACCGGGATGTGGCGCGTGCTGGAGTCCTGCTTGAGGCGCGCCAGCACCGTCCAGCCGAGCATGTCGGGCAGGATGATGTCGAGCAGGATGGCCGTCGGCATGTAATCGCGCACCAGCCGCAGCGCCTCGGCGCCGGTGTTGGCGACCAGTGCGCGGAAGCCCTTGGTGCGGACCAGGTCGCGCAGCACGCTGGCGTAGCGCGGGTCGTCCTCCACCACCAGCAGGATCGGCTCGTCGGGCTGCAGCAGGTCGCGGTCGTCGGGCACGGTTTCAAGCTGCGATACCGGGGTGTCGGTCGGGGCGGGCGCCTGCAGCGGGCGTGCCTGCGCGGCGCGCACCGTGTGGGCGCGGTCGGAACCGGCGTAGTTCAGCGGCAGGTACAGGGTGAAGGTGCTGCCCTTGCCGGTTTCACTGCGCAGGTTGAGCTCGCCACCGAGCAGGCCGGCGATTTCGCGGCTGATGGCCAGGCCCAGGCCGGTGCCGCCGAACTTGCGCGAGGTACCGGCATCGGCCTGCTGGAACGCCTCGAAGACGATCTTCTGCTTGTCGGGCGAGATGCCGATGCCGGTGTCGGTGACCTCGAACGCCACCACGGTGGCGGCGTTGTCGAGCACGTCGTGGCCGCGGCTCCAGCCGCCTTCGGCCTTGTAGGCGCGCATCCGCACGCTGCCTTCCTCGGTGAACTTGAAGGCGTTCGACAGCAGGTTCTTGAGGATCTGCTGCAGGCGCTTGGGGTCGGTGGTGAGCGCCGGGCCGAGGTCGGGCGCGAAATCGACGGAGAACTCCAGCTCGCGGCGCTCGGCCTCGTGGCGGAAGCCGCGGACCATGTTCTCGCGCAGGTGGCCGAACTTGAGCTCCTCGCTGTCGACGGTGACGGTGCCGGACTCGATCTTCGACAGGTCCAGGATGTCGCTGATCAGGTGCAGCAGGTCGGTGCCGGCGGCGTGGATGGTCTTGGCGAACTCGACCTGGCGCGGGTTGAGATTGGTTTCCGGGTTCTCGGCCAGCTGCTGGCCGAGGATCAGGATCGAGTTCAGCGGCGTGCGCAGTTCGTGCGACATGTTCGCCAGGAACTCGGACTTGTACCGCGAGGTCAGCGCCAACTCGGCCGCCTTTTCCTCGAGCGCGCGGCGGGCGTGCTCGATCTGCAGGTTCTTCTGCTCCACCTCGGCCTTCTGCTCGGCCAGCATCTGCGCCTTGAGCGCGATCTCCTCGTTGGTCTGCTGCAGCTCCTTCTGCTGCGACTGCAGCTCGCCGGCAAGCTGCTGCGACTGCGACAGCAGCCGCTCGGTGCGCATGGTCGATTCGATGGTGTTGAGCACGATGCCGATCGAACCCGACAGTTGCTCCAGGAATGCGCGCTGGGAGGCGCTGAATTCCGACAGCGTGGCCAGCTCGAGAACCGCCTTGACCTGGTCTTCGAACAGCACCGGCAGCACGATCACGCTGCGCGGCACCGCACTGACCAGGCCGGACTCGATCTGCACCGCGCCGTGCGGCACGTCGTTGATCAGGATCAGCTCGCCCTCGGCGGCGCACTGGCCGATCAGGCCTTCGCCAAACTGCAGCGTGCGCGAGGTGTCGCGGGTGTCGGCATCGGCGTAGCCAGCCAGCTTGCGCAGCTGCGCCGGGTTGTTGGCGTCGTCGGCCTCCACCACGTACATCACGCCCTGCTGGGCGTTCATCAGCGGCGCCAGCTCCGACAGCAGCATGCGGCCGAGGGTGATCAGGTCGCGCTGGCCCTGCATCATGTCGGAGAACTTGGCGAGGTTGGTCTTCAGCCAGTCCTGCTCGCTGCTGGACTCGGTGGTCGCGCGCAGCGTGCCGATCATCAGGTTCATGTTGTCCTTGAGGTCGGACAACTCGCCGCGCACGTCCACGGTGATCGAGCGGGTGAGATCGCCCTGCGTCACCGCGGTGGCGACCTCGGCAATGGCGCGCACCTGGGTGGTCAGGTTGGCCGCCAGCTGGTTCACGTTGGCGGTCAAATCCTTCCAGATGCCGGCCGTGCCGGGTACGTTGGCCTGGCCGCCGAGCTTGCCTTCCACGCCGACCTCGCGCGCCACGGACGTCACCTGGTCGGCGAAGATCGCCAGCGTGGAGGTCATGCCGTTGATGGTGTCGGCCAGTGCGGCGATCTCGCCCTTGGCCTCCACGGTCAGCTTCTGGTGCAGGTCGCCGGTGGCCACCGCGGTCACCACCTTGGCGATGCCGCGCACCTGGGTGGTGAGGTTGGACGCCATCGAGTTGACGTTGTCGGTGAGGTCCTTCCACGTGCCGGCCACGCCGGGCACGGTGGCCTGGCCGCCGAGCTTGCCCTCGGTGCCCACCTCGCGTGCCACGCGCGTGACTTCCGCGGCGAAGCTGTTGAGCTGGTCCACCATCGTGTTGAGGGTGTCCTTCAGCTGCAGGATCTCGCCCTGCGCATCCACGCCGATCTTGCGCGAGAGGTCGCCCTTGGCCACCGCGGTCGCGACCTCGGCGATATTGCGGACCTGGCTGGTGAGGTTGGACGCCATCGAGTTGACGTTGTCGGTGAGGTCCTTCCAGGTGCCGGCCACGCCGGGCACGCGCGCCTGGCCGCCGAGCTTGCCCTCGGTGCCGACCTCGCGCGCCACGCGGGTCACCTCGGCGGCGAAACCGTTGAGCTGGTCGACCATCGTGTTGATGGTGTCCTTCAGCTCGAGCATCTCGCCCTTCACGTCCACGCCGATCTTGCGCGACAGGTCGCCCTTGGCGACCGCGGTGGTGACCTCGGCGATGTTGCGCACCTGGCTGGTCAGGTTGGACGCCATTGCGTTGACGTTGTCGGTGAGGTCGGCCCACGTGCCGGCCACGCCGGGCACCGCCGCCTGGCCGCCGAGCTTGCCCTCGGTGCCGACCTCGCGCGCCACGCGGGTCACCTCGGCCGCAAAGCTGTTGAGCTGGTCCACCATCGTGTTGATGGTGTCCTTGAGCTGAAGGATCTCGCCCTGCGCGGTCACGCCGATCTTGCGCGATAGGTCGCCCTTGGCCACCGCGGTGGTGACCTCGGCGATGTTGCGCACCTGGCTGGTCAAGTTGGACGCCATCGCGTTGACCGAGTCGGTGAGGTCGGCCCAGGTGCCGTCAACGCCCGGCACGGTGGCCTGGCCGCCGAGCTTGCCTTCCGTACCCACTTCGCGCGCCACGCGGGTCACCTCGGCCGCGAAGCTGTTGAGCTGGTCCACCATCGTGTTGAGGGTGTTCTTCAGCTCCAGCATCTCGCCGCGCACGTCCACGGTGATCTTGCGCGACAGATCGCCCTTGGCCACCGCGGTGGTGACTTCGGCGATGTTGCGCACCTGGCTGGTCAGGTTGGACGCCATCGAATTGACGTGGTCGGTGAGGTCCTTCCACGTACCGGCGACGTCCGGCACCTGCGCTTGGCCACCGAGCTTGCCTTCCGTACCCACTTCGCGCGCCACGCGCGTGACTTCCGCGGCGAAGCCGTTGAGCTGGTCCACCATCGTGTTGATGGTGTCCTTGAGCTGCAGGATCTCGCCCTGGGCGTCCACGGCGATCTTGCGCGAGAGGTCGCCCTTGGCCACCGCGGTGGTGACCTCGGCGATGTTGCGGACCTGGCTGGTCAGGTTGGACGCCATCGCGTTGACCGAGTCGGTCAGGTCCTTCCACGTACCCGCGACGCCCGGCACCACGGCCTGGCCGCCGAGCTTGCCGTCGGTGCCGACCTCGCGCGCCACGCGCGTGACTTCCGAGGCGAAGCTGCGCAGCTGGTCGACCATCGTATTGATGGCCTCCTTCTGCTGCGCCATCTCGCCGCGCACGTCGGCGGTGATCTTGCGTGACAGATCGCCGTTGGCCACGGCGATGGTGACTTCGGAGATGTTGCGGACCTGCGCGGTCAGGTTGGACGCCATCTGGTTGACGGAGTCGGTGAGCTCCTTCCAGACGCCCGACACGCCCTTGACCTTGGCCTGGCCGCCGAGGCGGCCGGCGGTGCCGACCTCCAGCGCCACGCGCGTGACCTCGGAGCTGAACTCGCCCATCTGGTCGATCATTCGATTGACGATGGTGGCCGAGCGCAGGAACTCGCCCTGCAGCGGACGGCCGTCGGCCTCGAGCGGCACCGGGCGGGTGAGGTCGCCCTTGGACACGCCGGCCAGTGCCTCGGTGATCGTGTCCACCGGGCGTACTAGGTCGTCGACCAGCCCGTTGACGGACTGCTCCATCTCGCCCCAGTGGCCGTTGCGGTTGGACAGGGCGATGCGTTGGCGGGTCTGGCCTTCGACGCCGACCTTCTGGCCGACGCGGGCCAGTTCGCCGGCGAGGCGGCGATTGGCCAGCACGATGTCGTTGAAGGTCTCGGCAAGGCGTGCGTCGATGCCGTCCCAGTGCGTCGGCAACTGCACCGAGAAATCGCCCTGGCGGACGGCCTGCATGGCCTGGAGGATCTGGCGCTTGGGATCGTCGGTCGCGGCGACCGTGTCCCGGGCGCGCGATGACGTGGCCGATGCGGCTTCGGCGGTGGCGGCTGCGCCGCCGGCCCGGTTTGCGGGCTTGCGCACGCGCGGTTTCACTTCACTCACCAGCCACTCCCCCTGCCGTCTCCAAACGGTTGCATTGAACGGCGGGACATTACGTGGCGCGCCGTGAGGGCTGCGTTCACGACGGCATCACATTTGTTCCGACGTTTGCTGCCCGCTGCGCGGCGTTGTTACCCGTCCGTACTCCACACACGAAGAAGGCCGGCGGTTGCCCGCCGGCCTTCCAGATCAGACCGCGTCCCCGGTCAGCCCTGCGCCTTCGGCTTGGCCTCTGCCTCCGCCGCGGGCTTGGCCGCTGCCGTGGTGCCGGCCTGCCAACCGCAGGACTTGCCTTCGTTCTGCTCCTTCAGCCACGCCTGCAGCGGAGCGAAGTACTCCAGCACCGCGCCGGCATCCATGCCCTCGCCACCGGTCAGCTCCTTGAGGCTGGACTGCCACTGCTGGCTGGCGCCGCGGCTGAGCATGGCCTGCAGTTTCTCGCCGGCGGCCTTGTTGCCGTAGAAGCTGCACTCGTGCAGTGGGCCGGTGTAGCCGGCAGCGTCGCACAGCGACTTGTAGAACTGGAACTGCAGCACGTGCGCCAGGAAGTAGCGGGTGTACGGCGTGTTGCCCGGCACGTGGTACTTGGCGCCCGGGTCGAAGAACTCCTCGCCGCGCGCGTCGACCGGGGCGACGCCCTGGTACTGGGCCTTCAGGTCCCACCACGCCTTGTTGTACTGGCCCGGCTCGATCGTGCCGTCGAACACGCCCCAGCGCCAACGGTCGATCATCAGGCCGAACGGCAGGAAAGCGACCTTGGCCAGCGCCATGCGCATCTGCGCGTTGATCAGCGCCTCCTCGCTCTGCTGCTGCTCGCCGACCAGGTCGATCGACTGCAGGTACTCCGGCGTCATCGCCAGCACCACGGTGTCGCCGATGGCTTCGTGGAAGCCGTCGTGCGCGCCGGCCTGGAACACCGGCGGCAGCTCGTTGTAGGCCAGGTAGTAATAGACGTGGCCCAGCTCGTGGTAGATGGTGGTGAAGTCCTCTTCGTTGGGCTTGATGCACATCTTCGTGCGCACGTCGCCCTTCATGTCCATGTCCCACGCGCTGGCGTGGCAGACCACGTCGCGGTCGCGCGGCTTGATGAACTGGGTCTTCTCCCAGTAGCTGTCGGGCAGTTCGGGCATGCCCAGCGAGACATAGAAGTCCTCGGCGCGCTCGGTCATCTGGCGCGCGGTTGCCAGCATGGCGTCCTGCTCGATCTGCGCCAACGCCGTTGCGTCGCGGTCGCCCCCCTGGCGGGTGAGCGCGGCAGCGAAGTTCTGCTGGTACTGCGCTTCCAGCGCGCCGGTGATGTCCAGGCTGCCGGCATTCTCATACGGGGCCAGGACGTCCCAGAGGTTGCCCCAGTCCTGCTGCCACATGTTGCCCATCAGGTGCGCCGGCAGCATGCCGCCGTCCACCTTGCCGCGCTCGGCGCCGTATTCGGCCTCCAGGCGGGTGCGGGCGTAGCAGTGCAGCTGCTCGTACAGCGGCTTGACCTGGCCCCACAAGCGGTCGGTCTCGGCGGCCATCTCGACCGGGCTCATGTCGTATCCAGAACGCCACATCTCGCCGGCGTCGGCATAGCCCATCTCGCTCGCGCCCTCGTTCACCAGCTGCACGAAGCGGGTGTAGTCCTCGCGCATCGGCTGGGCGATGGTGTGCCAGCCGCGCCACGCGTCGAGCTGGGCGTCGTAGTCGCGGTTGCCGCGCAGCACGTCCTCCAGCTGGCCCAGCTGGCGGCAGGTGCGGTTGTCGCCTTCGCCGGTGCAGTACTCGCCCGAGCCGTACATGCCTTCCATCTTGGCGACCAGGCGGGTCAGCTCGGCGAGCTTCTCCGGGTCCTTGGGCGCGGGCATCGCGGTGGCCAGCTTCAGCAGCTGGATCGTGCGCGCGGTCTGCGGCGACATGTCCTGGCCCTCGAAACGGCGGGCCTGCTCGACCCACTGGTTGAGCTTGGACAGGTACTGCTCGTTGGCCTTGGCCGCCAGGAACTGGGTGTCGTCGGTGATGTAGGTCGACGACAGCCACTGCGGCTTGGTGATCTCCGGCTGCATCCGCATGATTTCTTCATTCACGCGGGCGGCGAACTGGTCGGCGGTCTCGCCTTCGGGCGCGGTTGCCTGCGGCGTGGTGCCGGTCGCGTCGGGGGTCTCGTCGCGCTTGCACGCGGACAGGGTCAGGACGGCGGCCGTGATACTGAGCGCGAGCAACGCGCGGACGGGTTTCATGGGTGGGTTTCTCCGGGATGCGACTCGCGCTGGATGCGCCGAGCCCCGAAGGCTAGTGGCGGGCTGGGGGCGGTGCAAGTGAAGCGATGGCGTCGCGATCGGGCGCAGGGCAGGGCGGACTTGCGTGTCAGGCGCCTGTATCAGGCCGCGATCGCGGCGGCTCCGCCGCCAACGGAGGCCAACAGGCCGCGAACCTCCAGCCAGTCACGCGCATCCTCGGCATCGTGCTCGAACCACGCGCGGGTGGAGCCCAGGCGGAAGGTGTAGCCCCAGGCATCCATGTCGGCCATCAGGCGGTCACGGCCGACGCCGGGCAGGGCATCGGCGAGGACGATCTGCAGGTAGCAGGTGGCGTCCTCCTCCTCCTGCGAATCGGTGGCGTCGGTGTGGACGCTGGCGCGGCGCTCGGACGGCATCACGAGCAGGTGGCAGGCCTCGTGCAGGAGCGAATGCACCGGCGTGTCGGCGCGGGCGAAGACGTCGGAGCCGATCAGGCCGGCCTCGCATTCGCCCCAGTAGCTGCCGGGGATCGCCCCGCCGTCGGGCACGCGCACCAGCCGCAGGCCGTGGCGGGCGAGCAGCGCCGCGGTTGCGTCGAAGCCGATGTCGGCAAGGGTGAGCATGTGCAGAAGGGTATAGGAGCGGCTTCAGCCGCGATCGAAAGTCGGCGCGAGCCGATGCATTCCCGATCGCGGCTAAAGCCGCTCCTACATTGGGACGTCAGCCGTTGGCGACCGCCCGGGCCTCGTCCTTCTCGGGCAATGCCACGGAGATGTCGAGCACCTTGTTGTCGCCTTCGCCCAGCAGGTCGACCTTGACCGACTCGGCATCGACGTTGACGTACTTGCGGATCACTTCCAGCAGTTCGCGCTGCAGCATCGGCAGGTAGTCCGGGCCGCCACGGCTGGCACGCTCGTGGGCGACGATGATCCGAAGGCGGTCCTTGGCGACGGAGGCGGTCTGCTTCTTGGTCAGCAGGAAATCGAACAGGCCCATGTACTTACCCTCCGAAGATCTTGCTGAAGAAGCCCTTCTTCTCGGCTTGCGTGAAGCGCATCGGGCGGGTGTCGCCCAGCAGGCGCGCCACGGCGTCGTCGTAGGCCTGGGCGGCATCGGACTCGGTGTCCAGGATGACCGGCTCGCCCTTGTTGGAGGCATTGAGCACGTCCCCGGACTCCGGGATCACGCCGACGCTCTTGAGGCCGAGGATCTCCTCGACATCGCCGATGCTCAGCATCTCGCCGGTTTCCACGCGCTTGGGGCTGTAGCGGGTCAGCAGCAGGTGCTCCTTGACGCGCTCGCCGTTCTCGGCACGGCGGGTCTTGGACGACAGCAGGCCGAGGATGCGGTCGGAATCGCGCACCGACGAGACTTCCGGGTTGACCACGACAACCGCCTGGTCGGCGAAGTACATCGCCAGGAACGCGCCCTTCTCGATGCCGGCCGGCGAGTCGCAGACGATGTAGTCGAAGCCGTCGGCGGCGAGGTCGTCGAGCACCTTCTGCACGCCTTCCTTGGTCAGCGCGTCCTTGTCGCGGGTCTGCGACGCGGCCAGCACGTGCAGGTTGTCGAAGCGCTTGTCCTTGATCAGCGACTGCTTGAGCGTCGCCTCGCCGTTGACGACGTTGACGAAGTCGTACACCACGCGGCGCTCGCAGCCCATGATCAGGTCGAGGTTGCGCAGGCCCACGTCGAAGTCGATGACGGCGACCTTGTGGCCGCGGCGCGCGAGTCCGCACGCAAGGCTGGCGCTGGTCGTGGTCTTGCCGACGCCGCCTTTGCCCGAGGTGACTACGATGATTTCGGCCAAGTTCGAATCCTCCAGTGGTGCGGCGTCAGTCCAACGCCGCGATGTTGAGTTGCCCGTCTTCGAGCCAGGCCTGCACGGCCTTGCCGCGCAGGTCCTTCGGGATGTCTTCGAGCACCTTGTAGTGCCCGGCGATGGCCACGAGTTCGGCATGGAACTCGCGGCAGAAGATGCGGGCCTTCTCGTTGCCCTGCGCGCCGGCCAGTGCGCGTCCACGCAAGGGGCCGTAGATGTGCACCGAGCCGTCGGCGATGACCTCGGCGCCGGCACCGACGGACGTCAGCACGGTGAGGTCGCGATTGTCGGCATAGACCTGCTGGCCCGAGCGCACGGGCGCGGACTGGATGAGCCCGGGGGATGCGACGGGCGCGGCCGGCGGCGCGCTGGCCTCGCGACGCTGCGGTGCCTCGGCCGGGGCGGGGGCAGGCGCAGGCGCGGGTGCCGCGGCCGGTGTCGCATCGCCCTCGGCGCGTTCGTACTGGGCGCGGAACTTGGCCAGCAGCGGCAGGTCGAGCTGCTCGGCCAGGCGCTCGGTTTCACTGGTGCCGTATGCCAGCGCCACGGGAAGCACGCCGGCGCCGCGCAGGCCGTCGATCAGGTTGCGCGCAGTGGTGAGGTCCGGCGTCTGCGCCAGACCGCCGAAATCGAGCACGACGGCGGCGCGCGCGAACAGCTTGGGCGCGCGCTGCACGCGGCCGCGCATCTCGTCGACGAGGCGCTCGACATCCAGCGTGCGCACGCGCAGGTTGGCGATGCCCACCTGGCCGATCTTGAGTTCGCCAGCCTGCTCGTAGTCCATGGCGGCGTTCATGCGGTACCCGTCGGGCGGTGCTGGGCGGCGGGCGCCTGGCGGGGCTGCAGGATCCACGGGGTATCCGGCAATGCATCGCCATAGGTCTCACGCACCCAGGGATAGCTGCACAGTGACTTCATCAGCATCGCGGCGCGGATGCCGGACCCGGGCATCACGTGCTGGCCGACCTCGCGGAAGCCGAAGCTGCCGTGGAACAGCAGCACCGGATCGTTGGCGCCTTCCAGGAACACCTCGCAGGCCATCTGCGGGTAACGCAGCTCGGAATAGCTCTGCGCATCGGCATATAGCGCGCGGCCGACACCGCCACCGCGGCGGCGGCTGGCCACCACGATGCGGTCGATATAGAAGAAGTCCGGGTAGCGCTCGTGGAACCAGCGGAAGTTGCTGCTGTCGTGCTCGGCGGTGGACGCCAGCCCGATCAGGAACCCGGCCATGGTCCCGTCGCGTTCGGCGATGCGGAAGTATTCGGCGTGGTCGAAGAAGCGGCGCAGTCTTGCGGCGTCCAGCGGCAGGATGGCGGGTCCGGCGGCGTTGTTGAGGGCAAGGACGGAATCCAGCTCGTGCTCGCGCACGTCGCGGACGACGATCGACATTCCGGAGCTCCAGGTTCTGCGACGCGGTACAGCAGCGCCGCCGGGCAGTGCCGGCGGCCCGGCGATTATCGCATGGCGACCCGGCCGCGGCGACTGCGACGGAGCGGTACCGACCGGGCCGGGCATGACTTTCGGATGGCTCCGGCCGCCCTGCATACCGCTAGCATGCAGCGATGTTGAACCGCCTGAACCATTCCCGACTGCTGCGTTACGCCGGCCTGTTCACCTGGGCGATGGTTGGCTTTCCGCTGCTGTCGCTGACGCTCCAGCCGCTGGGCGACGACCTGGGCATCGCCGAGGAGGCCTTCGGCGCGCTGCGGGTGGGCTGGACGCTCTGGGCCCTCTACTTCTCGTTCGGCCTGAGCTACAGCTGGGTGACCCGCAACCTCGGGGCGCGCCGCGCCAACCTGTTCGATTACGCGCTGCTCATGGTGCTGACCGGCACCGCGATCGCCATCAGCTACTACAGCGGCAGCGGGCTGGGCAGCATCCTGCTGATGGTCGTGGCGTGCGTGCTGCCGTGGCTGTTGCCCATGCCCCTGGGAGTCGCGTGGCTGGTGCTGAGCCAGTTCGTGGTGGTGCCGGTGTACGTGCGCGGGCTGGATTTCTCCTGGCCGGAGGCGCTGATGCAGTCGGCGCTGTACGCCGGCTTCTGCGTGTTCGTGTTCGTGACCAGCCTGGTGGCCCGCCAGCAGGCGCAGGCACGCGAGGAGCAGCGCCGGCTCAATGCCGAGCTGCGCGCCACCCGCGTGTTGTTGGCCGAAAGCGCCCGTGTCAACGAGCGCACGCGCATCTCGCGTGAGCTGCATGACCTGCTGGGCCACCACCTCACCGCGCTCAGCCTCAACCTGGAGGTGGCCGGCCACCTCTCCGAGGGGCGGGTGAAGGAGCACGTACAGCAGGCGCACACGCTGGCGCGCCTGTTGCTGACCGACGTCCGCGAGGCGGTCAGCCACCTCCGCGACGGTGGCGCAATCGACCTGGAAGCGGCGTTGCGCCCGCTCGCCGAGAACGTCCCGTCGTTGCAGATCCATATGGATATCGAGTCGCCGCTGACCATGGACGACCCCGAGCGCGCGCACGTGCTGCTGCGCTGCACGCAGGAGGTCATCACCAATGCCGTGCGCCACGCCGCGGCACGCAACCTCTGGATCAGCGCGATCCGGGAGGACGCGATGATCGCCATGACCGCGCGAGACGACGGCCGCGGCGCCGAGGCCTTCGTGGCCGGTAACGGCCTTCGCGGCATGCGCGAGCGGCTGGCGCAGTATGGCGGCAACCTCGAAATCAAGACCCGGCCGCAGGAGGGCTTCTGCCTGCACCTGACGTTGCCGGCATCGGCGGAACCCACCGCCGTCCCCGAAGGAGTGATCGCATGATCCGTGTGATGCTTGTTGACGACCAGACCCTGGTGCGCCAGGGCGTACGCTCGCTGCTGGCGCTGGCCGAAGGCATCGAGGTCATCGCCGAGGCCGGCGATGGCCGCCAGGCCGTCGAGATGATTCCCCAGGTCAATCCCGACGTCGTGCTGATGGACATGCGCATGCCGGTGATGTCCGGCCTGGAGGCGCTGCAGGCGCTGGCCCGCACCAACAGCCTCCCGCCGACAATCATCCTCACCACCTTCGACGACGACCAGCTGGTGCTGGCCGGCCTGAAGGCGGGCGCCAAGGGCTACCTGCTGAAGGATGTGTCGCTGGAACAGCTGGTTGGCGCCATACAGACGGTGTCGGCTGGTGGTTCGCTGGTGCAGCCCGCGGTGACCCAGCGCCTGCTGTCCGGGCTGGAGCACATGCGCAACGATTTCGTGAGCCTGGACCGGCCCGACCCGTTGACCGAGCGCGAGACTGAGATCCTGCGCCTGATGGCCGGCGGCTTCTCCAACAAGGAGATCGCCAATTCGCTGGGCGTGGCCGAGGGCACGATCAAGAACCACGTCTCCAACATCCTGAGCAAGCTGGGCGTGCGCGACCGTACGCGCGCGGTGCTCAAGGCCTTCGAGCTGCAGCTGGTCTGATGGCCTAGACCACCCGGCCCGTGGCGCGCGGGCCAAGCCCAGGTGCGGGCTGCCGCCTTGCAGGCCGGCTGCAACATGCGCGGCGTAGGCTCGCCCGTGCCGCGCGATGCCCGCTCCCGCCAATCCCGGCAAGGCTCTGTTGGCCCCCGGTCATTACAACTGCTGCTTCGCCCCCGGCTTCCTTGCTAGGATTATGGGTCTGCGTCCCGGTCTGGTCCCGGGTCGGCCCTGGAGAAACCTGAATGACCCGTTTGATCGAGATCCTGATTTCGCTGGCCATCGTGGTCGCGCTGTTCCTGGTTGTGGGCCTCCTGCTGCCCGCCAGCCGGCACCACGAGGAGAGCGTGGAAACCAACCGCAAGCTGACCATCGTGTACGACACGATCAACAGCCTGCGTCGCTTCGAGGATTGGAACCCGCTCGTCCTGCGCGACCCGAACATCGAGATCGAGAAGTCGGGTCCGGATTCGGGTGTCGGCGCCCGCCTTGAGTACAGCTCCGACACCAACCTGGGCGAGGGCAGCTGGGAGATCGTCGCCAACGAGCCGCGCAAGAGCGTGAGCTTCGCGCTGACCGACCCGGAGCCGGGCAACAACAAGCGCACCACCTACAGCCTGAAGCCGACCGGCCGCGCCGGTCGCAACGTCGAGATCACCCAGACCTACGACGTCGACTACGGCTGGAACCTGATCGGCCGCTACGCGGGCATGTACGTCAGCAGCAACGTCGGCTCCGATATGCGGATGGGACTGCAGCGCCTGAGCAACATGCTGGCAGCCGTGCCGAACTACGACTATGCCGACCTGAGCAAGGACGACCCGGAGATGGCTCCGCGCCTGCAGGACCGCCCGGCGGAAAACCTGCTGTTCGTCAGCGCGGCCGTGCCGCGTGACAACGAGGCGGTCGCCAAGCAGATGCTGTCGAACCTGGAGTGGATCCGCCGCGTCATGGCGTCCAACAACCTCGAGGCAGCGGGCCCGGTGCGCATCATCACCAACGAGTTCGGCGCCGAGAGCTACTCCTTCGACGTCGCCATGCCGGTGCGCAAGCGCTCGGGCGGTTCGAGTGACGACGAGCAGGACGAAAACACCGACGCAGCGGACGAAGGCGACGAGGCCGCGGAAGCCGCCGAGACCGAAGTGGCCGCGGTCGAGTACCCAGAGCTCACCGGCCTGAAGCTGGACGGTCCGGTCGAGTACCGCCGTTCGCCGGCCAGCCAGATCGCGATGGTGCCTTTCGAAGGCCACATGGCCAACCTGTCGGTCGTGCGCGATGCGCTGCGTGCCTGGGCCCTGACGCAGGGCTTCGAGACTGCCGAGCGTCCGTACGAGCTGTGGAAGTCGGGCATCGAAGGCGGCTTCAAGGAAGACGGCGAGTTCGAGGTCGTCTGGGCCGTTCGCTGATCCGGACCTCTAGGCAGCAAGACCCGAAACGCCGCGCAGCAATGCGCGGCGTTTTTCTTTTGGGACGCTCCCCTAGGAGCGGCTTCAGCCGCGATCAGAAGTTCAGTAGCCGCCGCATCGCGGCAACCGGCCCGATCCCGCGCCGCTGCTATCGTGATCGCCCGCCAACCGACCTGATCCCATGTCCGACCGACCGATCCCGCCGCAGCGCGGGTCCGCATGGCACCGCGTTATTCCTGCCGCCGGCGCGCTGCTTGCCGCCCTGGCCGTCGCGCTGTCGGCCTACGCAGCGCATGCCAGCGACGGCGAGGTGCAGGCCCGCCTGCAACAGGCCGCGCTGATGGCGTTCGGGCATGGCATTGCACTGGCGGCGCTCGGCCTGCAACCCGCGGGGGCGATCGCACGCGGGATGTTCGCTGCGATGCTGCTCGGCGTGGTGCTGTTCTCCGGCAGCCTGGTGCTGTCGCACCTGCTGGGCTGGCCGACCCGCCTAGCGCCCCTCGGCGGGGGCCTGATGATCGTGTCGTGGGTCGGCCTGGCGGTCGTCATCGCCACCGGTCGGTGGCGGGGCTGAGATGGCGCGCGGGTTCGATACCGATGCTGCGCACGCGCACCTCGTCCGTCGTGATCGCCGCCTCGCCACGTGGATGCGTCGGATCGGACCGATTGCGGCGGATCCGCGCTGGCGGGCACGCTTCGACCCGGTGGATGCGCTGGCGCGCGCGATCCTGTTCCAGCAGCTGAGCGGCAAGGCGGCCTCCACCATCGTCGGCCGCGTGGAAACCGCGATCGGCAGCCGGCGCCTGCACGCGGACACGCTGGCCACCGTCGATGATGCCGGCCTGCGCGCGTGTGGCGTCTCGGGCAACAAGGCCCGTGCGCTACGCGACCTGGCGGCGCGCGAGGCCGCCGGGGAGATCCCAACGCTGCGCCAGATGGCCCGCATGGGCGAGGAGGCGATCATCGCAGCGCTGGTGCCCACCCGCGGGATCGGGCGCTGGACGGTTGAGATGATGCTCATGTTCCGTCTCGGCCGGCCGGACGTGCTGCCGCTGGACGACCTGGGTATCCGCAAGGGCGCGCAGGTGGTGGATGGCCTCGATGCACTGCCCACGCCGCGCGAGCTGGCCGAACGCGGCGAGCGCTGGGGTCCGTATCGGACCTACGCCAGCTTTTATCTCTGGCGCATCGCCGACGCCCGCGCTGCGAACGCCGCGCCGACGCCGCGCTCGCAGGAATAGTCGGCCTGCCGGCGTTCGCACGGACGCCGCCTGCGCCGGGTCACACCTCCGGTGGCCGCCAGCACCAGTGCCATGGCTCGTAGACGATGCCGTGCGGGTTGTCGCGCGGGTAGCTCATGTTGAAGCCGTGCGCGGCGGCGTTGCCGGTCAGCCAGCCGAACGCCGGCGTGGCTTCGAACGATTCTTCCGCGGCCGGCTCACCCGGCGTGCTGATGTCGAGCGCGCGCCCGGAATGGTGCTCGCTGTAGCCGGGCGCGGCATTGACCTCGAGGATTTCCTCGACCGTTAGTCCGCGCGCCAGCTTGCGTTCGAAAATGCCCAATTGGTAGTCGTGGCTGCGGTAGCCGGAAATGGTCTCCAGCACGATGCCGTCGCGTCGCGCGGCCGCTTGCATTTGAGTCCACGCGCGCGCGGCGGGCTCGACCAGCCAGAGCGGGCGACGGTAGCGGTCGAATCCCGCCAGCGCCAGCCAGTCGGGTTCGGCGACCAGTTCCAGACCGGCGCGCTGCGCGTAGCTGTCGTCGAGGCCGAGCGCATCAAGTCGCGATTCCAGCGCGTCCAGCGGCAACGCCCGGATGCGTTCGATGCCGGGGCGTCGATGCGGGTGGTGGAATTCGATGGCGTCCAGCGCCTCATCCAGTCCGGGTTCGTGCCGCAGGCGCGGCACCAGCGGCATCAGGCCTTCGGGCAGGTCCGCGGCGAGGAAGCGGCCGTCGCGCTTGCGCCGTAGCACGTGGCGCGCACGCGACAGGAGGCGGGCGTCGTGGTTGCTGCGCGCGCGCAGCAGGCCGCCCGGCCAGACCTCGATCCGGGGCGTGTTGACGAGATGGAGCGGCTGGCCTCGCATCGGGGCAGGGTAGCGCCCGGTCGCCTGCGTCGCCACGGGCGGCCACCGGTGCGCGCTGGACTCAGGCTGGCTTCTTGAACACCGCCAGCGCCGGCATCATCGGCCCGGTCAGCACCACGTTGACCAACTCCCAGCCTTGGCGGCCCATGCGGTTGAGGGCTTCCTGCATCACCTCGGTCTTGAAGCCGCCCATGATCCCGGGCTTGACCTCGACCACTTCGTACATCCAGCGCTCGCTCATCGTTCCTGTCCCTTGTCGTCGTTCTCGTCGTTGCCGTCGTCGGCCGGCGTGGGCAGCCGGCCCGCCTTGCGCAGCGCGTCGCGCAGTACGTACTCGATCTGCGCGTTGAGGCTGCGCAGCTCATCGTCGGCCCAGCGCTGCGCGGCCTCCAGCACCTGGGCATTGATCCGCAGCGGGTAGGCCTTCTTCTGGCTCATCGCCTGCCTGATCGCGTCCCGGTGTGGTGATCGTCCCCGTCTACGCGCGGGGCGCGGGCCACTGTCAGGATCAACGCCACCGCCAATCCGTTGACCGCCAGCAGCAGGGCGACGACGACGCCGGTGATGCGCGCTTCGTCGTTACCCGCCCATGCCAGGCCGGTGGCACCGAGCAGCATGCTGAATCCGACTGCGGCCAGCAGTGCGCCCAGGCGGCGGGCGAGGCGGTCGGGGTCGCGGACGCGGCGGGCATCGAGGCCGTTGACCAGGTGCAGGCGTCCGCCGCGCACCAAGCCGGCGATGAGGAAGACCGGCATCGCGCTGAGCGCCATGGCTGCGGGGGCGATGTAGCGCTCCCAGTCCATCGCCCCGGCCTCAGTACAGGCTGCCGGTGTTGACGATCGGCTGTGTGCTGCGGTCGCTGCACAGCACCACCAGCAGGTTGCTGACCATCGCCGCCTTGCGCTCCTCGTCGAGCTGCACGACGTCGTTCTTCTGCAGCTCGGCCAAGGCCATCTCGACCATGCCGACGGCGCCGGCGACGATGCGGGTCCGCGCGGCGATCACCGCGTTGGCCTGCTGGCGCTGCAGCATGGCGTGCGCGATTTCCGGGGCATACGCCAGGTGGCTGATGCGCGCGTCGATCACGTCCACGCCGGCCTCGGTCAGGCGCTCGTCGAGCTGCTCTTTCAGCCGCTCGCTGATCTCCACCGGGTGGCTGCGCAGCGAGACCTGGTTTTCCTCGTGCTGGTCGTACGGGTAGCTGGTCGCCATGGCACGCAGGGCGGCCTCGGACTGGATGTGCACGAAGCTCTCGTAGTCGTCGACGTTGAATACCGCTTCGGCCGAGTCGACCACCTTCCAGACGATCACCGCGGCGATCTCGATCGGGCTGCCGTCCAGCTCGTTGACTTTCAGCTTGCCGCTCTCGAAGTTGCGCACGCGCAAGCTGACCTTGCGCTTGGAGAAGAAGGGGTTGTTCCAGCGCAGGCCGTTGTCGTGCACGGTGCCCACGTACTTGCCGAACAGGCTGAGGACCGCCGACTGGTTCGGTTCGACCATGTACAGGCCGAACAAGAGGAAGAACGCCACGATGCCGCCGAGCACCGAAAGGATGGCGGTTGCCGGGCTGTCGCCGGCCACGCTGTTGAACAGCATCACGGCAGCGGCGACCAGGGCCAGCAGCAGCACGAGCAGCACCGGAATGCCGGGCAGGGAGCGGGTGGGGTTCTCTTTCATGGCCGGTCTCGTCCGTTGGGATGGGCAAAGAGTGATATCAAAGTGATATCACGTCAATGGCCGTTCGTCGGGACGGTCGCGGCGATTCGAACGGCGTAGCCCGGGTAAGGCCGGAGGCCGCACCCGGGGACGTCTACCGTGGCTCGCGCATGTCGCCGCGCGCCGCGGTGCGTTGAATCGTCCGGCACGCCAGTGCCGCTGCGATGCGGCTACGGGCTGATCCGGTACATCGGCGCGGGGATGAACTCGCCCGTCGCATACAACTCGGAGCCGTCCGCGGACCAGCCCAGCGCTTCGGCCTGCGGCAGGGGCGGGAGGTCGCTGACCTGCGGTGCCCCGGTGACCGCCTCGGCCCACGTGCCTTCGCCGCGCGGGTAGAGCAGCAGGTACCGATACGTCATCACCGCCAGCGTGCCCCCGTCGGGGGACACGTCCGCAGCGGTCACGTGGCGGTCGAACTGGGCGCGGCCGGCGTCGTCCTGCTCGGCCTGCGACGGTGCCGGCATGCCGGCCAGCTCGCCGAGAAACGTCGCCGTCTGCATGTCTTCGCCCGCCGGCCGAAGCGGCAGTGAGAACAGTTGCGGCGGCTCGCGCTTCTTGGACACCAGCAGGATCTCGCCCCGCTCGACATCCACCGCGACGGCTTCGCAGTCGCGTGGGCCGTCGGGCCAGCGGAAGGCGATCGACCAGGCCGGCTTCAGGCGCGCGTTTTCCAGCATGGCCGGCTCCTCGATGACATGCAACTGCAGACTTCGCCGGAGGCCACCGTTGTCGCCGGTATCGGCCAGCATCAGGTAGCGCTTGCCGTCCAGTTCGAAGGACGCGATGTCCTCCCAATCCGTCTTGGTCAGGCCTTCCACATGGAAGGTCGCCAGCCGTCGCCCGCCGGTGCTGGTTGCAAACAGCCGCGCCGGGTTGCCGCCATCGTCGTGCAGCCACAGCACGTCTTCGTGGCGTCGCGATGCGGCCAGCCCGCTGATCTCGTCCATCTGAGGGTCCAGCAGCAGGCCCGCCAGCGTGGCGCCGGGGCCGCCGTCGTCGGAGCGCGCGCACGCCGTCGCCAGCAGCAGCGCAGCGATTGCGCAGCCGGTGCGCAACCGGGCGGGCCGGTGTCGGCGGTAGCGGGGTCCCCATGGCATCGGCGGAAGCATCGCACGGCGCCCGTGCAGACCAAAGGGTTGCGGCGGCGACGGTAGACTGTGCGGCCCATTTCACGCCCCGTACCGGAGCCCCGATGACCACCCTCGGCACCCCGCTGTCCCCGCATGCCTTCCGCGTCCTGCTGCTGGGGTCGGGCGAACTGGGCAAGGAGGTGGCGATCGAATTGCAGCGCTTCGGCGTCGAGGTGATCGCCGCCGACCGCTATGCCGACGCGCCGGCGATGCAGGTCGCCCATCGCAGCCACGTGCTGGACATGCTGGACGGTGCCGCGGTGCGCGCGCTGGTGGAGTCCGAACGTCCGCACCTGGTGGTGCCGGAAATCGAGGCCATCCACACCGACACGCTGGTCGCGCTGGAGCAGGAGTTCGAGCGCGAGGCGCGCGACACGCGTGTCATCCCGACTGCCCGCGCCGCGCGGCTGACGATGGACCGCGAAGGCATCCGCCGCCTGGCCGCGGAGACGCTGGGGCTGCCCACCTCGAGCTACCGCTTCGTCGACACCGCCGACGAGTACCGCGCGGCCGTGGCGGCCATCGGCGTGCCCTGCGTGGTCAAGCCGGTGATGTCGTCCTCCGGCAAGGGCCAGAGCCTGGTGCGCACCGACGCCGATATCGACCGCGCATGGGACTACGCGCAGACCGGTGGCCGCGCCGGGGCGGGGCGGGTGATTGTCGAGGGCTTCGTCGACTTCGACTACGAGATCACCCTGCTGACGGTGCGCCATGCCGGCGGCACCGCGTTCTGCCCGCCGATCGGACACCTGCAGCGCGACGGCGACTACCGCGAGAGCTGGCAACCGCAGCCGATGTCGCCGCTGGCGCTGGAGCGCGCGCAGGCGGTGGCGCGTGCGATCACCGACGACCTCGGCGGCTGGGGCGTGTTCGGGGTCGAGCTGTTCGTGAAGGGCGACGAGGTCTGGTTCTCGGAAGTCTCACCGCGGCCGCACGACACCGGCCTGGTGACGCTGGCATCGCAGGAGCTGAGCGAGTTCGCGCTGCACGCACGCGCGATCCTTGGCCTGCCGCTTTCGGTGGACGCCGATGGCAACGTGCCGCTCAAGACCATCGCCGCCTCGTGCGCGGTGCTGGCCGAGGGCCACGGCGTGCCGGTGTTCTCCGGTGTCGACGCCGCGCTCGCACGGCCGGGGTCACACTTGCGACTGTTCGGCAAGCCGCGCGTGGACGGCCAGCGCCGGGTCGCGGTGACGCTGGCGCCCGGCGGCGACGTCGATGCGGCCCGCGCCGATGCACGCGACGCGGCGCAGGCCCTGCACGTCGAGCTGCGCTGAGTCGCACGCCCCCTTTCCAGGAGTCACGATGAACGACCTCAACGGCTATGCCGTGTTCTTTTTCCCGCAGGCGCTCGAAGCACTGGGCGACGCCATCAAGCCCTACCTGCAGGAGGGCAAGGCCGGTCCCCACCTGCTGTGCCGCGAGATCGACACCGGCGGCGCACTGGTCGAGATGACGCTGGACGGCCGCACGCCGCAGGGCCAGCAGGTCGATCTGGAACTGATGGTGCCCACCAGCATGGTGCGCATGATCGTGTCCGCGCGCGGGGATGAGGCTTTCGGCTTCGGGCCGCGCACCGCTGCCGTCGCGCCGGTGGTTGAAGAAGCGAATGCCAAGGCCGGGCAGGTGGCAACGGATGACGCTGCTTCACCGGCGGATGCCGCGTCTACGCCTGCGGGCCTGGCGGCGGGCGCGAGGCCCGTGAAAGCGCCGGCTGCCGCCGGCTCCCCGGACAGCACCGGCACCGCCAGCAAGGATGCGGACACGCGGAAGGCTGACGGACAGAAGACCGACAAGCAGAGCGCCAGCGGCGGGAAGTAAGGTGGTACACGCCGCGCAGCTGTCCTTCTCCCTTCGGGAGAAGGTGGCGCGCAGCGACGGATAAGGGTTCGGCGAAGCCGGCGTCCGTGGCGGCCCGTCTACTCCGGTACGCGGCTCGATCTCCAAGCGAGTCCAAGCCCGAAACCGGGGACATGCCTACAACGTCGTGCACCGCATCGGCGTGCAGGGCTCCCGCAGTGTTCGGACGGGCGGCGAGCGAGCGGCTCTACGGCAGTTCCAGATCCACCCACACCAGGCGGTGGTCGCTGGCCTCGGTGACGGCCGCTCCCGCCGAGTCGGGTGCCGGCCAGAACACCCCCGCGTCCACCACGCGCAGGCTGCGGGAAGGCAGCACGTAGTCCAGCCGCAGCGTGCCCACGCGCGGGCCGAAGTCGCCGGTGTGGGTCGACGCATCGCCCGTTCGCGCCATGCCATACGACTCGGCCACGACCCGCGCGCCTTCGCTGCGCGGCTCGACGGCACCATTGACCCGCGGATGCGACAGCAGGTTGCGGATCGCGGCGTGGTGGCCATCGCCGTCGTGCGGATCGTTGTTGAGGTCACCGGCGATCACGAAATGCGCATCGGCCGGCAGCCCGCCGCAGGTCCCGCGGTCATCGCACAGCCAATCCGCGGCCTCGTTGGAGAGGTACTCGCTCCACAGCCGGATCTCGTCGTGGTTGCGGGCGCCGTTGCGGTCCTCCGGCCCGTCGAACACCGGCGGCGTGGGGTGCGAGGCCAGCACGTGCAACGTGCCGCGCGGCGTGCGCACCGGTACGTCCCAGTGCGACTTGGACGACAGCCGCAGCTGCGACCACACCTCCGGCGGGTACCACGGTCGGTCCGTGGCGGGGTCGCGCGGCTGGCGAGCGCCCGGCATCGCACTCCACTTCACCGTCTGGAACGTGCGTGCAGCCTGCGCATCGATCGGGTGGCGCGACAGCACCAGCATTCCGTATTGCCCGGGATGCAGGCCGTAGCCCCACGCATCGTTGCCGCGCGCGCGGTCATCGACCACGCCACCGCGCGCCTGGCCATCGCGGTCCAGGTCCAGGCCGCTGGGTACGCCGGTATTGACCGGCGCCAGGTAGCGGTACGGGTAGTGCAGCGCGTCGCCGCCTCCGGGCTGCGGCTGCTCCAGGTAGCGGCGCTGGAAGAGGTCGGCGGCGCGCTGGCCCGCGTCGAAATCGAACTCGTTGAGCAGCACGATGTCGGGCCGTACGCGCTGCAGCACCGCCGCGACCGCGGAGGCCTTCGCATCGCCCGATTCCAGGCGCCGGATCAGGCCGCCGGCGGATTCTTCATAGAGGGACGTGTTGTAGGTCGCCACCCGCAGCGGCGTCATGGAACGGAGGTAGGCATCGGGGTCGCCATGGACATTGACGCGCACGCAGCCCGACAGGACCAGCGCGGCGAACAGGCCGGCCAGTGCCGGCCGCAAACGGAAATTCATGGAAAGTCTGCCTCGTCGAAATCGCGCCAGCTGCGACCGTCGAATCGCTCCAGCGGGCGGAAGCGGCGCTTGTAGTCCATCTTGCCGTGCCCGTCGATCCAGTACCCCAGGTACAGGTGCAGGCGCTGCTCGCGTCGTGCCCATTCGATCTGCCGCAGGATCGCCAGCGTGCCCAGTCCGCGTGCAGCCAGCCCGGGATCGGGGTCGAAGAAGGTGTAGACCGCCGACAGCGCGTCGTCGGCCAGATCGGTCACCGCCACGGCCAGCAGCCGGCCGTCCTCGCGCATCTCAAGGAACCGGCTGTCGCTCCAGCGCCCGATCAGGAACTGCTCGAACTCGACCGCGCCATGGCCGTCCATGCCACCGCCGGCGTGGCGCGCGGCGAGGTAGCGCCGGTACAGCGCCAGGTGCTCCTCGCTGCGCTGCGCCGGTTGCACGCGGGTGGTCACGTGGCGGTTGCGCGACAGGCAGCGGCGCTGTGCACGGTCCGGTGCAAAGCGGTCGACGGGAATTCGCACCGCGGTGCAGGCGCGGCAGCGCCGGCAGTGCGGCCGGTAGACGATGTCGCCGGAGCGTCGGAAGCCCCAGCCCAGCGCCATCGGGTACCACTCGGGCAGCCGCGGATCACGCGGGTCCAGCACCAGGTCGCGGGCGTAGCGGTCGGGCCAGTAGCCGCACGGGTGCTCGCCGGTGTGGAACAGGCGCAGGTCGTCGGTGTCCGGCGTGTTGCCCATGGCGGGCAGCATAGCGCCGGCGGCGCCCGCGCTGTCGCCCGGCTGAACGTGGTCGGGGCCACGTCAACCGCGCCGCGCCGCGTGCGTTGACTCCACCATCGGCGCAACGCCGCGCCACACACCGGAGACATGCATGAACCGTTACACCTTCCTGACCGCGGCCATTGCCGCCGCACTGGTCGGCGTGGCCGTGGCTGCCCCGCAGGACGTCGCGCAAGACGGCACGCGCGGCAAGGCCGAGCGCGGCCAACGCATGGCCAGGTTCGACACCAACGGCGACGGCGCCATCGACCGCAGCGAGGCCGCCGCGCACCCGCGCCTGGCCGAGCATTTTTACGCTATGGACAAGAACGGCGACGGCCGTATCGACGCCGGCGAACGCCCGCAGTGGAAGCAGGGCCGCCGGGGCGGTCACCGCGGCGGCATGGGCCACGTGCTGAAGCTCGATACGGATGGCGACGGCCGCATCAGCAAGGTCGAGGCCTCCGGCGACGAGCGCTTCGCCGCACGCTTTGATGCCACCGACGCCAATCGGGACGGCTACCTGGTGCGCAGCGAACTGATGGCTGCCGCCGAAGCGCGGCGCGCCGAATGGAAGTCCAGGCACGCCGAGCGGATGCAGCAGAACTTCATCGAGGCCGACGCCGACAAGGACGGCCGGTTGAGCCGCGCAGAGGTCGAGTCGGGCATGCCGCGCATGGCGAAGATGTTCGCCTTCATGGACGAGGACCGGGACGGCTACCTGAGGCTGGTCGACCTGCAGCACGCGCGTCGCTGACGCCTGACTGCGTGAAACCGGACGCCCGCGTCCCCTTCCGGAAACGCGGGCTTTTTTGTGTCCATTGCGATGCGCAGGATGGATCGGGCTACGGCTGGAATGACGGTGTAGACGCGTGCCGCGGGTCGCCTCGTGCTCAGATCCGGCCGGACGAGACCAGTCCCAGCAGCAGCCCGCCGATGCCGCAGGTGAAACCCACCACGGCGCCGATCCAAGCGATCGCCTTCTCCCGGCGGCGGCGACGCGCGGCGCCCGTCGGGTCCAGGGCCGCCTCGCGCGCGTGCCGCCGTTGCAGTGCGCGCGGCTGCACCACCATCGCCTGCCAGAACACCGTCGCCATGAACACGGCCGTGGCGACCACGGGCCACAACCAACCTTTGCTTTCCGCCGCCAAGGCCGTGATCGTGATGATGAACCCGACCGACGCCAGCGCGCACACCACGGAGCTGCGGATCAGTGCATGGCGTTCGGCGGCGTCGATCGCGCCCTTCAGCTGGCGCCGCAGGCCCAGGTAAACCCCCGCGAGCGCCGCCAGCAGCGCAAACCCGATGCTCCCGGCCGCCCCCAGCAGCACCTTGCCGAACGTCTTGGCACCTGCGGCAGCACCGATCGACAGGATGCCGGCGGCGGCCGCGGGCGGACTGGCCAGCACCAGTGCGCTGGTGACGATGCCGGCGAACGCCGCGGCGGGTGCGGAACTGCGCGCGAACTCGCCGAAGCGCGCCAGCAGTTCATCACGCACCGTGGCCCGGGCGCGCGACAGCCGCTTGCGCACCGCGGCGTCGCTCAGCCCCAGCAACGCGGCTACCTGTTGTGAGCGCTGGCCCTCGCGGTAGTACAGCAGCAGCACTTCGCGGCTGTCGTCGGGCAGCGCGGAGATCAGCTCGGCCGCCATCAGTTGGCGTTCGTCCTCCAGCGCCTGGTGCAGCGGGTCAGGGGCGGGGTCCGCAGCGGCTTCGATCACCGCATCGGCGTCATCAACCGGCACGCCGCCCCGGACGCGCGCGCGCAGGTGGTCGCGCGCCAGGTTGCGGGTGATCTGCCGCAGCCACGGCAGGAAGCTGGCGGGGTTCTGCAGCCGCTGCAGGTGTCGCCACGCGCTGATGAAGGCGTCCTGGGCGATGTCCTGGCTGGCCGGCACGTCGCGCACGATGGCCAGCGCGATGGCGGTCACCGGGTTCTGGCACGCGGCGACGATCCGGCCGTAGGCATCGGTGTCGCCCTGCGCGGCGGCGGGCAGGTGCTCGCGGATGACCGCTTCGACATCGGTCGTGGGCGCAAGGACGGCGTGCGAAGGGGCGAGGGCGCTGGGCATGGCGGGCTCCATCATGGCGCGGACGGGATGCCTCCAGGGACGCGCCGCGCCGGCCGATGTGACCGGGTGCGATGCGACCGGGGCACCGTCCCGCGGACGTCAGCTCGACACGTGGCGGACCACCTCGATCACCTCCCAGCGGCCGTCGACCCGCTGCACCCGCAGCGTCTTGTAGTCGCCGAACATCCGGTGGTGGTAGGCGGTGTACTCGACCTCGCCTTCGTCGGGGGCTGTGGGCCGGAAGCGCGTCACGTCCAGCAGCAGCGCCTCGCGGCCGCTGCGATGCTGGCTGCCCACGTCCTCGTCGGGGTTGCGCACGCACGTCGACCCCGGCGCGACCACCATGCCCTGGCGATACAGCGCTTCCAGCATCTCTTGCGGCGCGTCCTTGCCGTCGATGCTCAGGCACACCGTGGTCAGGCGCGCCGAGGGCAGTTCGTGCTCGAACACCGCGCGCGCCACCGGCAGCAACACCGGCGCGATGCTGCCGTCGAACGGCCCGGCGGCCTCCTGCTGCGGCGGGCGGTTGGTCAGCATGTGGTGGACCATGAAGGCCACGCCGATGGCGATGCCGCCCAGCAGCACCAGCTTGATGCGCGCCGCGCGGCTCTGGACGCCCGACTTGCGCGGGCCGGCGGCCGGCTCGGTGCGGAAGGTCGGGGCCAGGTAGCTGTCGGTGGGGCGGGTCGAATCGATAAGCCCGGCATCGCGCAGCAGCGTGCGCGCGCGAACCTGGTCGTCCGATCGCACCACCCACACCGCCGGCTTGGCGTCGGCATCGGCGCTGCCGTAACTGAAGTTGCGACGGCGGTTGCCCTTGTAGGAGCGCCCGTCGGTGATGCGGGTTTCGATACCCGCATCCTCAAGCAACCGGGCAACCTGCTCGACGTTCTCCAGCCGCGGGCTGCTGAATACCTGGCGCATCCTCTAACCCTCAGTCCTTCGCCGGTACGTGCGCGGCAGCCTTGGCGTCCTCGACCACGCGGATCAGGCCTTCCTGCGCCGTGCTGGCGACCAGCCGGCCCTGGCGGTCGAAGATCTGCCCGCGCGCCAGCCCGCGCCCGCCCTGCGCGCTGGGGCTGTCGATCGAGTACAGCAGCCACTCATCGGCGCGGAACGGGCGGTGGAACCACAGCGCGTGGTCCAGCGAGGCCATCTGCACGTTGGGCTGGTAGTAGCTGATGCCGTGCGGGAACGTCGCCGTACCCAGCAGGTGGAAGTCGCTGGCGTAGGCCAGCAGCGCGCGGTGCAGCTCGGGCGCGTCGCCGACGCGCTCGCTCAGGCGGAACCAGACCTGCTGGTAGGGCGGGCGCTTGGGCGGCTTGAGTTCGTCGCGCGGGTAGACGTGGCGGAACTCGAACGGCCCCTGCCGCGACAGCCAGCGCTGGATCTTGGTGGGCAGCGTCGCCATCACCTTGTCGGGCACGGCGGGGGCGGGGTCGATGTCTTCCGGACCGGGCACCTCGGGCATCGACAGCTGGTGCTCGCCGCCGCCTTCCTCGCGCTGGAACGAAGCGGCGAGGAAGAAAATCGGCTGGCCGTGCTGGATCGCCGTCACCCGGCGCACCGAAAAACTGCCGCCATCGCGCGTTCGGTCGACCTGGTAGACGATCGGCGCCTCGATGTCGCCGGCCTTGAGGAAGTAGGCGTGCAGCGAGTGCGCGCCGCGCGGCGTGGTCATCGTCGCCTGCGCGGCCGACAGCGCCTGGCCCAGCACCTGCCCGCCGAACACGTACTTGGTCCCGATGTCGCGACTCTGGCCACGGAACAGGTTGTCCTCCAGCCGCTCCAGCGAGAGCAGTTGGACCAGCTCGTGGACGACCGGCTCGTGCAGGGGCAGTCCGGGCTCGGAGGGCGGTGGGGTCATGGGGTCGGAGGCAGCAAAGCGGGGCGCGCAGTATAGCGGCCGGTCCTTGCGCCCCCCGGCGCCGCCTCAGGGCTGCAGGCGCTGCAGCGGTACCGCGTCCAGCACCTGCCGCCACGGGAACAACGGGCCCGGGTCGCGCTTGCGGTGCACCTGCACGGAGGCATCGTCGGTGGCCTCGACCGTCGTCGTGTCCAGGTCCTCGTGCCCGGCAATGAAGCGCAGCGCCGGCAGGTCGGCACGCAGGCGTTGCAGCAGTGCGATGAGCGAGGCGATCTGGGCGTCGGTGTACGGCTCGTCCATCGCCTGGTGGCGCGAGTCCAGCCAGTTCGGGTAGCGCCCGGTGTTGACCAGCTCGATCCCGACCGAACGCGGGTTGTAGCCCCGTGTGTGGTGCGCGGTGCGGCCGGCCGACACGTACTGATGGAGGCTGCCGTCGCGGTCGACGTAGTAGTGGCCGCTGTTGCCGGTACCGGAGGCGGGGTAGAGCACCTCCTCGCCGAAACGGCGCGAGCGCGCCAGGTCCGGCACCTCGGTGCAGTGGATGACCACCAGGTCGACCTGCGAGACGGGCCGCGCGTCCAGCCGCGACTCGTACGGAAGCGGGTCGTAAAGCACGTCCACGGCGGGCGGCGGCAGGTCGGGCAGCATGGGGCCGGATGCTACCATCGCGCCCCGTCCCGCCCGCCCGGAGCCCCGCGTGAAGCTGCCGCCCGCCGACTCCGAACTGGGTCGCCTGATGGCGACGCTGCCGCGACCCGGACGGGTGGAATGGATCGGGGTGCGCCCCGCGCGCAACACGCCGATGCGGGAGGTGGCCGAGGTCGAAGCCGGCACCGGCGGCGGCCTGGTCGGCGACCGCTACCGCGGCGGCAGCGGCAAGCGCGGCGTGACGCTGATCCAGGCCGAGCACCTGCCCGTGATCGCGGCGCTGTCGGGCCACGCTTCGGTCGAGGCCTCGCTGTTGCGGCGCAACCTGGTGGTCTCCGGACTGCCGCTGATCGCGCTGAAAGGCCGTCGCTTCCGCATCGGCAATGTGCTGCTGGAAGGGACCGACGCCTGCGATCCGTGCTCGCGCATGGAAGAGGCGCTAGGTCCCGGCGGTTACAACGCGATGCGGGGGATGGGCGGGCTGTGCGCGCGCATCCTCGAGGGCGGGGCGATCCGCCTGGGCGACGCGGTCACCGCCGAGTCCTGACGTTCCTGCACTCCGAAAGCACACCTGCCCGCGACTCCGGGCGCAACACGACCCGGTCACCACATGCGCGGACACTGCATCCTCTCCCACGGTTTCGAAAGCGGACCCGACGCCACCAAGGTCACCGCCCTGGCCGAAGTCGCGCAGCGCCTGGGCTGGACCCACGAGCGCCCCGACTACACCGACCTTGACGCGATGCGCGAGGTCAGCGAGCTGGGCGACGTCGCCGCCCGCCGTCAGCGCCTGCTTGAGCGCGCCCGCGAGGCTGCCGCGCGCGGCCCGCTGGTGCTGGCCGGTTCGAGCCTGGGTGCCTTCATCTCCGGGCTGGTGTCGCTGCAGGTGCCGGTCGCCGGCCTGTTCCTGATGGCGCCGCCGATCCGACTGCACGAAGCCCATCCGCTGGACGCCGCGCGCGTGCCGACCGCGATCATCCACGGTTGGCACGACGAGCTGATCCCGGCCGACCACGTCGTCGACTGGGCGCGTACCCGCAACGCCCGCCTGCACCTGGTCGACGATAGCCACCGCCTCTCCGCCCACGTCGACGCCAGCGCCGACGCGTTCGCAGCGTTGCTCGCGACGCTGTGAACCCGGGACAGCCTGTCCCGCACCGGGGATGGGCGAGCGGTCGATGAAACGACGCCGCTCCAAGGTCGTACCCGTTCCATCCGCCCACGAACCGACTTCCGGAAATCCCCAGTGAAATTCTTCGCCAGCTGCGGCAAAGGCCTCGAATACCTCCTCGCCGACGAGCTGGTCGCCCTTGGCTGCGCGCGCGCCACGGCCACCGTCAGCGGCGTCAATGTCGAAGGCACGCTGGCCGACGCCCAGCGCGCGGTGATGGGGTCGCGGCTGGCGTCGCGCGTGCTGTGGCCGCTCACCGAGTTCGAGTGCGCCGACGAGCTTGCGCTGTACACCGGGGCAGCGGCGCTGCCATGGGCCGACCACCTGGCGCCGCACCACACACTCGCTGTCGACGCGCACGTGTCCGGCACCGGCATCACCCACGCGCGCTTCGCCGCGCAGCGGGTCAAGGACGCGGTCGTCGACGTCATGCGCGCCCAGACCGGAAGCCGACCCGATGTCGACCTCGACGCGCCCGACCTGCGTCTCAACCTCGTGGTGCGCAAGGGTCGCGCGATCCTGTCGGTCGACCTCGGTAGCGGCCCGCTGCATCGCCGCGGCTGGCGGCAGAAACAGGGCGAGGCGCCGCTCAAGGAAACCCTGGCTGCGGCCGTGCTCCTGCGTGGCCGCTGGCCACAGGTGTACGCCGACGGCGGCGCACTGCTGGACCCGATGTGCGGCAGCGGCACGCTGCTGATCGAAGGCGCGCTGATGGCCGCCGACGTGGCCCCCGGCCTGCAGCGCCACGGCGAACGACCGCCGACGCGCTGGCGAGGTTTCGACGCGCCGGCCTGGGACCTGCTGGTCATCCAGGCCCGGGGCCGCGAGCGCGTGGGCATGGCCGCGTTGCGTCCGGCATTTACCGGCCGCGACCTCGACCCCCACGCCATTCGCGCCGCGCAGGACAATGCGGTGATGGCGGGGCTCGCGGGTGTCATCGACTGGCAGGTGGGCGATGTTGCGACGCTGGGCGCCCCCGCGCTTGCGTCGCCCTCCCGAAGCCGTCATTCCCGCGAAGGCGGGGAACCATGGACGTTGGAAGGTCGCAACGAGGACGTCACTGCGGACACCTCGGCCCTCCCAAACCGTCATTCCCGCGAAGGCGGGAACCCAGTGACGTTGGAAAACCCCGGCGGCGACGTCGCTGCGGGCAAGGCAAACAGCCCATGGGCACGTGCGAAGGAAAACGCAGAAGCGACGTCCATGGATTCCCGCCTTCGCGGGAATGACGATCAAGAGCAACAACCCAGCCGGCCCGAACCTGCAGGCGCCACCCCCGGCCTCGTCGTCAGCAACCCCCCCTACGACGCGCGCCTTGCCGCCGACCCCGCGCTCTACCGCGCCCTCGGCGACGCCCTGCGCCGCGCCGTGCCCGACTGGCGCGCCAGCCTGCTGTGCGGCGATGCCGAACTGGCCCGCGCCACCGGCCTGCGCGCCGGCAAGCGCTACCAGATCTTCAACGGCGCGCTGGAGTGCACGCTGATCGTGTGCGACCCGATCGCCCCGGCCCGCCGCGAGGGTGCAGACAGCGGAGACAGCACGCAAGCGGCGCCGACCCTCAGCGACGGCGCGCAGATGGTCGCCAACCGCCTGCGCCGCAACCTGCGCAAGCTCAAGGCGTGGCGCCAGCGCGAGGGCGTCACCTGCTACCGCGCCTACGATGCCGACCTGCCCGAATACTCGGCCGCCATCGACATCTACCAGCCTGCCGACGGCAATGAGTCCGATGCCTGGCTGCACGTGCAGGAGTACGCCGCGCCCGCCACGGTGCCGGAGGCCGATCAGCGCCGCCGCCTGGGCGAGCTCACTGCGGCCGCGCGCGAGGTATTCGCCGTTCCGCGCGAGCGTGTCGCGCTCAAGACCCGTGCCCGCGGAAAGGGCGGCAGCAAGTACGCGGATGTCGGCGGCGCGCGCACCGGGCAGGGCATGCTGGTGGTCCGCGAGGGCGACGTGCGCCTGCGCGTCAACCTGTTCGACTACCTCGACACGGGCCTGTTCCTCGACCACCGGCCGCTGCGCCTGCGTATTGCAGAAGAAGCCGAAGACACCCGCTTCCTCAACCTGTTCGGCTACGCCGGCGCAGCCACCGTACACGCGGCCGCCGGGCGCGCGCGGCAGACCACCACTGTGGACCTGTCGGCGACCTACCTGCAGTGGTGTGCCGACAACCTGCAGGAGAACGGGTTCGGTGGCGCCCGCCATCGGCTGGTGCAGGCCGACGCGCTGGCATGGCTGCAGGCCGACACGGCCGAGTACGACCTGGTGTTCTGCGATCCGCCGACGTTCTCCAACTCCAAGCGCGCCGACGACTTCGACATCCAGGCCGCGCACGTGCCGTTGCTGCGTGCCGCCGTGGCCCGCCTGGCGCGCGACGGCGTGCTGTACTTCTCCAACAATTTCCGTCGCTTCAAGCTGGACGAGGCGGCCGTGTCGGAATTCGCGCACATCGAGGACATCTCGGCATCGACGATCCCGCCGGACTTCGAGCGCAACCCGCGCATCCACCGCTGCTGGCGGTTGACCCGGCGGTAACAGGGCACGGCGCATGTTTCAACCCGGCCGTTGCCGGGATGGAACAGTGGTTTGCAGCGCACCGGCTGGCGCTGCTGCGCGGTGGCACCATCCTTGGAGCCGGCGCCGACGTGGCGCCCCGACCTGACCGGAGCCCGCCGATGAACGCGATTGCCCCAGCCGCCCGCATCACCCGCACCGTCCGCGGCATGCCCGCGTCCGACGGCGCGGGCGTCAAGCTCACCCGCGTGATCGGCAGCCCGCAGTTGCCCGATCTCGACCCGTTCCTGCTGCTGGACGAGTTCGGCACCGACCGGCCCGAAGACTACCTGGCGGGCTTTCCCGAGCACCCGCACCGCGGCTTCGAGACCGTGACCTACATGCTGGACGGCCGCATGCGGCACAAGGACAACCACGGCAACGAGGGCGTGCTGGTGCCCGGCAGCGTGCAGTGGATGACCGCCGGGCGCGGGCTGGTGCACTCGGAGATGCCCGAGCAGGAGGAAGGCCGCATGCGCGGCTTCCAGCTGTGGGTGAACCTGCCGGGGCGGGAGAAGATGACCGCGCCGCGCTACCAGGAGTTCGCGCCCGACCGCATCCCGCAGGTCGAGCCCGCGCCCGGTGTGTCGGTGAAGGTGATCGCCGGCACCGTCGGCGACGCCGCCGGCCCGATCGCGCAGCCGGCGACGGAGCCGCTGTATCTGGATATCGCGCTGGAGCGTGGGGCAGCGTGGGAGTACGCGCTACCGGCCGGACACAACGTGTTCGCCTATGCCTATGAAGGCGAGGTCGCGGTAGGCGAGGGCGAGGATGCGCGCGCGCTGCCGGCGCAGACGCTGGCGGTGCTGGGCGGTGGCGATCGCCTCGTGCTGCGCGCCGGCGACGACGGAGCGCGCGTCATCCTGGTCGCAGGCCGTCCCCTGCGCGAGCCTGTCGCACGCCATGGCCCCTTCGTCATGAACACCCGGCAGGAGCTGATGCAGGCGTTCGTGGACTTCCAGGAAGGCCGGTTCTAGTGCCAATACGTCCCAGGCCGTCGTCCGGGCGAAAGCGCCGGACCCGTCCTGGAAGTGATGGCCCTTTCGTCCCGCGCGCGGCCCGCGCCACCGAAAGAAAAAGGGCCATGTCCGACGACATGGCCCGTCTGTTCTCTGGCACCAGGCTGGCGGCTTACTGACCCGAAGCCACCTGCGTATCGCGAGGCGCCCCGAACCGCAGCCCTTCAGCCTGCCCGAAGGCCGCTCGCAGGTCCTGCGCCGATTTCGCCTGCAGCCAGATATGCGCCACGCGGCCATCCGGCAGTTCCACCAGCGTCTCGCGCGCTTCCACGCCCGGCTTGAGGGCCAGCTCGGCGCGGTACCACTGCACCTCACGGCCGTCGATCCGCCCCGTTTCTTCACGGTTGCTGCGGTTGGGCTCGAACGGCGAGTCGCGCCCGATCACCATCCCGAACGCCTCGGTGCCGTCCTCGCGCAGTGCGCGACAGAACTCCGAATCGCCTGCGGCCTGGTGCTGCCATGCCAGGCCCGAGTCGACCGGCAATTGCGGGCACGCATTCGGGTCCTGGGCCTGTGCCTGCGCCGCGACCCCGAGCAGCAGCAGGAACGGCAAGCTTCGTGCCGACATCTTCATCGATTTCCCCCTGGGTTGTTCCACATCTTCACGTGCATTGCACACGTGTTGCAGGTGCAACATAGTCCAGTCGCGGGGGATTGACAAATGGTCCCGATTCAGTTTCCGGAGAAACCGACGAGCGGTCGCGCTATCGCTCCGGCAGCGGGATGAACTCGTCGTCCCCCGGCACGTGGCCGAACCGGCCCGCCACCCAGTCCTCCTTGGCCTGCTCGATGCGCTCCTTCGAGCTGGACACGAAGTTCCACCACAGGTGTCGCGGCCCATCCAGCGGCTCGCCGCCCAGCAGCATCGCCTTGACCGGCGTCAGCGCCCGCAGCCGCGGCCGGCCGCCTTCGTCCAGCAGCACCAGGTGCTTCTCCGGCAGGTCGGCACCGTCCAGCTGCGCCTGGCCTTCCAGCACGTAGAGCGCCCGTTCGCGATGGCTGTCGTCGATGGCCAGTTCCGCGCCCGGCGCCAGGTCGATCGCCACGTACAGCGTGTCGGCGAACACGGCCACCGGCGACTCCTCGCCATAGCCGCGACCGGCTACGACACGCAGCCATGCGCCATCGCGGCGCTGCTGCGGAATCGTCGCGGAAGGGTGGTGATGGAACGCCGGCGCGGCTTCCTCGACGCTGCGCGGCAGGGCCACCCAGGTCTGCATCCCGTGCAGCGGGTGCGACCCTGCACGCAGGGTGTCCGGCGTGCGCTCGGAATGGGCGATGCCGCGCCCGGCCGTCATCCAGTTGACGTCGCCGGTGGTGATGTCCTGCAGGCTGCCCAGCGTGTCGCGATGGCGGATGGTGCCCGACCAAAGGTAGGTCACTGTCGCCAGGCCGATGTGCGGGTGCGGGCGTACGTCGATGCCGGTGCCGGGTTCGAACACCGCCGGGCCCATGTGGTCAACGAACACGAACGGCCCGACGCTGCGTGCCTGGATCGAGGGGACGGCGCGGCGGACTTCGAAGCCGCCGATGTCATGCACGCGCGGGGCGATCACGGTGGTCACGGGCGGCTCCGGAAGTCTCGGGGCCGCCAGACTGCCACGCCTGCGCTTGGCGGCGGGCTACATCGCGGCGACGCTGCGTTGCGTCGTTGGCTCAGGCACGGCTCGCGGCGTCGCGACGCGACGCCAGGCGATCGGCCAGGCGCGTGGGCTCGGGCAGGCGGTAGCCGGCCAGCCGTACCAATACCTGCTCGAACGCGGTCTCGTGGCTGACGCGATGGCCCGGCGACACGATCAGCGGCCGGCAACGCAGTTTGCTGCGCAGCACCGTGCCGATGCGCTGCCCTTTGTAGAGCAACGGGGTGCGATCGCCCGGCATCGGGCCGGGCTCCTCGAACTCGCCCACCAGCACCTTCTTGGCGACACCGATCACCGGCAGACCGGTTTCCACGCCGATGTGTGCGGCCACGCCCAGCCCGCGGGGATGCGCCACGCCATGCCCGTCGACAAACACCAGGTCCGGCGTCGACGACAGCATCGCCAGTGCTTCAACCAGCGCCGGCAGCTCGCGGAAGCTGAGGAAGCCCGGGATGTAGGGCATGCGCGTTTCGATCCGCGCGACATGCTGCTCGATGACGCTTCCAGTGCGCGCGTCGATCAGCACCGCCGCCGCGCGCGTGGTGGCACCGCCGTCCTCGAAGCCGACATCCAGCCCGGCAATGCGCCGCAGCGGGCAGGGCAGTGCGTCATGCAGCGATACGCGCGCAGCCAGTTCGACCTGCTGCTCGCGCAGCGCCATCGTGTCGCCGGTCCAGGCGGGCAGGGGCCTCACGGCGGATTCGACACGTCCAGCGTGGCACTGCCTTCGGCGCTGACCGTCACCACCATGCGGCGGCCGTACTCGGTTTCCGGCATTGGTGCCACCACGCAGCGGCACAACGCCGCGGCAATGTCCGGGGCGGTGTTGCTGTGGCCCACCACCAGTACCGTGCCGTCGACGTGCCGGCTCCGGAGCGCGTCCGCGAATTGCGCCGCGGGCTGCTTCGCATCGTAGGTCGTGATCGTCAGGCCCTTGCGTGCCGCGGCTGGCGCGGCCGTCTGCTGGGTGCGCCGGTAGCCGGTCGCGTAGACCGCCGCCAGCGGCCGCCCATCCAGCCAGCCCGCCAGCGCCTGGGCCCGCGCCAGTCCCGCCGCGGTGAGTGGCGGGTCATCGGGCTCGCTGGTCTTTTCGGCATGCCGGACAACCACGAACGTCGCCCCACCGGGCAGCGCACCGGGCCCGCCGTGGGCGCACGCGGCCGCGAGCACGGCAAACGCCAGGGTGGCAACACAGGTCCGCAGCAGGGGTGTCCGCATGGCAGGTCCGCAGGGCGAGGGGCCGCCATCCTGCCATGCCCGGCAGTGTCTATCGCGGCAACCACCAGCACGCAGGGTGTCCGTGGAAAATGCGGCCAGTGAGTCGCCCCGCGCCACGGGTGCACCCCAAAGGCGCAGCCATGCCACTCCAAGGGCCATCCGCCTCCAGGCAAGTGGCAATGCCGCCGCTTGAAAGGTCAGCGTCGCCACCTCAAGTGGCGGCGGTGGCGAAAAAAGCGGCATCGTTGCCGCTTAAAGTCGCGGCGATGCCCTCGGCACAGGCGCGCGAGGCGCCCGGAGCGCCGTGCATGCCGCCAAACGCGCCACCGGTGCCAACGGGAACGCCGGCGCTGCACCGGAGCGGGCCTAGCGTTCCGCTCAGAGCGTCACCGATGCCGCGTTGAGCGCCACGCGTACCCTTGCGAACGGGACCCGAGCCATTGGAAGCGCCATGAATGCGCCTGAAATGGGCTGCGCAACAGTAGAGACGTACAGCCAACGCGGTGTTGGCCGAGTGACTGGGAGCTTCCCGAAGAAGAGCCGCCGGAGCCGGCGCCGGATGAGCGGCGATTCGCGGAAGGCGATGCGATCGCCGCCTAGAGCATCCGGTGGACAAGACGGTTGCTGAGTTAAGCCGCGCCGCGAAGCGACGTCGGCTTGGACGAATTGTTAGGCCTCATGCCCGCGGAATACAAAGCAAAAAAAACGGTCGGCTGGCGCGCCTGGCTAGGCTTCACGAACCAGGCAGTTTTGCAGCTAAAACGTCAACCTTCTCGATGGTCGGCGGCGCGGAAAAGAGGTCGCTAGCCTGGGCCATGAGGGCAGCGGCAACCTTGCCAGCAAGATGAGCCTGACGGCCCGCCTCGTCGGGAAAGGCGTCAAAAATGCCGAACGTGGATGGCCCGAGACGAATGCCGAACCATGCAGTAGTGGCAGGCTCCGCCTGAACCAGTGGAAGCCCACCTAGCAGAAACTGCTCTACTTCTCTCTCTTTCCCGGGCTTGGCTTCCAAGCGGACGAACAGCGCTACTTTCACCATGGCACGTCTCCTCTGGTTAGGAGCGACCACCATACGCCCCGCTCTGTGAAGCCCAATGGTCGCGACTGATCATATGAGGCCTAACGCCTGAGTTAAGCCGACTTGCGTAGCGTAGCCGACAACGTGGCAAGCTTTACCTGCCACGTTGTTGGTGTAGCGAAGCAAGTTCGGCTTGAACGAATTGTTAGGCCGCACTCTCGCGGAC